>NZ_MUBA01000663.1 GCF_002154575.1 Streptomyces bobili
CCGCCGACGCGCACGACCGGGACAGGTGGCGGGCCTGGGGGCTGGACGCGTACGCGGGCCGCTCCTGGTACGAGGTGCCCTGGCTGTGGTCGGAGAGCTACTTCTACCGTCTGCTGCTCGAAGCCGTCGGCTACTTCCGGCCCGGACCCTGGCAGGGCCTCGACCCGTTCCGCCCGTTCAAGCTCGCCGAACTGGACGCCCCCGAGACCGACGACGAACTCGCCGCGCTCGACGGCCTCGACGGCCGCCCCGAGCCGGAACAGGCACAGGCCCTGCTGCACGGCTCCCTGTGGGGCAACCGCGCCGACCTCGGCTTCCGGCTCTCCGACGCGGGCGCGCGGGACAGGGCCGCCGTGCCCGGACTCGTCGCCGACGACAGCGAGGCACTGTGGGCGCTGCTGGCGCCCCCGCGCGCTGCCGACGGCACGCTGTGCCTGGTCGCCGACAACGCCGGCCGCGAACTGATCCCCGACCTGCTCCTCGCCGCCCATCTCCTCGCCCACGGGCGGGCCGGCCGGGTCGTCCTGCACGTCAAGCCGTATCCCTACTACGTCTCGGACGCCACGACCGCCGACGTCGTCGACGCGCTGCGCCGCCTGACGGCCGCTCCGGGCGCGGCCGGCGGGTACGGGCGGCGGCTGTGGGCGGCCATGGCGGACGGCACCCTGACGGTCCGCGCCCATCCCTTCGCCGCCGCCCCGCTGCCGTACGGGCGGATGCCGCAGGACCTGCGCGCCGAGTTCGCGGGCGCCACCCTGACGATCGTCAAGGGCGACCTCAACTACCGGCGCCTGGTGGGCGACCGGCTGTGGCCGCCGACGACCCCCTTCGGCGAGGTCACCGCGTACTTCCCCGGACCGGTCGCCGCCCTGCGCACCCTGAAGTCGGACGTGATCACCGGGCTGTCCGCCGGCACGGAGGCCGCGCTGACCGCCGCCGAGGGACAGGGCTGGCGGACCGGCGGGACGCACGCGCTGATCCAGACCAGGAAGTGAGGCGGCGCGGACCCTCGCGTCCGCCCAGGGTCAAGCGCGCCCGATTCGCAAGGATTCGCCCCTGGTTCACGCGATGGTGTGATCATGTGCCGCCCCACGGATGAGGGTTGGGGGCGCCGGGTAGGGCCCGGCCATGACGCAGCCGTTCGAACTCCCGCACTTCTACATGCCGTATCCCGCGCGGCTCAACCCGCACCTCGACGAGGCCCGCGCCCACTCGACGGCGTGGGCGCGCGAGATGGGCATGCTGGAGGGCTCCGGGATCTGGGAGCAGGCCGACCTCGACGCGCACGACTACGGCCTGCTCTGCGCCTATACCCACCCCGACTGCGACGGCCCCGCCCTGTCGCTGATCACCGACTGGTACGTGTGGGTGTTCTTCTTCGACGACCACTTCCTCGACATGTTCAAACGCACCCCGGACCGGGCGGCAGGCAAGGCCCACCTGGACCGGCTCCCGCTGTTCATGCCGCTCGACCTGGCGACCCCCGTGCCGGAGCCGGAGAACCCGGTCGAGGCGGGCCTCGCCGACCTGTGGGCGCGCACCGTGCCGGCGATGTCCGCCGACTGGCGGAGCCGCTTCGCCGTCGCCACCGAGCACCTCCTCAACGAGTCGATGTGGGAGCTGTCCAACATCAACGAGGGGCGGGTCTCCAACCCCGTCGAGTACATCGAGATGCGCCGCAAGGTGGGCGGCGCCCCCTGGTCCGCGGGGCTCGTGGAGTACGCGACCGCCGAAGTCCCGGCCGCCGTCGCCCGGTCCAGGCCGCTCAGGGTGCTCATGGAGACCTTCTCCGACGGCGTGCACCTGCGCAACGACCTGTTCTCCTACCAGCGCGAGGTCGAGGACGAGGGGGAGTTGAGCAACGGCGTGCTCGTCCTGGAGACCTTCTTCGGCTGCACCACCCAGGAGGCCGCCGACACCGTCAACGACATCCTCACCTCGCGTCTCCACCAGTTCGAGCACACCGCCGTGACCGAAGTGCCCGCGCTGGCCGTGGAGAACGGCCTGCGGCCTGACGAAGTGGCCGCCGTCGCCGCCTACACCAAGGGGCTGCAGGACTGGCAGTCCGGCGGCCACGAGTGGCACATGCGCTCCAGCCGGTACATGAACAAGGGAGCCGGGCCCACCTCGCCCTGGGAGAAGCTGACCCGCCCCGGCACCTCCGCCGCGGACATCGGCGCCCTGCTCGCCTCGGCCGCCGCGGAACGCCTGCGCGCGTACACGCATGTGCCGTTCCAGAAGGTGGGCCCCTCCCGGCTGCCCGCGTTCCACATGCCCTTCCAGGTGGAGCTGAGCCCGCATCTGGACCGGGCCCGCCACAACCTGGTCGGGTGGACGCGCCGTATGGGCATGCTCTCCGAAGGGGTGTGGGACGAGGACAAGCTCGCCTCCTGCGACCTGGCGGTGTGCTCGGCCGGCCTGGACCCCGACGGCAGTCCCGAGGCCCTCGACCTCAGCGCCTCCTGGCTCGCCTTCGGCACCTACGGCGACGACTACTACCCGCTGGTGTACGGCAACCGCCGTGACCTGGCCGCGGCCAGGGTCACCACCGCCCGCCTGTCGGCCTGCATGCCCGTCGACGGCGAGGAGACCCTCGTCCCGCTGAACGCCATGGAGCGCTCGCTGATCGACCTGTGGGCGCGTACGACGGCCGGGATGACCCCCGGCGAGCGGCGCACCCTGCGCACGGCGGTGGACAGCATGACGGAGAGCTGGGTGTGGGAGCTGTCCAACCAGCTCCAGAACCGCATCCCCGACCCCGTCGACTACCTGGAGATGCGGCGCGCCACCTTCGGCTCCGACCTCACCCTGAGCCTGTGCCGCATGGGCCAGGGCCCCGCCGTACCGCCCGAGGTGTACGCCAGCGGCCCCGTCCGCTCGCTGGAGAACGCGGCCATCGACTACGCCTGCCTCCTCAACGACGTCTTCTCGTACCAGAAGGAGATCGAGTTCGAGGGCGAGATCCACAACGCGATCCTCGTCGTGCAGAACTTCTTCGGCTGCGACTACCCGGCCGCGCTCGGCGTCGTCCACGACCTGATGACCCAGCGCATGCAGCAGTTCGAGCACGTGGTCGCCCACGAACTGCCCGTGCTGTACGACGACTTCGACCTGTCGGCAGAAGCCCGTGAGGCCATGGGCGGCTATGTGGGCGACCTCCAGAACTGGATGGCCGGCATCCTCAACTGGCACCGGGTGGTGGACCGTTACAAGGACTCCTACCTGTCCCGCCGGTCCCACGGCTTCCTGCCCGACCGCGCACCGGCCGTACCCTCACTGCCGGTCGGCTGACCCTGCGGAACGACGGAGCGGTGACGCTCACACGGCCCGCGCGGCCGTCCGTCACGCCGCGTGCGCGACCGCGGCTCGCGCCAGCCCCCGGATCATGGGGTGCGGGCGCGAGCCGTCGCCGTACAGCTCCGGCTGGAAGAGGGAGGCCAGGAAGAAGGGGTGGCCGGGGAGTTCGGCCATCCGGACCTGGCCCCGCGGATCCCGGCCGGAGAAGCGCAGGCCGTGCGCGACGAGGGTGTCGGCGTGCCGGGAGAGGCCGTACCGGCAGGAGTAGCGCTCGACCGTGGACTCCCGTCCGATCACCTCGCGGGCCAGCGAGCCCGGCTCCAGCAGCACCGTGTCCTCGTGGCCCTCCAGCGAGCAGGCCAGCGGCTCCAAAAGCGGGTCCTCGGCGTCGGGATCGTTCTCGGCGTGCGCCGCCTGGGTGAGCCCGCAGACGTCGCGGGCGAACTCCAGCAGCGCGTGCTGGAACCCGCCGCAGGTTCCGAGGAACGGGATGCCCTCCTCGCGGGCGGTGCGGATCGCGGCGAGGACACCGGCCTCGCTGCGGTACGGGCTGCCCGGCACCACCCACACCGCGTCGAAGCCGCGCACCGCGCCCTCGGCCTCCGCGTCGGCCGACGGGATCCAGTACGCGTCGAGGACCAGCCGGTCGCGGGCGGCGAGGGCGTCGAGCAGGAGCGGGATCCGGGTGTGCGAGACGACGTTGGGGGAGTGGTCGCCCACGAGGGCGATCTTGGCGATCCGGGCGGTGCCGGTGAGCTGAGCGCTGCTGTCGGTCATGTGTGCCATCCTCGGAGCCGCCCCCACTTCACGTCCAACGATGATTCCTGCACCTCCGATAAGCAGAGCTGATGCGATCCTGGGGGAATGGACCCGCACCTCCTGCGCACCTACGTCACCGTGGCCCGCCTCGCCTCCTTCTCGGAGGCCGCGCGCACCCTCGGCTACACCCAGTCGGCCGTCTCCCAGCACATCGCGGCCCTCGAACAGGACCTCGGCGCGCCGCTGCTCACCCGCCGTCCCGTCGCCCCCACGGCGGCCGGTGCACGGCTCCTCGAACACGCCGGCCCCCTGCTGCTGCGGCTGGAGGCGGCCCGCGCGGACGTCGTGCGGATGGCCGCCGCCCCCGACCAGGGCCTCACCCTGGCCACCTCCGCGACCGCGCTCACCGCCGCGGCCCTCGCCGCCCTGCCGTCCGCCGGGGTGACACTGCGCGTGCTCGCCCGCGACGAGGTCCCCGCCGCCGTCGCCGCGGGCACCGCCGACGTGGGCCTCGTCGACGGCCTGGCCGCCCCCAGCGACCCCCTCCGGCTGCCCGACGTGGCACCGCTGACGACCTACGGCGTCGAGGAGGAACAGGTCGGCGTCCTGCTGCCCGCCGGCCACCCCCTCGCCCGCCGCACCGGACTGCGCCTCGGCGACCTCGCCGACGCCCGCTGGATCGACGCCCCCGACACCGGCCTGCCGCTGCCCCAGCTCCGCGCCGCGAACGGCGGCCACGGCTTCCGTCCGGCCCTGCGCTACGACGGCACCGACGTCCGCGTCCTGGCCGCGCTCGCCGCCGCGGGCCACGGTCTGACCCTCCTGCCCCGCTCGGCGACGGCCCACGTGCCCGGCGTGGTGGCCGTACCGATCACCGCGCCACGCGTCGTCCACCGGGTGGAACTCGTCCACGCCGGTACGCCGACGGGTGCCGCGCGGGCCCTGGTCGCGGCGCTGTCCCCGCGCGCGTGAGACCCGTGCCGGGGCGCCGTACCGCTGTTGACCGCTGGTCAGTCTCACTCGTTCGTGGCTCGTGGCGCCCCCGGTCGCCGGGTAGAGCACCAGCCGGAGGCGATCCATGGAACAGACCGCGTTGCGTCCCAAGCCCATGCCCGGCCAGGAGCCCGGCGGCGGCCCGCCGTCCGACGGCCGGCCCCGCCACCCCCATGCGGCCCGCCGCCGCGGCAGGCGTCTGACGACCCTGCTGTCCGGCATGCTCGTCGGTACGGTCCTGGTGCTGTCCGGCGTCGGCCTGGGCACCGTGGGCGCCACCGTGATCGGGGCGAGCAAGCTGGCCGAGCTGCAACGGCAGACGGGCGGAGCCGCGGCGGGCGCCGTGCCCCAGGCGGGTCCGCGTCCGTCCGCGCCGTTCTCGGCGCCGGCGGAGCCGGCCGACGCGACCCTGGGCCTGGAGATCGTGGACGCGGAGAAGGCGGGCGCCGAGATCGTCGCCGTCCACGTCCCCGGCCCCGGCTACTCGGCCGGTCTGGTACGCGGGGACGTCGTACTGCACTTCGGCAGGAACCGGATCGACTCGGCGGCGGATCTCGCACGGGCGGTCGAGGAGGCGAAACCGGGCAAGGAAACCAAAGTGACAGTCCGTCACAGGAGTGGTGGCTACCAGCAGTTGACGGTCGTGCCGGGAATCGTCACCTGACGGCCCGGTGAGCGGGTGAGCGGGTGAGCGGTGAGGGCGTGCGGGCGGGGCCGGGCGCCGCCGGTCGAGGGCGAGCAGTGCCGGCGCGTCCCGGTCGGCTCGCCGAGGGACTCCTCGATCCAGGCCGGCGTACGTCCCGTCCGGCACGGCCCCCTCGTCCTCGCCCGGTATGCCGCGGTCGCACGTCAGGACCCGCCCCTTCGTCCGACCCAAACCCGTCGACCGGGTCGCGCCGCCCCTGCCGACCGGGCAGGATGCTGCCCGTAGTCACCACGTCCTTCCAGGGAGGCCCGGATGACCGGCCGTACGCCCGCGCGCTTCACCGCCGACGACTACCGGGCCCGCATGGAGCGGGCCGTGCGGGCGGCAGGCGACGCAGGGCTGGCCGGCCTGCTGGTGGCGCCCGGCCCGGACCTGGTCTGGCTCACCGGCTACGCGCCCCCCGCGGCCACCGAACGGCTCACCCTGCTCCTCCTCACCCC
>NZ_MUBA01000664.1 GCF_002154575.1 Streptomyces bobili
GTCGAGGGCGGGGCGGACCCAGGGGGAGGGCGCGGCGCGGTGACGTGCGGGCCTCGATCCTGGCCCTGCTGAAGGACCGGCCGATGCACGGCTACGAGATGATCCAGGAGATCGCCGAGCGCAGTGGCGGCGCCTGGAAGCCGAGCCCCGGCTCGGTGTACCCCACCCTCCAGCTGCTGGAGGACGAGGGCCTGATCAGCAGCGCCTCGGAGGGTGGCAAGAAGCTGTTCTCGCTCACCGACGCGGGCCGGACGGCGGCCGAGGAGGGGCCCGAGGCCCCTTGGGAGGAAGCCTCCCGCGGGGTCGACTGGGAGGCCCTCGGCGAGATCCGGCAGGCCGGCTTCGGCCTCATGGAGGCCTTCGGGCAGGTCTGGAAGACCGGCAGCAAGGAACAGCGCGAGAAGGCGCTCACCGTCATCAACGACGCCCGCAAGAAGCTGTACCTGATCCTCGCCGACGAGGACTGACGGCCGTACGGCCCGACGAGTGGGGGCGCCCCGCCGATGATCCGGCGGGGCGCCTTCCGCCGTCGCGCCCGCTCAGGCCGTCGTCGAGGCCAGCCCGTCCAGCTTGCGCAGGGACTCGGTGAGGGCGGCCGTCGCCGAGTCCTTCAGCTTGCCCGCCATGAGCGACACGGCCGCGCCCGTGAACTCGCCGTCGATCCGCACGCCCGTCGCATCGCCGTCGGGCGTCAGGGTGTAGCGGGTCACGAGGGCCACCGCCATCGGGCCCTTGCCGCGGATGGCCAGCACCCGCGCGGGTTCCAGCTCCTCCACGGTCCACTCGACCTCGGCCGGGAAGCCCATCAGCTTCATGTTCTCCTGGAAGGTCGCGCCCTCTTCCAGCGTCTTCGGGCCGCCCTGGGGGAAGTTGGTGTGGGTCGTGTTCCACTCCCCGTACGCGGACCAGTCCGTGAGCTGTGCCCACACCTTCTCGGCCGGTGCCTGGATGCGTGCCTCCGCGCTGACTTCGGCCATGCGACCACCTCTTCGTGTCCGGCGACTCGGGCTGCGGTGCCGCGGAACGTAGCCGCAGCGGCGCGAACATTCAAGGCTGACGAACCGTCAGTTATCTGAGGTGTGTGGACCCACAGAGAGGTGGGCCCTCAGACACGTGGGCCCTCAGACACGTGGGCCCTCAGACACGTGGGCCCTCAGATACGCGAACCGTCAGAGACGTTGCCGGCTGCCGGACCGGCTCACCCGCCGAATCTCCGCCGCGTCGAACAGGTCCCACGCGCGCGGGAACGGCCCCTCGTCGTGACAGTGCCAGGCCTCCCAGAACAGATCGGCGGGCAGCGCGTCCTCCGGGGCGTACACCCGGTACACATACTGTCTGCCGTCGACCGCGGCCAGGGCCACCAGCCAGCACCCGCTCTCCATGTCCGTGAGACGTGACCGCGGGCGCCCGCGGTTGCCCCGGGGGCGCGAGACAAGGAGGCGCGCGCCCCTGGGGCGAAAACGGCCTGATCTCATCCCCAAGGAGGAGATTCCGGCCCTCCTCGTCCGCTCTGTGTGGGACGCGAAGATGGTTCCCGCCGGGGATGACGCGGCCGGCCGGGACTGATGGGGTGGGAGATGTGCAACCCCGTATCCCCCGGCAGCCGGTGCGCGACCACGCGTTCCGCGCCATGGAAGACGACGCCGGGCTCAGTGCCGAGCTGGCGGCGGCGGTCGACGGCGCGCGCCGGCGGGCCGTGCGCGACGGGGACCGGCAGATCGACACCGCGCACCTGCTGCACTCCCTCCTGGAGAACGATCCCGAGGTGCGCGCCGCCTTCGGCGGCGGCCCGCAGCTCGCCCGCCTCTTCGGCTATCTCGTCCAGCGCAGCATCGGCTACGGCCTGCGCTGGCAGGGCGGCGTGGAGGACTCGGGCGCCGTGCCCGTCGTGACGACCGTCGAGGGCTTCTCGCCGCTCGCCTCCACCGCGCTGCGGCAAGCGCGCGTGCGGGCCGCGGCGCGCCCCGGACCTCACACCCCGGACGCGGGGCGGCCCGCCTACGGCGACAGCGCCCGCGGTGTCGATCTGCTGGCCGCCGTCCTCGCCGACCCGCAGACCCGTGCCGTCGAGGTGCTGGGCCGGGCCGGCATCGACCCCCTCGTCGTGTGCGCGCGGATCGAGGACGGCCTCGCCGGACACGCCGAGGAGGACGACGCGCCCTGACGGTGCGGCCCGGCTCCTCCCGTCCAGCCGCTGAGACAGGTGTCAACGGGGGTGACGGTCATGTCTTCGCCTGTCATCATGTGCCGGTGCGTACGTCTGTGAGCAGTCAGGTCAGTCGCGGGAAGGGCATCGGGCTCTCTCTGGCGATCGGGTCGGCCATCGCCTTCGGCGGGTCCGGAGTGGCGGCGAAGCCGCTGATCGAGGCGGGACTCGACCCGCTGCACGTGGTGTGGCTGCGGGTGACGGGCGCGGCCCTGGTGATGCTGCCGCTCGCGGTGCGCCACCGCGTGCTGGTGCGTCGCCGTCCCGCGCTGCTCGCCGGGTTCGGACTGCTCGGCGTGGCGGGCGTCCAGGCGTTCTACTTCGCCTCCATCTCCCGCATCCCCGTCGGCGTCGCGCTGCTCGTCGAGTACCTGGCGCCCGCGCTCGTGCTCGGCTGGGTGCGGTTCGTGCAGCGGCGGCCGGTGACGCGGGCCGCCGCGCTCGGTGTGGTCCTCGCGGTGGGCGGGCTCGCCTGCGTGGTCGAGGTCTGGTCGGGGCTCGGCTTCGACGCCCTCGGCCTGGCCCTGGCGCTGGCCGCCGCCTGCTGCCAGGTCGGCTACTTCGTCCTCTCCGATCAGGGCAGCGACTCCGGCGATGACGCCCCCGACCCGCTCGGCGTGATCGCCTACGGCCTCCTCGTCGGCGCGGTCGTCCTCACGGCCGTCGCCCGTCCCTGGAACATGAACTGGTCGTTGCTCGCGCACTCCGCCGCCATGGACGGCACCGACGTACCGGCCTGGCTGCTGCTCGGCTGGATCGTGCTGATCGCCACGGTCGTCGCGTACGTCACCGGCGTGGTCTCGGTGCGCCGGCTGTCCCCGCAGGTGGCGGGGGTGGTGGCCTGCCTGGAGGCGGTCATCGCGACCGTCCTGGCCTGGGTGCTGCTCGGCGAGCACCTCTCGGCGCCTCAGATCGTCGGGGGCGCGATCGTCCTGCTGGGCGCGTTCATCGCGCAGTCGTCGACCCCCGCCAAGGGCTCCGCGGACCCGGTGGCCGCGGGCAGCCCCGAGCGGGAGCTGTCCGCCCGCGGCACGACGACCTGAGGCGGTCCCTGAGCTGAGCCGCGCCCGGCGGACACGCCGGGCGCGCCGTCGTACGGTCAGATCGCGGGCCCGCGTCGCAGCAGGTGCTCGCGGGCCGCCGCGTCCCCCGGACCGCCACGTGCGTCGAGGCCGGCGGCGATGCGCTCGCGGGTCTCGGCGGGCCGGTGGCCGGCGTACTTGAACTTGGCCCGCACGCCGCTCACTTCGAGCCGGATCCCCCGGATACCGGAGAGCAGACGGCCGTACGGCACCTCGCCCGCCGCGACCCGGGCGGAGCCGCCCTCCGGCTGGAAGTGGCCCAGCTGCCGGTTCAGCAGGGCGGCCTTGGCGTCCGGGTCGTCGACCAGGTGGGCCGTGCAGCGCAGTTGGACCGCCGCGTAGAAACTCGTCGGGGTGCCGTGCTCGGGCGGCGCGTCCGGAGGTGCCTGCCAGGGGCCGGGTATGTAAGCGTGGTCGTCGACCACGCTCAGCACGACCTGCGGGTCGGCCTCCAGCGCCGCCCACACGGGGTTCGGCCGGGCGAGGTGGGTGACGGCCTCGCCGCGCTCGGCGTCGTAGGCGAAGTGCAGGGGCTGCACCCACGGTGGGTCGCCGGGAAGGCCGTTGCCGGCGAGCTGGCCGAAGTCGCGCACGGCCAGCCAGTGCCGCCACTCGGAGTCGTCCTGGGGCGCGTCCCAGGGATGGATCAGCATCACAGCGTCCCGAGGTAGGCGGGGAGTGCCGTGCCGGGGAGCAGGTCGGCCTCGGGGAGCGGGGTGCCGTAGCCCTTGCGGAGGGGGACGACGCCAGCCCAGTGGGGGAGCGTGAGGTCCTCGGGCTCCTCGTTCACGCCGCCGGTACGGGTCTTGGCCGAGACCTCGTTCAGGTCGATGCGGATGACCGCGGTGGCGGCCAGTTCCTTCTTGTTGGCCGGCCGGGAGTCGGCGGCTCGGCCGGGGACGACGTGATCGACCAGGGCGTCCAGGGCCGCGAGCTTCTCCTCGGGGTCGGTGACGTCGTGGGCGAGGCCGTGCACCACGACCGACCGGTAGTTGATCGAGTGGTGGAAGGCCGAGCGGGCCAGCACCAGTCCGTCGACATGCGTCACCGTCAGGCACACCGGCAGTCCCGGATCCGCCTGCCCGGTCATGCGCAGCGGGCGCGAACCGGTCGAACCGTGGACGTAGAGCGTCTCGCCGACCCGGCCGTAGAGCGTCGGCAGCACGACCGGCGCGCCGTCGCGGACGAAGCCCAGGTGGCAGACGTAACCCTCGTCGAGTATGGCGTGCACCAGGTCCTTGTCGTACGACGCCTTCTGCGCGGACCGGGTGGGGACCGTGCGGTCGGTCGGTGTGTAGGCGGCGGGTGACGTCGTCGGCTGTGCGGTCCCCTGCGGCTGCGTGGTCCCCTGCATGGCGTTCTCCATTGCACTAGTGCATAATCGGCTTTGTGCTAGGAGAGTATCGGATCACAGGACGGCGTGCAGCCGACATTTCCGCGAGCGTCGAGCAGGCGGTGGGCACCGGTGAGCTGGCCCCGGGCCAACCGCTGCCCCCGATGCGCGAGTTGGCCGAGCGGCTGGGGGTGAACCCGAACACCGTCGCGGCCGCCTACCGCACCCTGCGTGAGCGCGGGGTGATCGAGACCGACGGCCGGCGGGGCAGCAGAGTGCGGTCCAGGCCGGCCACGACCGGGCGCGAGTTCATCCGCGTGGAGGTCCCGGCGGGGGTGCGGGACGCCTCGGCGGGCAACCCGGACACAGCGCTGCTGCCCGCGCTCGGGCCGGCCTTCGCCTGGGCCGCCGCGCAGGGCGACCGGGAACCGGTCCTGTACGGACACGATCCGGTCGAGCCCGAACTCGCGCGGGCGGCCCGCGCCGAGCTGGACGCCGACGGGGTGCCGGCCGGGCCCGTGGCCGTCACCTCCGGCTCGCTGGACGCCATCGAGCGGGTGCTCGCCGCACACCTCAAGCCCGGCGACACGGTGGCCCTGGAGGATCCCGGCTGGGGCTCGCTCCTCGACCTCGTCCCGGCGCTCGGACTGCGCACGGTCCCGGTCGGCGTCGACGACGACGGGCCCCTGCCGCAGGACGTGGAAAAGGCCCTGGAGGGCGGTGCCCGCGCCCTCATCGTGACCGACCGGGCCCAGAACCCGACCGGCGCCGCGGTGGGCGCCGCACGCGCGCGTGCCCTGCGGGCCGTGCTGCGCCGGCACCCCGGCACACTGCTCATCGAGGACGACCACGGTCACCGGATCGTCGACCTGCCCCTGCACCCCCTCGCGGGAACCACCGGACACTGGGCCTTCGTCCGCTCGGTCGCCAAGGCCTTCGGCCCCGACCTGCGGCTCGCCGTCCTCACCGGCGACGAGGTCACCCTCGACCGGGTCCGTGGACGCCAGCGCCTCGGGCCCGGCTGGGTCAGCAGGATCACCCAGCGGGCGGTGGCGCGGCTGTGGGCCGACGGCGCGGTGGACACCCCGGCGGTCGCGCGGGCGTACCGGACGCGCCGGGACGCGCTGATCGCCGCGCTGGCCGAGCGGGGGGTCGAGGCGCGCGGCCGCAGCGGGATGAACGTGTGGATTCCGGTGCCCGACGAGACCGGGGCGGTGGCCCGGCTGCTGCACGCGGGGTGGGCGGTCGCGCCCGGCGCCCGGTTCCGGCTCGGGGCTCCGCCCGGCATCCGGATCACCGTCTCGACGCTTGCGGCGAACGAGGTGGGGCCACTGGCGGACGCGGTGGCCTCCGCGGTGCGGGTGGGGGG
>NZ_MUBA01000665.1 GCF_002154575.1 Streptomyces bobili
AGGCGCTCCAGGACGCCGGGCAGCCGCCCGGCGTCCTGGAGCGCCTTGCGCAGCAGGAACTCGATCTGCGCGTTCGCCGACCGCAGCTCGTCGGACGCCCACCGGGCCAACGCGTCGTACACCAGCGGATCGAGCCGCAGCAGCACCTGCTTGCGCTGCTGCGGCCGGCGCCGAGGGGCCTCCCCCTCTTCGGGTGAGGTCACTGGTAGAGCGTCCCCGTGTTCAGTACCGGCTGCGGTGCCCGGTCCCCGCACAGCACGACCATCAGGTTGGACACCATCGCCGCCTTCCGTTCCTCGTCCAGTTCCACGATGCCCTGCTCGGCGATCCGGCTGAGCGCCGCCTCGACCATGCCGACGGCGCCGTCCACGATCTCGCGCCGCGCCGCGACCACCGCACCCGCCTGCTGCCGCTGGAGCATCGCGGAGGCGATCTCCGGAGCGTAGGCGAGATGCGTGAAGCGGGACTCGATGATCCGCACACCGGCGGCTGCCACGCGCGCGTGCAGCTCGACGGCGAGCTTCTCGGTGATCTCCTCGGCGTTGCCGCGCAGCGAGAGCCCGTCCTCCTCGTGGGCGTCGTAGGGGTACTCGATGGCTATGTGCCGGACGGCGGCCTCGGTCTGGGTGGCCACGAACTCCAGGAAGTCGTCCACCTCGAAGGAGGCCTGAGCGGTGTCCTGCACCTTCCAGACGACGACCGCGGCCAGTTCGATGGGGTTGCCGTAGGCGTCGTTGACCTTGAGGACGGCGGTCTCGTGGTTGCGGACGCGGGTGGAGATCTTCTCGCGGGAGGTGAGGGGGTTCACCCAGCGCAGTCCGTCCTCGCGGATCGTGCCCCGGTAGCGACCGAACAGCTGCACCACGCGGGCCTCGCCCGGCGCCACCGTGTTCAGCCCGCACATCGCGAGGAACGCGGCGAGCGCGACGAGGATGCCGCCGGTGATCAGCGCGGCGTTGCCGCCGGACGAGGTCACGGTCGTGGCGACGGCGATCATGCCGGCGCCGGCCAGCAGTCCGACCAGGCCGGACAGCAGCGCGAGGCCGCCGCCCACGCTGCGCGCCGGGAACTCGCGGACCTGTGGGGTGGGCATCTCGGGCGTGTCGACGGTGGCCGACGGGTCGTGCGTGGACATGGGTCCCCCGTTTCTTGCGAGCACGTGAGCGGCCCGATGGGTGAGCGCTCGCAGGTTCGCCTCGGTGTAGCTGGGCCTAGCTTGGGTCTATCTAAGTGATATCACTTTACTGCGGGATGGCAACCCTTGACCCCTCTCGTACGTCGGTTCACTTGGAGCGGTGCACCGGTTCCAGGGCGAGGGGTGCTGATTCTCACGCCCTCGCGGGACCGGATCGAGCCCCCTTTGTCACAGAGAGCGGTGTTAGCTTGCTGAGCTGACCTGCCTCAGGGCACAGGTGTGACTACCGAGTAGGAAGCGGAGCGAGCGGACTCATGGGACGAGCGGAAGAGAGACGAGCGCGACAGCGTGGTGGCCGTCGCGCGGCGCCCAGGAACCGCTCGTCGCAGGCGGCGGCTCCCGAGTCGCGCACCGAGTCGGTGTCGTCGGCGGAGGGCGCGCCGCAGGCCGCCGTCGGCGGGCGTGTGGCGGCCCGCCGCGGAGCGCCGAAGGGCGGCAAGGGTGCCAAGGGTGAGAAGGGCCGAATACGGCGCCTGTTCACCTGGAAGAAGATGCTCGGCACGTTCCTGGGCTTCACCGTGCTCGTCATCGGCGCCTTCATCATCCTCTACATGACGACGCCGATCCCCGACACGGCGAACGCCGAGGCCGAGCTCCAGAGCAACGTCTACAAGTACAGCGACGGCACGCTGCTGACCCGCGACGGCAAGCTCAACCGGGAGAACGTCGACCTCGCGGAAATCCCCAAGCCCGTGCAGCACACCTTCGTCGCCGCCGAGAACAAGTCCTTCTACCAGGACGCCGGCGTCGACCTGAAGGGCACCACACGCGGTGTGCTCAACACGCTCATGGGCAAGGGCGCCCAGGGTGGTTCGACGATCACCCAGCAGTACGTCAAGAACTACTACCTGACCCAGGAACAGACGGTCACCCGCAAGCTCAAGGAACTGGTCATCTCCCTGAAGCTGGACCGGGAGAAGTCCAAGGACTACATCCTGGCCGGCTACATCAACTCCAGTTACTACGGACGCGGTGCCTACGGCATCCAGGCCGCCGCCCAGGCCTACTACCGCGTCGACGCCGACAAGCTCAAGGTCGAGCAGGGCGCGTACCTCGCCGCGCTGCTCCAGGCCCCCAGCCAGTACGACTGGGCCGCCGCAAGCGACACCGGCAAGAAGCTGGTCCAGCAGCGCTGGAACTACGTCCTCGACAACATGGTCGAAAAGGACTGGCTGGACAAGGCCGAGCGCGACGCGATGACGTTCCCGGTCCCCAAGGAGCCCAAGGCGGCTCCGGGGCAGGAGGGCCAGGTCGGGTACCTGGTGAAGGCGGCCAACACCGAGCTGGAGAAGCAACTCGTCGCCCAGGGCGTCGCCGACAACAGCAACGAAGCCGAGGCGATGGTCGGCGCCGGCGGCTGGAACATCACCCTCAACATCGAGAAGAAGAAGCAGAAGGCGCTGGAGGCGTCCGTCAAGGACCAGCTGACCAGCAAGCTCGACAAGAAGAAGCGCCCGGTCGACGGTGACGTCCAGGCCGGTGCCGTGTCGGTGAACCCGAAGACGGGCGCGGTCGTGGCGATGTACGGCGGCGTGAACTACGTCGAGCACTACACCAACAACGCCACCCGCACCGACTACCAGCCCGCCTCCACCTTCAAGCCGGTGATCCTGGCGGCGGCCCTGGACCAGGGGGCGGTGACGCAGGACGACGAGAAGATCGGCGCGAACACGATCTACGACGGCACGAGCAAGCGCCCGGTCGTCGGCAGCGACATCGGCTTCGCCCCGGAGAACGAGGACGACGTCGACTACGGCGACGTCACCGTCCAGACGGCGATGAACAAGTCCATCAACTCCGTCTTCGCACAGATGGGCGTCGACGTCGGCATGGACAAGGTCCTCAAGACCGCGGGCGCCCTCGGCATGGACACCGCGGACCTGAAGGCCGTACCGGCGCAGACGCTCGGCACGATGGGCGCCAGCCCGCTCCAGATGGCCGGCGTCTACGCGACCCTCGACAACCATGGCCGGCAGGTCACCCCGACGCTCATCAAGTCGGCGGAGAACAGCGCGCACGCGGTGACGCCGGCCGACCCGATCGGCGACGAGGTCATCAGCCGCGAGGCCGCCGACACGGTCACCTCGGTGCTCACCGGCGTGGTGGACGACGGTACGGCGCGAGCGTCCGTACTGGAGAACCCGCAGCGCAACGGCCAGAAGGTCGCGGGCAAGACGGGCACCTCCGACGACAACAAGTCGGCCTGGTTCACCGCCTACACGCCCGACCTGGTCACCGCGGTCGGCCTGTTCGGCGAGTCCGCCAAGCCGCCGCACCCCCAGGTCACCCTGACCGGCGCGACCGGCACGGTGCCGGGCAAGGGCCGTATCGCCGGTGGTGGCTTCCCGGCGCGGATCTGGGCGGCGTACACCTTCGGTGTCGCCTCCAAGGTCAGCAAGTTCGACCTGGAGACCGACCAGGGCGCGGCCGTCCAGCCGACCGTCACGGCGAGCCCCTCGCCTTCGGCCTCCGAGGAGCCGTCGGAGGAGCCGAGCACGGCGGCCCCGTCGACCAAGCCGCCGAAGACGCAGACGCCGTCGCAGGAGCCGACCACCGAGGAGCCCTCGGAGGAGCCGACGACGGGCGAGCCGACGACGGGGGAGCCGACGACCGGGGAACCGACGACGGAACCACCCGAGAATCCACTGGATCCGCAGTTCGGCCAGTAGGGACGACG
>NZ_MUBA01000666.1 GCF_002154575.1 Streptomyces bobili
ACGCAAAACCGAACGCGAGGCCGGACGCAAAACCGAACGCGAGGCCGGACGCGAGGCCGACGGTGGGGCCCGACCCGGAACCGCCGCCCCTCAGTCTCGTGAACGGCGCTTGCCGGCGCCCCGCCGGTTCCGCCGCAGCCGGTCGGGGACCCGCAGCCGCCGGTGGATGCTCTCGCGCAGCCGCGGCAGCCAGGGCAGCCGGTCGCCCTGCTCCCGTGTGGCCCGGTCCAGCTCCTCCAGAAGACGGCGCGAGCGATGCTCGGTGTCCAGCTCGTCGAGCATGCGGTTGACCTCGGTCAGCACCGCGCCGTGCAGCTGCCACTGGCGGGCGTCGTGCTGGAGCTGCTCCAGCAGCAGCTGGGCGAGTTTGTCGCGGGTGGCCGCGGCCTGCCCCAGCTGGGAGGTGAGGCGTTCCTCGGCGGACTCGGCGTTCTCACTGACGTGCGTGGTGACCAGCACCGCGAAGCTGACTACGGCGTCGGCGATCTCCGACAGCAGCCGCTCCAGGGCGGCGCTGGTATCCGCCGGGAACAGCGCCGCCGGCTCGCGCTCCTTCGTCAGGTCGGTGAGGGTGCGGGCGAGGACCCTCAGGACGACCGTGCAGATCTCCAGGGTGTCCAGGCCGGTGCGCAGGACGACCCGGTGCAGCACACCCTCGCGCACCCGGGGGTTGAGCCGCAGGCTGTCCTCCGCCTGCCGCAGCGCCGCGTCCACCTCGACGATGTCGTGGTCCAGCCGGCGCGCCTCGTGCAGCCGGGCGGCGGCCTGCTCGGAGGGCATGCGGCCGGCGGCCTCCTCGCCGATCCGCAGCATCAGCTGCCGTACCCGCCGGGCCAGTCCCTCGATGGACTCGCCGGCCTCCTCCACCCATACCGGGGGCGGCAGCAACAGGTTGATGCTGAGTCCGACCACGGCGCCGATGAGGGTCTCCAGCACGCGCGCCCAGGCCGTGTTCCCGACCGTGGTGACGCCCAGAACCAGCATGGCGCTGATCGCCACCTCGGGCACGTACTCGTCGACCCGCACCAGATGGCCGACGGCCAGCGCGGCCACGATCAGCAGCCCGAGGCTCCACCAGGTCAGGCCCACCAGCAGACTGAAGGCGATGGCGACGAGCACGCCCGCGACCACCGCGTTGACCCGTCGTACACCGTTGGTGAGCGTCGCGTACAGGGTGACCTGGACGACCAGCAGCGCGGTCAGCGGCGCCGTGAGCGGGGCGGCCTCGGGGCTGAGGTGCAGCGCGATGACGTAGGCGATCGTCGCGGCCGCGGAGGATCGGAAGGCCTGGACGACCGCCGGTTCCCGGTGACGCCGCACGAACCGCAGGAGCGGTGCGGCACGCTCACGTACATCACGCATCCCTTGGCCAGTTCCCGTTCCTCACCTGCCTCGAACGTTTCTCCCGTCACCCACTTCGAACGGAGGCGCAGAATGGAGGCGCAGAACGGAGGCGTCCGCGCGAGCGGAGAGCCCCGGACCTACTCGAACAGCTTGTCGACGAAGGCGGACAGGTGGCCCGTCGTCCGCGCGATCTGCTCCTCCAGGGTGAGGCTCTCCTCGAACCGGCTCCCCGACTCCGGCACCTTCCTGCCGCGCACATAGAGCGAGCAGGCCAGGTCCGTGCACATGTACAGGCCCACGGAGTTGCCCTCCCGGCCCGCCGCGCCCGCCTTGCGCGCCGTCATCAGGGAGACGCCGCCGCCGGGATGGGTGGTCAGGCACAGCGAGCACATGCTGCGATGCAGAAAGCCGCGCTGCGAGGCCGGGAACCGCAGGGTCACCCCCACCGGTCGCCCGCCCCGCTCGGTCACCAGGTAGCTCCGGTCGGGCGCCCCCGGATCCCGCCACCCCAGAAAGTCCAGATCGCCCCAGGGCCGAGACCCCAGATCCCGAGGCACCGCCAACCGCTTGGCCTCCCCCTTCGAGCAGTTCACGAAAGAGTTACGGATGTCCTGCTCGGTGAGTGTTCTCATCGGGGAAGTCTCCTGAGTCACGCGGCCCGCGATGCTCGGCGGCCGGGTCGACCGTTTCCTTGGGGCTCTAGGTTATGACCTAAGAGTAGAGGGTGCTGTCGAGAGAGGGCCAGCCAATTACCATCAGGTCACGCCTCGCACTCCTCGGCTCCACGGCGTCACCCCCGCACCGGATGCGCCCCCTGCCAGGCCAGTCTTCGGTCCGCGTCCTCGCCGATGTGGGTGAGGAACTCGTCCAGGGCCAGGAACTCCTCCCAGGGCGGGTGGCCGCCGGCTCGGGAGAGGGCGGTCACCACCAGGTCCTCCAGGTCCGGCAGTCGTTTGTTCTTCCAGGCCTTGTCGGCGAGGCTCACCAGGAGATCCTCGATGCCCGTCTCCGTGTCCCAGCCGGCGTGGCCGGCCGCGAAGCGGGCCAGGTCCGGGGGTATGCCGCGGGCCAGCAGGAGGTCGCGGCCGGCCTCCTCGTGCCGGGAGCCGGGGCCGGACAGTTCGGCGGGGTGCAGGGTCTTGCCCACGTCATGGGTGGCCGCGCCGAACAGCACCGCCCCGCCGTCCACCGCCAGCTCCGGGCGGTGCGCGCCGACCCAGTCGAGGAGCTGCGCGGCGACGTCGTGCACCGCCCGCAGGTGGGCCACCAGCCGGGGCGGCGCACCCACGTCCCTCAGCAGGCCGGCCACCGCCGCGGGCAGCGGCCGTAGCGGCGGATCGTACGTTTCGTCCAGTGCGATCGACAGCGGGCTCGGGCCGGTGGTCATCGGGACAGGGTAGGCAGTCGGTGGGGCCGGCCTGGCCCCGTCTCTTAGCTCACATCGTGAACTAAGGGTTGGACGAATGTCGCGCGGACCCTGCCCGCACAGGTATGTTGCAGGTCGGGCAGGGTTCTAAGGGGGCCGACATGGCGGAGCGCAACGGGCGTACGGTACGCGATCTCAGGCGGGCCAACCGCACGGCCGTCCTGCAACGGCTCTACTTCGACGGCCCCCTCAGCCGCTTCGAGCTGGGCCCCGTCACCGGCCTCAGCTCCGGCTCGGTCAGCAATGTCGTCGCCGACCTGGTCGCCGACGGGCTCGTGGAGGAGGCCGGCAGCGTCGACTCCGACGGCGGCCGCCCCCGCACCCTGCTGCGCGTCGCGCCCGCCAGCGGCCACATGATCGGCGTGGACGTCGGCGAGACGCGCGTGCGTGTCGAGCTGTTCGACCTCACGCTCACCGAACTCGCCCGCGCCGAACGCCCCTTGGAGCAGCGCCGGTACGAGGTCGAGGGCATCGTCGGCCACATCCGCGACGGCATCGCCCAGGTGCTCGACGCCGCGGACATCGCCCCCGAGCGGCTGCTCGGCGTCGGCATCGGCGTGCCCGGCATCGTCGAGCGCGGCCCCGAGCACGGGGCCGTCGTGCACGGCCAGACGATCGGCTGGGACGCCGTCCCGCTGGAGGAACTGCTGCGGGCGGGCTCCCCCCTCCCCGAGAGCGTCCCGTACTTCATCGACAACGGCGCCAAGACCCTCGGCCAGGCCGAGATGTGGTTCGGCGGCGGCCGAGGGGCCCGCAACGCCTGCGTCGTCCTCTTCGGCTCGGGCGTCGGCGCCTGCCTCGTCACCCCCGACGTGGAGAACGGCCGGGCCGTCGAGTGGGGACACCTCACCGTGCGGGTGCGCGGGCGCCGCTGCCGCTGCGGGGCGCTCGGCTGCCTGGAGGCGTACGCGGGCGCCGAGGCGCTCCTCGACCGCTGGCGCGAGGAGGGCGGCGAACCACCGCGGGACACGGACGAGGAGACCGCGCTCACCGCGATGCTCGCCGCCGCCTACCCGGCCGACGGCGCCGCAGCCGACCCGGTCGCCCTCGCCGTCCTGGAGGAGACCGCCGAGTACCTGGGCGCCGGCCTCTCCGACCTGATCAACCTCTTCCAGCCCGAGCGCATCCTCATCGGCGGCTGGGCCGGCCTCCAGCTCGGCACCCGCTTCCTGCCCGCCGTACGCCGCCACGCCACCGCGTACGCGCTGCGCCACCCGGCCGAGAAGGTCACCGTCGAACTGGGCCGGCTCGGGCCCGACGCGGTCACCGTGGGCGCCGCGATCCTTCCGCTGGCCGACTTCTTCTCCCGCGGCGGCCGGCGCCCCGAGCCTCTCGCCGCGGGACCGGCGCCCGCCTGGCGCACCGCGCTGGAGGAACGCGCCCCGCACTGAGGTTTCGTCGTTCACCCCGGAGGTACTCGCGTCCGACCGCGTGCGACACGACCTCGAAGGGAGGACGTCGTGGTGGACCATCGCCTCGAAGGACCCGGAGAGAACGGCACGCCCGTCCCGCGCGACCTGCCCGACCAGCAGGCGCACGCGGGCGAGGACCCCTGGGAGGTCGCCCCCGCGAGGGCGGCCGAGAACGCCGGCGAGGACACCGGCTCCGCTGACACGGACGACTCGTCCGACGCAGACGCTGACACGGACGACTCGTCCGACGCAGACGCAAAGGCAGAGGCTGGCGCAAAGGCAGACGCCGACGCCGACGCCGCCCCGGACATGGACGTCCCCGACACGGACGAGGCGGGCACGGGCCGCCAGGGTGCCCCCCGCGCGGCCACCGTCAACCCCGCTCACCCCACCCCCGACGAGTCGACCGGCTGACCCGGGCCCTGGCGCCGACGGTCCGGCCTCGCTGCCCGTCCGCTTTCGCCCGTCAGCCCACCCTGCGTCCGCGCATCGGCTCCGTCGGGGCGCCCGCGCCGGCGCGGATCCCGTGCAGGAACTCCTCCAGCACCTCCGTCGCCGTACGCTGCGGGCGCCAGCCCAGTTCGACGCGCGCGCGGGTGCAGTCCATCAGCGGGAGGCGCAGGACCGCGTCGAAGAGGTGCGGGGAGGCGGGCAGCAGGCGCATGCCCCACGCGGCGGCGATCGCCGAGCGGGCCGCCGTCCGGGGGACTCGCACCGGGCGGGCGTCGAACATCTTGGCGAGCAGCTCCGCGTCGAGGGGCGGGTCGGCCGCGAGGTTGAACGGCCCGCGCACCTCGGTCCGCACGGCGAGCCGGTACGCCTGCGCCGCGTCCTCGGTGTGCAGCGCCTGCACCCTCAGCCCCGGCACGTCCGGCAGGAACGGCAGCAGCTCGGGCCGGGCGACCTGCCCCGGCAGGAACCGGCCGCCGAAGATACGGCGCTGCTCGCTCGCGGACTCCCGCTTGAACAGGAACGCCGGCCGCATCCGCACCACCCGAGTCCTCGGGTGATCGCGCTCGAACGTGTCGAGCGCCCGTTCCAGGTAGGCCTTCTCCCGGCAGTACGCGGCGTCCGGCCAGCCGTGTGTGGGCCACGACTCGTCCACAGCGCGCTCCCCCTCCGGCCCCGGCGAGTACGCCCCGACCGACGAGGCGTGCACCAGCGCCGGCACGTTCGCCGCCGCCACCGCCTCGAACACCCGCAGGCTGCCCAGCACATTGGTCCGCCAGGTCACCGCGGGATCGTGCGTCGGCTGGAACGCCCACGCCAGATGCACCACCGCGTCCGCGCCCTCGAACACACCGGCGAGACCGGCCTCCTCGGCCCCCAGATCGACCGTCGACCACTCCGTGCCGGGCGGCGTCCGGTCAGGGAACCGCCGGGCGAGCCCCACCACCGACTCCACCTAGGGATCCTCCGCCAGCAGCCGCACCGCACTCGTGCCGACATTGCCGGTCGCCCCGGTGACCACGACCCTCTTGCCCGACCCGCTGCTCACCTTCGACTCCTCTCACCGCCACCGGCTGGGGCGCGACGAGTACCCCCGTTCGACGCGGGCCACGCGAACACCGGGGGCGGGCCGCAGGGGGTGCGGAATGTCACCGTATGAGCGGGAGAAAAGAGGAAGCCCCGGCCGTGACGGGGGAATCACGGCCGGGGCGGTCCGGGTGTGGGTGCGGATGGCGGTCGCCTCTCGGCGAAAGGCTCCACAGGGCTTCAGCCGAACGATCGTCCCTGTGGGCAAAAGGTGAGGCCCGGGGACACTGTCCCATCCACACCCACGGTCTGTTCAACGGCGAACCATCAGTGGGTGTTCCCCGCTCCGCCGCGGCCCCCGGTGATCTGTGTCACCGGGGGCCGCGGTCCGCCTCGCGGGCGGCGGGGAGGAGCTCGGCCCAGAGGTTCTCCGCCTGGAGCAGCAGCGTCCCCAGGACCGCCGTGTGCGCCGCGCCCCGTGCGGCGTGGTCACGCAGGCTGTCGTGGAGGCGGTGCCGCAGTTCTTCCAGTTCCGTCGGCTCCGTCGGCCTTTCCCGACGGTCCGTCGCGGCGCCCCGGAGCCGTTCCGCCTCGGCCCGGCAGGTGCGGCCGAGGAGTTCGAGCAGGCGGGCGTACGTCCGCAGGGCCGCCGCCTCGGGCGGGGCGGGCGTGCGGTCGCCGTCGGCCGCCACGGCGAGCGTGCGGGTGAGGGCCGCGACATGGCCGGTGACCCGGCCCCAGCGGCCGTCCTCCGACTCCGGCGGCACGTCCAGCGGGATCCGGTGCAGCGCGCGCAGCGGGCCGGAGGTCAGCCGCAGGCTCTCCCGGCTCCAGCCGCGGGCCGAACGCAGCCCCTCCCGCCGCCGCTCCAGCCGGGCGGAGGCCTGCGACCACCGGGCGGCCGTCGCCGTGTCCCACTCGCCCTCCCACAGCCCGCCCGCGACCGCGTCCAGCGTCTCGCCCGTCTCCCGGGCCAGCGCCACCAGGTTCTCCCGTACGTCTCGCAGATGCACCGGCGGCAGCACCAGCGCGTTGACGGCGACCCCGATCACCGCTCCGAGCGCCGCCTGCCCGACCCGGTGCCCGACCGCCGACGCCGACACCGCTCCCGAGGCCAGGGTGAACACCGCCGTGGTGGCCGCGTACACGCCCTGGTCGCCGAACCGCGGCCAGTTCGCCAGCAGCATCAGCGCCGGCAGGGACAGCGCCAGGGCGCCCAGGGTGTCCCCGGTGACGGCCTGCGCCCCGGAGGCGAGCAGCGTTCCCGCGCAGATCGCCGTCCACTGCTGGGCGGCCTGCCGCAGCGAGCCGTACACCGTGGCCTGTACGAGGAGCAGTGCCACCCAGGGCGCCATCAGGGCCATCGGATCGCCCAGCCAGCGGTCCGCGACCAGCCAGGCCAGCAGGGCCGCCCCCGCCGCCTTCAGCGACTGCACGACCAGGTCCCGTTCCCGGCCGGGCCCGGCGCCGGCCGCCCGCGCGGCCCTGGCGACGGCATCCGCCTCCCGCCGTACCGCCTCCGTCATCCGTGTCCCGTCGCGGAACCTCATGCCAGCGGGCTGTCCTCCAGGCCGGCCAGCAGGGCCGCCGGGTCGGCGTAGACCGCTTGGGCGCCCGCCTCCTCCAGGTCGGCGCGCGGGATGCCGCCGCACAGCAGCGCCACGCACCGGACGCCGGCCCGGCGGCCCGCCCGCATGTCCCACACGGTGTCGCCGACGAACACTGCCCGCTCGGCGGGCACCCCGGCCAGCTCCAGGGCGTGTTCGACGGGCTCAGGGGCGGGCTTTCCCTCCTCGACGTCGTCCGCGCTCGCCGTGGCGGTGATGGCCTCGTCGGCGTCCAGGGCGCGCCGCAGCGCCGACAGCTCCGCGCCGCTCGCCGAGGTCGCCAGCACCACCCGGCGGCCGTCGCCGTGCAGCCGTCGCAGCAGCGCGCCGGCGTCCGCGAATGCGGGCAGCCGGTCGAAGTACTGGCCGTACAGGGCCTTGTGCGCGGCGCTCAGCGCGGAGTCCTGGTCCTCGTCGCGGTCCTCGCCCAGCACATGGGCGATCAGGTCGGTGGAACCGAGGCCGATCGCCCGGTGCACGGCGTGCATGGGCACGTGGTGTCCCCCCTGGCGGAAGGCCTCCCACCAGGTCACGACGTGCAGGTGGTTGGTGTCGACGAGGGTGCCGTCGACATCGAAGACGGCGGCGCGTTCCATCCGGGGTCCGTCCTTTCGTCGGCTCGCGTCGCAACTCTTGTGCGCGAGGCCCGCACCGAGTACCACGCCGACCGCCCGTCACGCCCGTCGCACCATGCCCGTCACACGACGCCCGCCGGTACCCGGCCCTCCCGCGTCCAGGCCAGCAGGTCCTCCAGCGGCCAGGTGGTCACCACCCGCTCCGGCGGCACCCCGCACTCCTCCGCCCGCTCACAGCCGAGGATCTGCCAGTCCAGTTGTCCGGGCGCGTGCGCGTCGGTGTCGACCGAGAACAGCACGCCCGCCTCCACGGCCCGGCGCAGCAGCCGCCGGGGCGGGTCGAGCCGCTCGGGCCGGCTGTTGATCTCCACGGCCGTGCCCGACTCGGCGCAGGCGGCGAACACCTCGTCCGCGTCGAACAGCGACTCCGGCCGCCCCCGCCCGGTCACCAGCCGCCCGGTGCAGTGGCCGAGCACGTCCGCGTGCGGATCGCGTACGGCGTTCACCATGCGGCGCGTCATCGCGCGGGCGTCCATGCGCAGCTTGGAGTGGACGGACACCACGACCACGTCGAGCCGCTCCAGCAGTTCCGGCTCCTGGTCGAGGGAGCCGTCGTCGAGGATGTCGCACTCGATGCCGGTCAGCAGCCGGAACGGCGCCCAGGTCGCGTTCAGCTCCGTCACCACGTCCAGCTGCCGGCGCAACCGGTCCGGGGACAGCCCGCGGGCGACCGTCAGGCGCGGCGAGTGGTCGGTCAGCGCCGCCCACTCGTGTCCCAGCGCCGCTGCCGTCCGGCCCATCTCCTCGATGGGGCTGCCGCCGTCCGACCAGTCGGAGTGCAGATGGCAGTCCCCGCGCAGCAGTGCCCGCAGCCGCGCGCCGCCGCCGGTGAGCGGCTTGCCGACCTCTTCCTCCAGCTTCTCCAGGTAGGCGGGGGCACCTCCGGCGAGCGCCTCGCGCACCACCTGCGCGGTCTTGGGGCCGACCCCCTTGAGGGACTCCAGCGTCCCCGCGTCCGCTCGCTCCCGGATCTGCCCGGCGGGCAGCCGCGCCAGCACCCGGGCCGCCGTACGGAAGGCGCGCACCCGGTAGGTCGGCGCCAGGGACCGCTCCAGCAGGAAGGCGATCCGGTCCAGGGCCTCGACGGGTTCCATCGCCACCTCCTGGCTCCAGGGTTCCCCACCCGCGCCGGGCCCGCACGACGGCGCCGCCGGTTTGTCCGGCACCCACCCGGGTACTGCGACGTCCCGTCGACCCCACGTCGACCCC
>NZ_MUBA01000667.1 GCF_002154575.1 Streptomyces bobili
CCTCGCCGTGCGGGCTGACCCGGCTCAGCCGCAGCCCGTGCTCGACCGGCCGCACCTCCCACACCCGCTTGTCGAAACCGCGCTCGCCGCCGTGCAGCGAGTTCGGCCCGTTGTTCGGCGCGAGAGCGTACGTCACCTCGTCCAGCGGGAAGCGGGCCCCGCCGATCCGGTTCGCGTACCGCCCGATCANNGACAGGACCCGTACCCGGACGCCCGCCCGCTCCAGGGTCCAGCGGTGGACCGGGGTGCCGTCGGAAAGTGTTCCGAAGTGTTCGCTCATGGGTGAAACCCTAAGTCACGCGGCACGGGCGGTGACCTTGTGGTACGCGATCTCTGCCAGCCTGGCCTGGCCGTCCTTGCTCGGATGGAACCAGTCCCAGTGGCTCAACTGGTCGGTCCCGAAGCGGAACTCGTACACCGCGCCGCCGTCGAACCGGCACCGCAGGTCCTTCGCGCAGACCTCCTTCAACACGGTGTTGTAGTCCTCCACCCGCTTCTGCACCGTCTCCCGGCGCAGATTCGCCGCCGAGTCCAGCGCGTCCGCGTCGCCCAGCATCGACGGACAGATCCCCAGCTTCCACACCTGCTTGCCCAGCACGTTCGTCCGCCCCTGCGACCACAGCCGCTTCAGGTTCGGCACGCTCGCCACGTACACCTGCGCCG
>NZ_MUBA01000668.1:0-355 GCF_002154575.1 Streptomyces bobili
CTCCCGCCGCAGTCGAACACCGGCCCGCACCCGGAGTCCGTCGAACTCACCCCGGCCGAACAGGCCGCCTTCGCGGGCCTCGTACGCCGGCTCGGCGACGACCGCTGAATCCGCGCGGGACGCCCCCGCCGGGGCCCCAAGCGGGAGTCCGGGTCAGGAGACCTGCGCCGCGCGCCGCTCCATCGCCTCGCGGGCCGCGTCCTCGGTGGGGTACACCTCGCACATGTGCCGCCCGTCGGGGGTGGCCGTGTGCTCGACCTCCCACAGGGAGACCTCCCGGCCGTCACGGAGCAGGAACGCGTGCTCGTACAGCGCGAACCCCAGGCCGATGCGCCCCGCACGGCAGGGCCGGCCG
>NZ_MUBA01000668.1:404-611 GCF_002154575.1 Streptomyces bobili
GCAACTCCTCCTCGTCCACATACACCTCGTGCTGCGGCTCAGCGCCCGGGGTGGGGTTGTGGACCAGCTCCCACAGGGTGAGCGCGGAGCCGTCCGACAGCAGCCAGGTGTGCCGGTACGTCTCCCGGTGCAGACCCGCGCTGTGGTGCGCGGAGTGCAGCGAGCTGTCGTGCGCCAGCGCGCAGTCGAGGCGTCTCACACATTCGT
>NZ_MUBA01000668.1:617-4454 GCF_002154575.1 Streptomyces bobili
AGAAAACGTACGCCGGGAGAACGCGGAAGCCGCGCGAGAAGTTCCCGCGCGGCCCGATGATCTGTCAGAAACTGCCGGTCAGAGGCGTCTCCCGCCGGAACGGGAGGCGCTCGGACGGATCAGACCGCGCTCCCCGCGATCCATTCGCTCCACCCCAGGTTCCACCCGTTGAGGCCGTTGTCGGGGGCGACCGTCTTGTCCGGGGAGTTCTTGACGATCACCACGTCACCGACCAGCGAGTTGTCGTAGAACCACTTGGCGGGGGTGTCGCCCTGGGCGCCCCGCGCGTCCGCGAGTCCGACGCAGCCGTGACTGGTGCCCTCCCGGCCGAAGGGCGGATTGCCCTTGTTGTACCAGTAGTTACCGTGGATGAAGGTCCCGGACTGCGTCAGCCGCATCGCGTGCGGCACGTCCGGGATGTCGTACTCGCCGCCCAGACCGACCGTCCGGCTGTTCATCCGCGTCTGCGTGAACTTCTCCGTGATCACCATCTGGCCGTTGTACGTCGTGTGCTGGGCGCTGCCCGAGGAGATCGGGACCGACTTCAGCGGCGCCCCGTCCCGCACCACCGACATGGTCTGGGTGCCGACGTCGACCGTGGAGACCTGCGAGCGCCCGACGGTGAAGGTGACCGTCTTCTTCTGCACACCGTGGGCGCCGTTGGCACCCTTCACGCCGTCCAGGTCGATCTTCATCGTGACCTTGGAGCCGGCCTTCCAGTACTCCTCCGGCCGGAAGTCGAGCCGCTGCGACCCGAACCAGTGCCCGACCACCTTCTGCCCGCTGCTGGACGACACCGTGATGTGCGACTGGACGGCCTTCTTGTCCTCGATGGCCTTGTCGAAGGTGAACGACACCGGCATCCCGACACCGACCGTCGTGCCGTTGTCCGGCGTGTACGTCCCGATGAAGCTGTTCGCCGAGGACACCGTCGTGAAGACCGAATCGGCCACCACCGTCCGGCCGTTCCCGCCCATCGCGGTCGCCGATATCTCGTACTTCGTCCCGCGCTCCAACTGCTCCTTCGGCTTCCAGCTGCTGCCGTCCGCCGCCAGTGAGCCCGCCACGAACTGCTCCGTCCCGGCCACCGTCATCTTCACGGTGGTCAGCCGGCCGTCACTCACCTTCACGCCCGTGCTGTTGATCGACGCCCCCGTCGATCCGTCCTCGGCCGAGATGAGGATCTTCGCGGTCCTCGCCCCGGCGGAGTCCCCGCCACCCTTGCCGTTCTTGTCCTCGGCGTTGGCGCTGCCGCCGCAGGCGGTCAGGGTGAGGGCGCCGACCACCAGGGCGGCACAGGCCCCCAGTGTGCGCCGCGCTGTTTTGTTCGGCGTTGTCACGGGCTGCTCCAGCTTCGTGTGTAGTGCGTGATCCGTTCCCGTACGGGGGAGAAGAGGACCACCACGACCGCCGGGGTTCCCGCCGTCCGCCGCTGAACCCATCGCGTGACAGAACCAAGACAATGACCCGCCTCTTGGGGCGACTTGGCTACCGGATCCCGTACAACTCCTCGTACGACGGCCATGTCCCGCCGGCCTCCGTCACCGACTCGGCGGCCCGCACCGCCCGCACGATCGCCCGCGTCACCATGTCAGCGCCCGCCGCGAGGACGTCGTTGAGGGCGAGCGGATGCGTGGCGCCGGCAGGCCCGGTGCCGAGCGGACGCGCACCCGTCGCCAGCGCGAACACCGTGTCCCCGTCATGCAGCAGATGCACCGGCCGTACGGCTCGGGCGATGCCGTCGTGAGCCGTGCCCGCCAGCTTCTGCGCCTGCGCCTTCGTGAGGTCGGCGTCGGTCGCGACCACCGCGAGGGTCGTGTTCAGCGGCGGGGGCGCGCTCGCCGCCGCGCTCTCCGCGAGGCGCCGGCGGGCGGCCTCGTGCACCCGCTCCTGCGGATACTCCACCCGCCCCTGGAACAACTCCCCGTACAGCACGCCCGTTTCCGGGTCCATGACCGAGCCCGCCGCGTTGGCCACCACCAGCGCGGCCACGGTGATGCCCGAGTCGAGCACGATCGCCGCCGTACCGACCCCGCCCTTCATCGCCCCGACCGCGGCACCCGTCCCGGCGCCCACACACCCCTCCGGTACCCGGGCACCGGGTGCGCTCGCCGCGGCGGCCTCCACCGCGGCCCGGCCGAACGAGGCGTCCGGGCGGGCCCGGAAGTCGCCGCCCCGCCCCAGGTCGAAGACACAGGCGGCGGGCACCACCGGCACCACGTGCGCCGGGTCGACGCCGACCGGCACCCCACGCCCGCGCTCCTCCAGCCAGGCCATCACGCCGGACGCCGCGTCGAGTCCGTAGGCGCTGCCGCCGGTCAGCACGACCGCGTCCACACGCTGCACGACATTGCGCGGGTCGAGGGCGTCGGTCTCCTTGGTGCCGGGGCCACCGCCGCGCACGTCCACGGCGGCCACGGCCCCGCCCTCCGGCGCGAGGACGACCGTGGTACCGGTCAGCCACCCGTCACCGCTGCGAGAGGCATGGCCCACCCGCATCCCCGCGACATCCGTCAGAGCACCGACTGTCAGAGCGTCAACTGTCATGCACCCCAGTCTGACCCGCCCCGTCCGGCGGCACGGCTGTCACACACGCCCATCGCCGTCCTCACACCGTCTGCGTCGTACTGCGCGGCCCCTGCTCCCGGGCGGCCATCCGTGCCGTCAGGGTCGTCCCGGTGGCCACCGCCAGCGCCGACACCAGGCCCGCGGCGAGGACCGCCCAGTCACCGAGGAAGGTGCAGCAGATCACCAGCAGGGCGGTGACCGGCAGGACCGCCTGCTGGGCGAGGCCCACCTTGAAGTGGCGGGAGTGCAACGCCCAGACGGTCAGCAGATACAGCGCCGTCGGCAGGGTCACCGCCGCCGACGCCGTGAGCGTCGACACGTGCGCCTCGCCGACCGTCTGCTCCACCGCCACCTCCAGGCCCGCGCCGATCGCGGCGGCCGAGGCGAAGACGAGATAGTGGCCGTAGCCCCACTGGAAGGCCTCCTTGCTGGAACGCAGCCGGCCGTGGATGGGCACCACGAAGTAGATCCACCACGCGGAGAAGATGATCAGCAGCCCGCCCGCGGCGATCGGGAGGAGTTCGTCCAGCGCGTCGTTCTCTTCCATGCCGACCTTCACGGCGATCGTGGCAGCGGCGATCGTCTCGCCGAGCACGATGATCGTGNNGCTCGGCGATGTGGTGCGGGTGCCAGGACGTCGGGTGGTCCTTCTCCGCGTACACGGGAACGCACATCTCCAGCAGCGCCATCCCCAGGAACAGCCAGGGCTTGCCGCCGTCGGGCAGGAACAGCAGCCCCAGCCAGCCGATCTGGCAGAGGGCCACGCCCCCGGCGTACCGCAGGGCCATCGCTCTCTCCGGGCCCTCGGTCGACCTCGCGACGCGCAGCCACTGCGCGGTCAGGGCCAGCCGCATGATCACATAGCCCACCACGACGGCCAGGAAGTCATGATCCTCGAACGCCTGGGACACCCCGGCGGCCAGGACCAGGACACCGGCGATCTGTATGAGGGTGACGACCCGGTAGAGGACGTCGTCGTTGTCGTACGCCGAGGCGAACCAGGTGAAGTTCATCCAGGCCCACCAGATCGCGAAGAAGACCATCGCGTAGTTGAGGATGCCCTCCCCCGTGTGGGACTCCGCCACGGAGTGCACCAGCTGCATGCCCGCCTGGGCGATGGCCACGACGAAACAGAGATCGAAGAACAGCTCGAGCGGGGAGGCGGCGCGGTGGGCCTCGCCCCGCCCCCGTGCGGTGAGCCTGCGCAGCGGCTTCGCGTGCGCCGGCGTGCCGGAGGCGGGAGTGGGCGAGGAGGGGGAAGGGGAGGAG
>NZ_MUBA01000067.1 GCF_002154575.1 Streptomyces bobili
TTCACGTGAAACACGGCGCCCCCTTGCCCGCCCTGGCTCTAGCCGATCCCCCGCCACCCTTCCGCGTCCACACCACCGGGCACATCGGCCCGTTCGTCGTACGGCTGACGTGTGAACACGAATGACCCGAGGTCGAGGTGGTCCACGGTGCCGTCCGGCCTCTGCACGACCCGCAGGGTCTCGCCCGCGAAGTAGCCCTCCAGCCCTGTCCAGGTTCCCTCCCCGTTCGCCCGGAACCGCGAGCGTCGCCCGCCGCCGGAGAGCGGTCCGAGGGAAAGGTGGCCGTCGGCCGTGATCCGCAGGGCGAATGGACTGGTTCCCCAATACCACTGACCCGCCAGCAGCAGGACAGACTGATCGACGTCCCGCAGCGGCCGCCACGGCTCAGGAATCCGCGGCTCGGTCTCGGCCACGACGCGTACGAGGTCGGCGGCCACCTGAGTCACCATCGGACCGGACGTGCAGTTGGCGAGGACCACCGCGGCGACATCGTCGGCCTCACTGATCGTGAGCGCGGCCAGGAACCCCGGCACCGATCCGGAGTGCCCCACGAGTACCCGGCCACCCAGGTTCTCGATCCGCATCCCGAGCCCGTAGGTGCCGCCGTCCGCCAGGTCGGTGAGTTCGGCGGGCGCTCCGGGGGTCCGCATCTCCCTGAGGGTCTCCGCGCTCAGCACCCGGTCGTCCCCTCGGACCAGGAAGGCGGCGAACCGTGCGAGATCCCCGCTCGTCGACCAGAGTTGGCCAGCTGCGGCCATCCTGCCGAAGTCCTCGGTGGGTTCGGGCAGCATCACATCGGCCCAGGGGTGTACCGCCCAGCCCCCTGCCTGAGGAGCCAACGGTCGCGCACTCGTGCGGTCCAGGCTCAGAGGTTCGAGCACTTCCCGCCGTAGTACTTCCTCCCACGACGCCCCGCGGAGTTCTTCCACAAGGGCGCCGAGGACGCTGTAGCCGGGGTTGGAGTAGTGGAAACGACGCCCCGCGGGATGCAGGGCGGCTTGGTCACCGAGGACATCGGAGAGGTCGGGACGCAGCGAGCCCGGAGTCCGCTCCCACCACGGACCGGGTGACTCGGCCGCCAATCCACCCGTGTGCGCGAGAAGTTGGGCGATGGTCGCCTCCCCGGCGCCCGTGCCCGGCAGATGCTTCTCCAGCGGGTCCTCGAGGTCGAGCGCGCCTTCGTCGCGTAGCCGCAGCACGAGAACGGCGGTGAAGGTCTTGGTGATCGAGCCGATCCGGTACTGCACGTTCTCATCCGGCGCGTGCCCGTCGACGCAGCTCCGCGCCCCGTGCCACACGGTCCGTCCGTCGCGCACCACCGCGCCGACGAGCGAGGGCGCCCGTCCCGCGGACTGGGCAACAGCGATCCGGTGCAGCAGCGCCCGCCGGGTGCCGGGAAGCAGATCTTCCAGAGGTGTCGTCATGAACCCAGTCCACCCGTCACCACGGCCGGAGTCGAGCCCATTTCGCCGAGGGCGCTGTGGGGTCTCGCCACCGATGACATGTCGGTCTTCTGTGAGCGAGCACGGGGGGACTACGTGCGAGCTCAGGTCGCGCACCGATGACTTTCCCGCGCCGCGTCGGTCTGTACGCGTGAGACCGACTCAGGGAAGGCTGACGCCATGCGAAAACTGATCTACGGCATGAACCTGACCTTGGACGGCTACATCGCCGCGCCCGGCGACGACATCGGCTGGGGCGGGCCGAGCGACGAGTTGTTCCAGTTCTGGTCCGACCAGTTGCAGGCGACCGACCTGACGCTGTACGGGCGCAAGCTGTGGCAGACGATGAGTTCCTACTGGCCGACCGGAGACCAGCAGCCCAACGCCACCCCGGCGGAGATCGAGTTCGCGCGCCGCTGGCGGGACATGTCGAAGGTGGTGTTCTCCTCGACGATCGACAAGGTCGACTGGAACACCCGCCTGGTCACCGGTGACGCAGTCACCGAGATCACCCGGCTGAAGGCCGAGGACGGCGGCCCGATGGACATCGGCGGTGCGACGCTCGCCGGGGCTGCCATGCGGGCCGGGCTGATCGACGAGTACGTGCTGGCCACCGCGCCGGTCCTGGTGGGCGGCGGCACACCGTTCTTCACCGCGCTGGACAACTGGGTGAACCTGAGCCTGGTGGAGACGCGGACGTTTCCCGGCGGCGTGGTCCTGACCAGGTACGAGACGAGGCACTGAGCAGCGGCACCCATGCGCTAGCCGGGGACCGTGCTCCCACCGCATCGTCGCCGTCCTCGCCACGAGCCCACCGCGGAGGGCGCCCGATCAGGTCTGCGCCATGTCCACGAAGCGGGAGTAGTGGCCCTGGAAGGCCACCGTGATCGTGGCCGTAGGACCGTTACGGTGCTTGCCCACGATGATGTCCGCCTCGCCCGCGCGCGGCGACTCCTTCTCGTACGCGTCCTCGCGGTGCAGCAGGATCACCATGTCGGCGTCCTGCTCGATGGAGCCGGACTCACGCAGGTCGGACACCATCGGCTTCTTGTCCGTGCGCTGCTCGGGACCACGGTTCAGCTGGGAGAGCGCGATCACCGGGACCTCCAGCTCCTTGGCCAGCAGCTTGAGATTACGGGACATGTCCGAGACCTCCTGCTGACGGCTCTCGGAGCGCTTGGAGCCACCGGCCTGCATCAGCTGCAGGTAGTCGATGATCACGAGCTTGATGTCGTTGCGCTGCTTCAGCCGTCGGCACTTCGCGCGGATCTCCATCATCGACAGGTTCGGCGAGTCGTCGATGTAGAGCGGCGCGGAGGACACCTCGGGCATCCGGCGGGCCAGTCGGGTCCAGTCCTCGTCCGTCATCGTGCCGGAGCGCATGTGGTGCAGGGCGACGCGCGCTTCGGCGGACAGCAGGCGCATCGCGATCTCGTTACGCCCCATTTCCAGGGAGAAGATGACGCTGGGCAGGTTGTGCTTGATGGAGGCCGCACGGGCGAAGTCCAGGGCGAGCGTGGACTTACCCATGGCGGGCCGGGCCGCGATGACGATCATCTGGCCGGGGTGCAGCCCGTTGGTGAGCGAGTCCAGGTCCGTGAAGCCGGTGGGCACGCCGGTCATCTCGCCGCTGCGCGAGCCGATCGCCTCGATCTCGTCGAGGGCGCCCTCCATGATGTCGCCGAGCGGGAGGTAGTCCTCGCTGGTGCGCTGCTCGGTGACGGCGTAGATCTCGGCCTGGGCACGGTTGACGATCTCGTCTACATCGTCGTCGCCCGCGTATCCCATCTGGGTGATGCGGGTGCCGGCCTCGACCAGTCGGCGCAGGACCGCGCGCTCGTGCACGATCTCCGCGTAGTACTCCGCGTTCGCCGCCGTCGGCACGGTCTGGACGAGCGTGTGCAGATACGACGCGCCGCCGACCTTGTTGATCTCGCCGCGCTTGGTGAGTTCGGCGGCGATCGTGATGGGGTCTGCCGGTTCGCCCTTGGCATAGATGTCGAGGACTGCCTGGTAGATCGTCTCGTGCGCCGGTTTGTAGAAGTCGTGGCCCTTGAGGATCTCGACGACGTCGGCGATGGCGTCCTTGGACAGGAGCATGCCGCCGAGTACCGACTGCTCGGCGTCGAGGTCCTGAGGCGGCACTCGCTCGAAGGGTGTCCCGCCGCCGTCCCACTCACCGCTTTCCCGGCCTCGATCGTGCTGCTCGTCCCTCCCGCGGCCCCCGTCTCGCCGACGTGAGGGGGGCAGACGATCACTGGGACCGCTGTCGGCCCACGGATCGTCCAAGGGCTCGGAAATGCTCAACCGAGCCACCTCCTCCCGTCCGCGGAGCGGACCTAGCCGCACCCATATTTCTACGGCACGGCACTGACAACTAAGAGGCCCAACTCCGGTTCGGCCACGTCGGTTTTGTGAGACTTTCACGGTCGACGAACGGAGCGGGCGCCGGACCACGGTAGGCCCGCAAGGGACGTCAGCCAATCTGGTTATCCACAGGCCATGTGGACGACGGGCCTGTTGCTGTGGAGAACTGCGCGAAACCTGTGCACGACCCGGTGGACAGCCCTGTGAACAAGCACTCCCCATTCACCATCCGAACGCGCTGACCAGCAGGTTTCTCGTCCACCGGCTGTGCAGAAGAAAAACTTTCCCAGTCGGACCAAGATCGCCTCGAAGGGTGCAGGGGAGCACACACAGGGAGTCACCAAGTAAGGGTCACATGGCGATTGCATCTCTTACCTGTGGACGATTAGATTGGTGGCCATGACACCGGCTCTCGCGATCCCCAAGGCCACCCGGCGACAGCACGACCGAGAGATCGTCGCACTGGCCGTCCCGGCCTTCGGCGCGCTCGTCGCCGAGCCCCTCTTCGTCCTGGCCGACAGCGCCATCGTGGGCCATCTCGGCACCGCTCAACTCGCCGGACTCGGTGTGGCTTCCGCCCTCCTCACCACAGCCGTCAGCATCTTCGTCTTCCTCGCCTACGCCACCACGGCCGCCGTCGCACGCCGCGTGGGCGCCGGCGATCTCCCGGCAGCCATCCGCCAGGGCATGGACGGCATCTGGCTGGCACTGCTGCTCGGCGCTGCCGTGATCGCCCTCGTTCTGCCCACCGCCCCCTCCCTCGTGGAACTCTTCGGCGCCTCCGAGACAGCCGCCCCGTTTGCGATCACCTATCTGCGCATCTCGGCACTGGGCATCCCGGCCATGCTGGTCGTCCTCGCCGCAACCGGCGTTCTCCGGGGACTCCAGGACACCAGGACCCCGCTCTACGTCGCCATCGGGGGCTTCGTCGCCAACGCCCTGCTGAATGTCGGTCTCGTCTACGGCGCAGATCTGGGCATCGCCGGCTCCGCCTGGGGCACGGTCATCGCCCAGTGCGGCATGGCCGCCGTCTACCTCGTCGTGGTCATCCGCGGTGCCCGCCGGCATGGCGCCTCATTGCGCCCCGACGCCGCTGGCATCCGGGCCTCGGCCCGGGCCGGAGTGCCCCTGCTGGTGCGCACCCTGTCCCTGCGGGCCGTACTGATGATCGCCACCGCCGTTGCCGCCCGCCTCGGCGACGAGGACATCGCGGCACATCAGATCGTCCTGTCTCTGTGGAGCCTGCTGGCTTTCGCTCTCGATGCCATCGCCATCGCCGGGCAGGCGATCATCGGGCGTTACCTCGGAGCCAACGACCCCCAAGGCGCCCGGGTCGTCTGCCGCCGCATGGTCGAGTGGGGCATTGCCGTGGGTGTCGTTCTGGCCCTGCTCGTTACGCTGGCCCGGCCTCTGTTCCTGCCGCTTTTCACCGGGGACCCGGGGGTCACGGACGCCGCCCTGCCCGCCCTGTTGGTGGTGGCCCTGTCGCAGCCGGTCTGCGCCATCGTCTTCGTGCTGGACGGCGTGTTGATGGGCGCGGGAGACGGCCCCTACCTCGCCTGGGCGATGGTGCTCACGCTGGCCGTCTTCGCTCCGGTAGCCCTGCTGCTCCCCTCTCTCGGGGGAGGCCTCACCGCGCTGTGGGGAGCCATGACGCTGATGATGGTGGTCCGCATGCTGACCCTCTGGCTGCGTACCCGTTCGGGACGCTGGCTGGTCACCGGCGCGAGCCGCTGACCGTTTCACGTGAAACCGGTGTTTCACGTGAAACATCGCGGCGCCGAGCCGATGCCCTCACGATCGAGCCGGCCATGCGGAAGGGGCCGCACCCGTGAGGATGCGGCCCCTTCTCAGCTCTACAAGCCGAACGCAGCGATCAGGCCGCGACGACCTCGAGGTTGACCTTGGCGGCCACCTCGGGGTGCAGACGCACAGACGCATCGTGCGCGCCCAGGGTCTTGATCGGCGAACCGAGCTCGATGCGGCGCTTGTCGACCTCGGGGCCACCGGAAGCCTTGATCGCCGAAGCGATGTCGGCCGGGGTGACGGAACCGAAGAGACGACCGGCGTCGCCGGAGCGGACCGCCAAGCGGACCTTGACGCCCTCGAGCTGGGCCTTCACAGCGTTGGCCTGCTCGATGGTCTGGATCTCGTGGATCTTGCGAGCACGACGGATCTGCTCGACGTCCTTCTCGCCGCCCTTGGTCCAGCGGATCGCGAAGTTCCGCGGGATCAGGTAGTTGCGAGCGTAGCCGTCCTTGACGTCGACGACTTCGCCGGCGGCACCGAGGCCAGAGACCTCGTGGGTGAGGATGATCTTCATTTTTCGGTCACCCTTCCCTTATCGCGCCTGGGCGGTGTAGGGCAGCAGCGCCATCTCACGGCTGTTCTTCACGGCCGTGGCGACGTCACGCTGGTGCTGCGTGCAGTTGCCGGTCACGCGGCGGGCACGGATCTTGCCGCGGTCGGAAATGAACTTCCGCAGCATGTTCGTGTCCTTGTAGTCCACGTACGTGACCTTGTCCTTGCAGAATGCGCAGACCTTCTTCTTCGGCTTGCGCACAGGCGGCTTCGCCATGGTGATTCTCCTGTGTGATCAAGAAGTTGGGATACGACCCGCCCTCGACCCAGCAGGCCCGGAGAACCGGGCCCGAGGCCTAGAAGGGGGGCTCGTCCGAGTAGCCGCCACCAGCGCCGCCGCTGCCGCCGCCGCCGGAGTTTCCACCCCAGCCGCCGCCACCGCTGCCGCCGCCCTGGTTGCCACCGGCGGGAGCGCCGGTCGCCCACGGGTCGTCGGCGGGAGCGCCGCCGCCCTGCTGACCGCCGCCGGAGTTTCCACCCCAGCTGCCGCCACCCTGGGCGCCGCCACCACCGGCTCCACCGAAGCCACCGCCACCACCCTGACCACCGCGGCCCGCAGTCTTGGTGACCTTGGCCGTGGCGTTACGCAGGCTGGGACCGACTTCTTCGACGTCCAGCTCGTAGACCGTGCGCTTGACGCCCTCGCGGTCCTCGTAGGACCGCTGCTTCAGCCGGCCCTGTACGAGGACGCGCATGCCTCGCTGGAGCGACTCAGCGACGTTCTCCGCCGCCTGACGCCAGACCGAGCAGGTCAGGAACAGGCTTTCGCCGTCCTTCCACTCGTTCGTCTGGCGGTCGAAGGTGCGGGGGGTGGACGCGACACGGAACTTCGCGACCGCCGCACCTGAGGGGGTGAAGCGCAGCTCGGGGTCGTCGACAAGATTGCCGATGACCGTGATGACGGTCTCGCCTGCCATGGGGGAACCTCTCGGCGGGTTTGCTGCTGCTGGCTGCTAGTGCTGCTACTCGAATCCCGAGACCAGCTGAGCGGGAAAGCTCAGTGGGTCTCGGGGCGGAGGACCTTGGTCCGGAGGACCGACTCGTTCAGGTTCATCTGGCGGTCGAGCTCCTTGACGACCGCAGGCTCAGCCTGAAGGTCGATGACCGAGTAGATGCCCTCGGGCTTCTTCTTGATCTCGTACGAGAGACGACGACGGCCCCAGGTGTCGACCTTCTCCACCTTTCCGTTGCCCTCACGGACAACGGAGAGGAAGTTCTCGATCAGCGGGGAGACAGCGCGCTCCTCGAGATCGGGGTCGAGGATGACCATCACTTCGTAGTGACGCATGTGGAACCCACCTCCTTTGGACTCAGCGGCCACGGTCGTTCCGTGGCAGGAGGGTTGTGATGCGTACGCAACGGTATCGGCCGCCACTGACAATCGGGGGTCGCGTCGCGACGTTCCCGCTCTCAGGTGGGCGGATTCCCTGGCAGTTGCCTGGGCAGACACCGGTGCAGAGGGTACAGACTACCTGCACACCGGCTTCCGGTTGAAATCCGGCCGGGGAGGCCGTCAATCTGTACCCATCGGGTGTGTATGGCGCTACGATGCGCCGCTCTCCGCAGGAGGTGCCTCATGGCACAGGCATTGCGACCCACCACCGCCGGCTCTCTCTTCGCCACCGACGACAGACCCCACCCGCTCCAGGACACGCTCATGGCCGTCACCCTGGTCCTGGGGGCGGTGGCCTTCATCACGGCGATGTTCCACAGCCTCCACCTGCTCAGCTCGTGGGCCGGTCTGGTAGGGATCTTCACCGGCGCTTACGGACAGTGGATCTCCGAGACCACCCGTGAACGCTTCGGCCTGATCCTGGGCCTCGGTGCCTCCGGCATCGGCTTCTTCCTCGGCATGGCGCACGGCGGCCTCTTCGGCGGCCTCTGGTGACCTGACGAAGCCGGTCCGGCGTCGTCGGCATCGTCGGTGGAAGAAGCCGCACCGGACCGGCTCCGCCCCCTCGGAACGCCCCGGCCGCCCTCAAGGCCGGGGCGAAGGTGCCGTACGCCCAGTCAGGGCGCTCGCCAGGCGCAGTAGGCTTCGGCGCGAGAGCCGGAGCCCCTGTACCCATGGGGACACACCAGCCCGAGGAGCGCCCCGAATGAGCCTGACCCTGAGGACGATCAGCCGCGAGCAGCATCTGGCATACATCCAGAGCCTGCCGTCGGCGAGCCACATGCAGGTTCCGGCCTGGGCCGATGTCAAGGCCGAGTGGCGGTCGGAGAGCCTCGGCTGGTTCGACGGCAGGACCGGAGAGCTCGTCGGTGCGGGCCTCGTCCTCTACCGCCAGCTTCCCAAGATCAAGCGCTACCTCGCGTATCTGCCCGAGGGCCCGGTCATCAACTGGTACGCGCCGAATCTGACCGAGTGGCTGGAACCGATGCTCGCGCACCTCAAGCAGCAGGGCGCCTTCTCGGTGAAGATGGGACCGCCGGTGATCATCCGGCGCTGGGAGGCCGTCTCCATCAAGGCGGGCATCCAGAACCCGGATGTGAAGCGACTGCGGGACATCGAAGCCGACTTCATCGAACCGCGGGCCTTCGAGGTAGCCGACAAGCTGCGCCGGATGGGCTGGCAGCAGGGCGAGGACGGCGGTGCCGGCTTCGGCGACGTCCAGCCGCGCTACGTGTACCAGGTGCCGCTGGCGAACCGTTCCCTCGAAGAGGTCCACCGGAACTTCAACCAGCTCTGGCGCCGCAACATCAAGAAGGCCGAGAAGGCCGGTGTCGAGGTAGTCCAGGGCGGCTACCACGACCTCGAGGAATGGCAGCGGCTCTACGAGATCACGGCGGTGCGCGACCACTTCCGGCCCCGTCCGCTGTCGTACTTCCAGCGCATGTGGACGGCCCTCAACACCGAGGACCCCAACCGGATGCGCCTGTACTTCGCCCGCCACAATGGCGTGAACCTTTCGGCGGCGACGATGCTCATCGTCGGCGGACACGTCTGGTACTCCTACGGCGCTTCCGACAACATCGGCCGCGAGTTCCGCCCCTCGAACGCCATGCAGTGGCGGATGCTGCGCGACGCCTACGCGCTCGGCGCCTCCGTCTACGACCTGCGCGGCATCTCCGACTCCCTGGACGAGTCGGACCATCTGTTCGGCCTGATCCAGTTCAAGGTCGGCACGGGCGGACAGGCCGCCGAGTACCTGGGCGAGTGGGACTTCCCCCTGAACAAGCTGCTCCACAAGGCGCTCGACATCTACATGTCCCGCCGCTGAGCACCCGTCAGCTGCTTCGATGGCGTCATACGTCTCGACAGCTTCTCCACCTCTGAATCACCGCAGCCACGAGAAAGGTTCCAGGTCCGGCCATGGCGCTCACGCTCTACGTCGACACCGCGCGCTGGCGGGCGCACCACAAGCACGTGCAGGAGCAGTTCCCGGGGCTCGTCCCGGTCTGCAAGGGCAACGGCTACGGATTCGGGCACGAGCGGCTGGCCGAGGAGGCCACCCGGCTGGGCTCGGACATCCTCGCGGTCGGCACGACCTATGAGGCCGCGCGCATCAAGGACTTTTTCGGCGGCGATCTGCTGGTGCTGACGCCGTACCGGCGCGGTGAGGAGCCCGTCCCGCTGCCCGACCGGGTCGTGCGGTCGGTGTCGTCCATCGACGGCGTCTACGGCCTCGTGGGTGCGCGGGTGGTGATCGAGGTGATGTCCTCGATGAAGCGGCACGGCATCAGCGAGCAGGACCTGCCGCAGTTGCACGCCGCCATAGAGAACGTCCGCCTGGAGGGCTTCGCCATCCATCTGCCGCTGGACCGTACCGACGGCTCGGACGCCGTCGAGGAGGTCATCGGCTGGATGGACCGGCTGCGCGCGGCCCGGCTGCCGCTGCACACGATGTTCGTGAGCCACCTCAAGTCCGATGAACTCGCCCGCCTGCAGCAGCAGTTCCCGCAGACCCGCTTCCGGGCCCGCATCGGAACGCGGCTGTGGCTGGGGGACCACGAGGCCACCGAGTACCGCGGCGCCGTCCTGGACGTCACGCGTGTCGCCAAGGGTGACCGCTTCGGCTACCGGCAGCAGAAGGCGGCCTCCGACGGCTACCTGGTGGTCGTGGCGGGCGGTACGTCGCACGGGGTGGGGCTGGAGGCCCCCAAGGCCCTGCACGGCGTCATGCCGCGTGCCAAGGGCGTCGCGCGCGCCGGCCTGGCCACGGTGAACAGGAACCTGTCGCCGTTCGTCTGGGGCGGCAAGCAGCGCTGGTTCGCCGAACCGCCGCACATGCAGGTGTCCATCCTGTTCGTCCCCTCGGACGCTCCGGAGCCGACGGTCGGCGACGAGCTGGTGGCCCATCTGCGGCACACCACCACGCAGTTCGACCGCATCATGGACCGCTGAGCAGCACGGAAACGCGTAAGGCCGTACACGGAGCCCTCCGTGTACGGCCTTTTACGTGGACGGACCACGCCGTGTTCGCTCAGGGCGAACTGTCGGCCGGATCCTGCTTGCCCCACTCCACCTGCGGTCCGTCGAAGTGGGCCGCATGCCGGGCGGGACGGACCGCGGTTCCCAGGACGAACACGTCCTCGGCGCCATCGAGCACGCCCCCCGAGGGATCGTCGTCCCCCGCCTGGCGGACGACGTCCCGCTCGGGCATCAGGATGTCCCGCACCACCATGACGCACAGGTAGAGCGTCCCGAGCAGGTGCACGCCGATGGCCCAGTGATAGCCGTCGGTCGGCAGCCCCTTGTGGGCGTCTCCGCTGGTGGTGTACGCGAGGTACAGCCAGATGCCGAGGAAGTACGCCACCTCGCAGGCCTGCCAGATCAGGAAGTCCCGCCACTTCGGCCGGGCCAGTACGGCCAGCGGCACGAGCCACAGGACGTACTGCGGCGAGTAGACCTTGTTGGTGAGGATGAAGGCCGCCACGATCAGGAAGGCCAGTTGGGCGAACCGGGGGCGCCGCGGAGCGATCAGCGTCAGCGCCCCGATACCCAGTCCGCACACCACGACCAGGAGCGTGGCGAGGGTGTTGACGCTGTCGGTGGTGAGCGGATCGCTGGAGTTCTGGGCCAGGATCAGCCAGAACGACCCGAAGTCGACGCCCCGCTCCTGGCTGAACGTGTAGAACTTCGACCAGCCTTCGAAGGCGAAGAGCATCACCGGCAGGTTCACCATCAGCCAGGCGACGAGCGCACCGCCCAGGGCCACGCCGAAGTCCCGCCACTTCCCCGCCCGCCAGCACAGGACGAACAGCGGGCCCAGGAGGAAGACGGGGTAGAGCTTCGCGGCGGTGGCCAGCCCCAGCAGCACGCCGAACGCGAGGGGTCGACTGCGTGACCACATCAGCATCGCCGCGGCCGTCAGAGCGACCGCCAGCAGATCCCAGTTGATGGTGGCAGTGAGGGCGAACGCGGGCGCCAGGGCCACCAGCAGACCGTCCCAGGGCCGCCGGGCGTGCGTCCTGGCCACGCAGACGGCCATGACGGCCGCGCACGCCATCAGCATCCCGGCGTTGACCATCCAGTACCACTGGCCCTGGTGTTGAGCGCTGCCGCTGCCCGGCGTCAACCACGCGGCGACCTCCATGAACACTCCGGTGAGGACCGGGTATTCGAGGTACTGCATGTCACCGGGGAGCCGGTCGAAGTACGGCACGAGTCCGTCGGCGAATCCGCGCCCCTGGTACAGGTGCGGGATGTCCGAGTAGCAGGCATGTGTGTACTGGGAGACCGCGCCGAAGAACCAGCCGCCGTTGTAGCAGGGCGCCTTCTGGATCAGGCCGAGGGCGAACATGCCGATCGCCACGAGGGCGACGACGCGGACGGGAGACAACCAGGACGTCCCAGTCAGGGCTCGTCGCCCCAGAGGGCCGCCGATCAGCTCACTGCCGGCCGCGGCCACCTCGTCATTCCTGGTCGGCCGCACCGGCTCCGGCTCATGCACGCGCGCTGGCGTCGATTCTGCACTGGGCATGGCTCACATCCTGCCGTAAGGACCTAGGAAAACGCCGAGGGCCGCCCCACCTGGTCCGGTGCGGCGGCCCTCGTTTCACCTGAAACATCCGCATGTTTCACGTGAAACGCCCGTGCGGGGCAATTGCACGACTAACCGCTTGATCCTCCGAAGAAGTTCCCGCCGTTGCCGTTGCCCTTGCTGTCACCCTCGGTGTCGCTGGGAGATGGCGAGGGACTCGCCTCACCGGTGCCGCCGTTGTCGCCTCCGCCGTTCACACCGCCGGCGTCGTCCTGGCAGCCGAAGAAGCTGTTGCAGGTATCGGACGGGGAGGGGGACGGCTCGGTCTCCGTCTTGCTGGGGCTCGGGGACGGCGAGGGGCTTGTCTCCTCTTCGCTCTCCGAGACCGACGGGCTGGGCGACGGGAGCGGGTCCTCGTTGACGACCTCACCGATGGGCACAGGCTCCGGGAAGCTCTTCTTCGGCAGGTTCTTCATGGCCTCGGCCATGTAGTCGTGCCAGATCTCCGCCGGGAACGAGGCACCGTGGATCTTCTTCTGGCCACCCGTTCCGAACATCTCCAGGAAGGTGCGGTTCTTCTTGGTCTCGTCGTCGTCGTACCGGAACATGGTGATCGCGGTCGACAGCTGCGGCGTGTAGCCGACGAACCAGGCCGACTTGTTGCCGTCGGTGGTACCGGTCTTGCCGGCCACCTCACGACCGGGCAGCTGCGCGGCGGTACCCGTTCCCTTCTCGACCACGGTCTTCAGAACGTCTGTGACGTTGTCGGCGACCGCCGAAGTGAATCCCTGCTCGGTCTCGGTCTTGTGCGTGTAGATCACGCCCTCCTGGCTCGTGACCTTCTGGACCGAGTAGGGGTCACGCTGCTTGCCGCTCGCCGCGAAGGTGGCGTAGGAGCCCGCCATCCGGATCGCGCTCGGGTCGGAGATGCCGATCGAGAACGACGGGAAGCCGGCGCCGGTGAGGCTGCTCTCCTTGACGCCGGCGCTGGTGGCGGCCTCCTTCACCTTGTCCAGGCCGACATCCATGCCCAGCTGGACAAAGGCTGAGTTCACCGACTCGCGCATCGCCTCACGCAGGTCGATCTTGTAGTTGGGCGGGCTGCCGTAGTCGGCCTGGCCGTCATTGGTCTGCAGCCACTCCTCGCCCTTCTCGTTCTTCCAGATCCTTCCGTCGTACTCCTTGATCTTGAGCTTGTTCTTGCCGCTGAACAGGCTCTTGGGGGAGACGATGGTGCGTTCGTCCTGGGCCTGCGACGACCCCAGGTCCTTGTCACGGACGCCCCAGGTCATCGCCGCCGCGAGGACGAACGGCTTGAACGTCGAACCCACCTGGGCACCGGTCTGGTCGGCGTTGTTGGTGAAGTGCTTGGTCGCGTCCTCACCGCCGTAGATCGCCTCGATGGCACCGGTCGCCGGGTTCACGGATGCCCCGCCGAACTGGACGTGCGTGTCCTCGGGACGTTCCTCCGGCTTGATGTTGGCCTTCTGGACCTTCGAGACCGCCGTCGTGAGCTGCTTGACCTTGTTCTTGTCGAAGGTCGTGTAGATCGAGTAGCCACCCTGCTGAAGCTTGTCCTGGGTGATCCCGGTTTCCTTGCCGTTGGTGATCACATAGCTGTTGGCGAGGTCGACGAGGTAGCCGACCTGGCCGCTCAGCTGGGTGTTCGAGCGCGGGTTCTTCCACGCGGGCAGCTGGGTGTACTTGGCGCGAGTCGCGGCGTCCAGGTGCTCGTACTCGACCATCTTGTCGAGGGTGTCCTGCATCTGGTTCAGAGCGCGCTTGCTGTTGGCCTCCGGCGTCGCCCCGGTCGGGTCGATGGAGCGGGCCCCTGCCGGGTCGTAGTAGGTGGCGCCCTTCAGCGTGGCGGCCAGGAAGGCACACTCACCCTCGTTGAGGTCGATGGCGTCCTTGTCGAAGTACGCGCGGGCGGCCGCCTGAATGCCGTAGGCGTTGCGCCCGTAGTACGCCGAGTTCAGATAGCCCTCGATGATGTCGTCCTTGTCCTGCTCAGCCCCGACCTTGATCGAGACGAAGATCTCCTTGAACTTCCGGGAGATCGTCTGGGACTGGTCGTTCAGCATGGCGTTCTTGACGTACTGCTGCGTGATGGTCGAGCCACCCTGCGTCTGTCCGCCCCGCGCCATGTTGAACACCGCGCGCGCGATGCCCTTGGGGTCGATGCCGCTGTCGTCGTAGAACGTCTTGTTCTCCTGCGAGATCACCGCCCAGCGCATCGCCTCGGGGATCTGTGAGAGACCGATGATCTGGCGGTTCGTCTCACCACCGGTGGCAACCATCTGGCTGCCGTCGGCCCAGTAGTAGACGTTGTTCTGCGCCTCGGCCGTCTCGTCGACCTTGGGGATGTCGACGACGGCGTACCCGACACCCGCCACCGCGACCAGGCTGCCCATGAACGCGACGAACAGGCCGGTGACGAGCTTCCAGGACGGTACCCAGCGCTGCCAGCCGTACTTGCCCGCGCGCGGATAGTCGATCAGGCGCTTCTTGCCGGGCGCCGGGCGCCCTCCGCCCCGGCCCGGAGGCCCGGACGGACCGCCTCGGCGGCCTCCCGCAGGCTCGGCGGCTCTGCGTCGGCCACCCGTGCTTCTCTGTGCCGCGCGCCGGACGTCGGCACGGCCACCGGACGACGGCTCCTCGCCTCCAGGCCCGTAAAAACCCGACCCGTACGAGTCGGAAGGAGACCCGGTGGCGCCTCGCGGTGCCGCACGGCGGCCGGAGGACGAGCCGGACTGGCCGCGTCGGGCCGCGGCACGTCCGCCTTCCTGCGACTGCGGCGGTTTGCGACGGTGCTCGCTCATCGAACGACTACTCCTCGGGCAGGCGCATCCGTGCGCGCCTGGAAACGGCGGCTGGTTTCCTGTCCCCCCGAAGTACGGATGAGGTTGCTGGCGCATTCACCCGTACCGCACCGGGGAACTCGACGCCCCCCGGCGTCACGCGAGTCCCGGTGGTTTGCATGGCGCACAGACTACGCACTGTCAAAACCTGCCTAGTCCCGAAGTTCACCCCAAAACAGGCAACTTGCCTGCAACGAATCGGTGATGTGATCCCGTTCACCATCGACCCCCTTGTCCCAGCCCGAAGGTCGTTCTATCGTGCTGATGTATCGAGTCGATACATCAGCACGGCATAAGACCGTCAGCGGGCCCGCCACCACGGGGCGCGGAAGAGAGGGGAGGCGACGATGAGCCGGCGTTCCGGGATCCTCGAATTCGCCGTCCTCGGCCTGCTCCGCGAGTCCCCGATGCACGGCTACAAGCTGCGCAAACGACTCAATACGTCACTGGGCGTGTTCCGTGCGTTCAGCTACGGAACCCTCTATCCCTGCCTCAAGACGCTCGTCGCCAACGGCTGGTTGATCGAGGAACCGGGGAACACCGGAGAGGACGCCCTCGCCGCCCCTCTCACCGGACGCCGCGCCAAGATCGTCTACCGGCTGACGGCAGAAGGTAAGGAGCACTTCGAGGAGCTGCTCTCCCAGACGGGCCCGGACGCGTACGAGGACGAGACCTTCGCCGCTCGCTTCGCCTTCTTCGGGCAGACCTCCCGTGATGTGCGCATGCGCGTCCTGGAGGGCCGCCGCAGCCGCCTGGAGGAGCGTCTCGAGAAGATGCGCGCCTCGCTGGCGCGCACCAGGGAGCGCCTCGACGACTACACGCTCGAGCTCCAGCGCCATGGAATGGAGTCCGTGGAGCGCGAAGTGCGCTGGCTGAACGAGCTCATCGAGAGCGAGCGGGCCGGACGGGACCTGAAGGGTTCCGGCTCCGGGGGGTCCGCTCAGCAGAACAACACATCTGGATCGACGGGCGGCCTGCCCCGTCCCGGGGACAACCCCGGGACGGATACGCCCGGCGAAACCGCCACGTGAGAGCCCATTCAGGGCCTCACTCGTACACACAGGGAGCAACCGGAATGGGTTCGGTTCGCGTAGCCATCGTCGGCGTGGGCAACTGCGCGGCGTCGCTGGTGCAGGGCGTCGAGTACTACAAGGACGCCGACCCGGCGTCCAAGGTCCCGGGCCTGATGCACGTGCAGTTCGGGGAATACCACGTCGGTGACGTCGAGTTCGTCGCCGCCTTCGACGTCGACGCGAAGAAGGTCGGCCTCGACCTCTCCGACGCCATCGGTGCCAGCGAGAACAACACGATCAAGATCTGCGACGTCCCGAACAAGGGCGTCACGGTTCAGCGCGGCCACACCCTCGACGGTCTCGGCAAGTACTACCGCCAGACCATCGAGGAGTCCGCCGAGGAGCCGGTCGACATCGTCCAGATCCTCAAGGACAAGCAGGTCGACGTTCTCGTCTGCTACCTGCCCGTCGGTTCCGAGGACGCGGCGAAGTTCTACGCCCAGTGCGCCATCGACGCCAAGGTCGCCTTCGTCAACGCCCTTCCGGTCTTCATCGCCGGCACCAAGTCCTGGGCGGACAAGTTCACCGAGGCCGGCGTTCCGATCATCGGCGACGACATCAAGTCGCAGGTCGGCGCCACCATCACCCACCGTGTGATGGCGAAGCTGTTCGAGGACCGCGGTGTCCGTCTCGAGCGCACCATGCAGCTCAACGTCGGCGGCAACATGGACTTCAAGAACATGTTGGAGCGTGACCGCCTCGAGTCCAAGAAAATCTCGAAGACGCAGGCCGTCACCTCGCAGATCCCCGACCGCGACATGGGCGAGAAGAACGTCCACATCGGTCCTTCCGACTACGTGGCCTGGCTGGACGACCGCAAGTGGGCGTACGTCCGTCTCGAGGGCCGCGCCTTCGGTGACGTCCCGCTGAACCTGGAGTACAAGCTCGAGGTCTGGGACTCCCCGAACTCGGCGGGTGTCATCATCGACGCCCTGCGCGCCGCGAAGATCGCCAAGGACCGCGGCATCGGCGGCCCGATCCTGTCGGCGTCGAGCTACTTCATGAAGTCGCCGCCGGTCCAGTACTTCGACGACGAGGCCTACGAGAACGTCGAGAAGTTCATCCGCGGCGAAGTCGAGCGCTGATTCGGCCGAGCACGGCGCGCGGACCCCGCAGCGGGTCGCGTGCCGGCTCGGCACAGCACACCGCGCTGTTGCCGGCAGCGCTGAAAATTCGCTCCTGCCAGGGCAGACGAGGGTCCCCGGGTCATGTGATCCGGGGACCTCGCCGTGTGTGAGGCTGTCCCTCATGGCCGTCGTCCGCGATCTACGCGTCCTACTGCGCTTCGGCAATTTCCGGCGCCTGCTCGCCGTACGGCTCCTCTCCCAGTGCGCCGACGGCGTCTACCAGGTCGCCCTCGCGGCATACGTCGTCTTCTCCCCGGAGAAACAGACCTCGGCCACCGCGATCGCCTCCGCCATGGCGGTCCTGCTGCTCCCGTACTCCCTGGTGGGCCCCTTCGCCGGCGTCCTCCTCGACCGCTGGCGCCGCCGCCAGGTGTTCCTCTACGGAAACCTCCTGCGCGCCCTGCTGGCGTCCGTCACCGCCGTCCTGATCATCGGCGGCGTTCCGGACTGGCTCTTCTACGCCTCCGCCCTCTGCGTCACCGCGGTCAACCGCTTCGTCCTCGCCGGCCTCTCGGCTGCTCTGCCACGAGTGGTCGACGCCGAGCGCCTGGTCATCGCCAACTCCCTCTCGCCGACCGCCGGGACGCTTGCCGCGACCGCGGGGGGAGGCCTCGCCTTCGGAGTCCGGCTGCTGGTCGCGGACTCCGACGCCGCCGTCGTCCTGCTGGGCTCAGCGCTGTACCTGTGCGCCGCTCTGGTGTCCCTGCGTCTGGCGGTGGACCTGCTCGGCCCCGAGCGGGAACGGGTCCCGCCCCGCCTCACAGCGGCTCTCCGGGGCACGGCCCGTGGTCTGGCGGCCGGCCTGCGACACCTCGCCGAGCCAGGTCGCCGGCAGACCGCCTGGGCGCTCGGCGCGATCACGCTGATGCGGTTCTGCTACGGCGCCCTCACGGTCATGATGCTGATGCTCTGCCGGTACGCCTGGTCCTCCGACTCCGAGGAGGGGCTGGCCCTGCTCGGGCTGGCGGTGGGCATCGCAGGCCTGGGCTTCTTCGTGGCGGCCGTGGTGACCCCGTCGGCGGCCGGGCGACTGGGTCCCGGCCGCTGGATCGTGGTCTGCTCGGCCTCGGCAGCCGTCCTGGAGCTCACGCTGATGCTCCCGTTCACCGAAGCCGCCGCGTTCACTGCGGCCTTCGTCCTGGGGCTCGTCACCCAGGGCGCGAAGATCGCCACCGACACCATCGTCCAGTCCTCCGTGGAAGACGGGTTCCGCGGCCGCACCTTCTCCCTCTACGACGTGCTGTTCAACGTCGCCTTCGTCGGCGCTGCCGGAGTGGCCGCCGTGATGCTGCCGCCGGACGGGCGCTCTACGGCCCTGGTGGTCACGGTCGCCGTTACCTACGGGGCGGTTTCCGTAGCAATGGCCCGATTTACGCGTCAGTAAGTGTCACATCAATGCCACAGACTCCCCCTGGGCTACAGGGTTGTCAGTGGCGGCCGGTAGTTTACGTGCGTCTTATCTCGCGTCTCACGCGTCACACACCTAATGCTCTCTAGGGGGACCCCCAAGTGACGACTCCGCCGCCTCAGGGCGAGAATCCGTTTGCGCAGCAGGGCCAGCAGCCCTACGGCCAGCCCCAGGGCCAGGCTCCGTACCCGCCGCAGCCCGGCTTCCCGCAGCAGGCCACCTCGCCCTACGGAGCGGTCCCCCCGGCGCCGCCCAGTCGCAAGATCAGCTTCAAGCTGATCAAGAACATCGTGATCGTCCTGGCCGTCATCGGTGTGGGTGTCGCTTACTTCATAACGAGCCAGGACAACGCCAGCGCCGCAGCGGTCGGCGACTGCATGCACCGTGGCAGCACGAATGACAATGACCCCGACCTCGAGATCGTCGAGTGCAGTTCCTCGAAGGCCCAGTACGTGGTGCTGGCGAAGGTCAAGGGCGACTACTCCGCGGTCTCCGCAGAGACCAAGTGCTCGGCAGAGGCCAAGGACTTCCAGTACACGTACACCGAGACCGGTGACGGCAGTAACTTCCTGCTCTGCCTGAAGGACTACGCGAAGTAAGACAGTCGCAGCCAAGGGGCGGTGTTTCACGTGAAACACCGCCCCTTGGCATATCGAAGCGGGTCATGTTTCACGTGAAACATGACCCGCTTCGCACTCTCAGCCCTGCTTGACCCACCACTCCCGGAGCGCCGCCACCGCCGCGTCGTACCCCATCGGCCCGTTCTCCAGCCGCAGCTCCAGCAGGTGCTTGTACGCCTTGCCGACCGCGGGACCGGGACCGATACCCAGGATCTCCATGATCTGGTTGCCGTCGAGGTCCGGGCGGATCGAGTCCAGCTCCTCCTGCTCCTTCAGCTCGTCGATGCGCTCCTGGAGCCCGTCGTACGCACGCGAGAGCGCGGTCGCCCTGCGCTTGTTGCGCGTCGTGCAGTCCGAGCGAGTCAACTTGTGCAGACGCTCGAGGAGCGGTCCGGCATCCCTGACGTACCGGCGGACAGCGGAGTCCGTCCATTCACCGGTGCCGTAGCCGTGGAAGCGCAGGTGAAGTTCGACCAGTCGCGAGACGTCCTTCACCAGTTCGTTGGAGTACTTCAGCGCGGTCATGCGCTTCTTGGTCATCTTCGCGCCGACCACCTCGTGGTGGTGGAAGGAGACCCGGCCGTCCTCCTCGAACCGACGGGTGCGCGGCTTGCCGATGTCGTGCAGCAGCGCGGCCAGACGCAGGGTGAGGTCAGGCCCGTCCTCCTCAAGCTCGATCGCCTGCTCCAGCACGATCAGCGTGTGCTCGTAGACATCCTTGTGCCGGTGGTGCTCGTCGCTCTCCAGCCGCAGGGCGGGCAGCTCCGGCAGCACGTGATCGGCGAGCCCGGTGTCGACGAGCAGCGTCAGGCCCTTGCGCGGGTGCGTGGAGAGGATCAGCTTGTTGAGCTCGTCCCGGACCCGCTCGGCCGAGACGATCTCGAGCCGTCCGGCCATCCCGGTCATCGCCGCGATGACCTCCGGGGCCACCTCGAAGTCGAGCTGGGCAGCGAAACGGGCGGCACGCATCATTCGCAGAGGATCGTCCGAGAAGGACTCCTCGGGCGTCCCCGGCGTGCGCAGCACCTGTGCGGCGAGGTCGTCGAGGCCACCGTGGGGGTCGATGAACTCCTTTTCCGGGAGCGCCACGGCCATCGCGTTCACCGTGAAGTCCCGCCGGACCAGGTCCTGCTCGATGGAGTCGCCGTACGACACCTCGGGCTTGCGGGACGTGCGGTCGTAGGCCTCCGAGCGGTAGGTGGTCACCTCGATCTGGAAGCTTCGGTCAGTGTCTCCGACCCGGGCTTCCTTCTGCGCGGCCACCGTGCCGAAGGCAATCCCGACCTCCCACACGGCATCCGCCCAGGGCCGGATGATCTTCAGTACGTCCTCTGGGCGGGCGTCGGTCGTGAAGTCCAGGTCGTTGCCGAGCCTGCCGAGCAACGCGTCCCGGACCGAGCCTCCGACCAGGGCGAGTGAGAACCCGGCCTCCTGGAATCGGCGGGCTAGGTCGTCGGCGACAGGAGCCACCCGCAGGAGTTCACTCACCGCGCGGTGCTGCACCTGGCTCAGGGCACTGAGGCTGTCTTCGTTGGCGTTCGGCACAACAGAAGAGGGTACGTGGCCCGGCACGGCGCGGGCGCCCCCATTAGGACGGACCGCCCCCCTCCACGACAGCCTCATAAGGCTGCATTTGCGACATACACGACTGTGCCTCTTTATGCGCGCACATAGGGGATACCGCCGAGCTCGCAGCTGATCTTGTGGAGCAGACCGCGGCACTTCCTCTCAGCGGGCATCGTTACCATGCGTGGACGCACATTCCGACGACCACTGACGACGACGAGGGACGGACGAGCGCGTGGCCGAGGCGGCAGACTTCCCGGGGATGACTCCCTCACCTGCCCGCCGGTGGCTGCGGCGCACCGGAGCACTGCTCGCGGGGGCGCCTCTGCTGGCCGGGCTGCTCCAGCTGCCCGTGTCCTCGGCGCACGCCGCGGAACCAACCGTCGCCAAAGAAGCCTCCGACGCGGGCGCGGTGACCGTCGCCGTGGATTCGCTCAGCCCCAGCGTCCCCACCGAGGGTGACACGCTGACCGTCTCCGGCACGGTGACCAACAAGGGGAAGCAAACCGTCACGGACGCTCATGTGGACCTGCGTCTGGGATCCGCTCTGACCACCCGCTCGGCGATCGACAGCACGGCCACGCGGTCGGACGACATCTCCAGTCCCACCGGATCCGTCGTGGGCGACAAGTACGTCGCCGAGTTCCCCAAGCTCACTCCCGGGGTCTCCGAGCAGTTCAGCATCTCCGTACCGGTCGAGGAGCTCGACCTCGGGGACGGCGGCGTGTACCCGCTGGGCGTCGCCCTGTCGGGCGAGACGTCCGCGAAGCCGTGGGAGCGGGTGCTGGGCGTCCAGCGGACGTTCCTGCCGTGGCAGCCCGACGAGGCCGCCGCCAGAACGCGTACGACCGTGCTGTGGCCACTGATCTCGGATGTCCATATGACGGCCGAGACCGCGTCGAACGAACAGCAGACCCCGGTGTTCCTCAATGACGACCTCGCTGCGGAGATCTCTCCCGGCGGCCGCCTCGACCAGCTCCTGAGCCTCGGCAAGAGCCTTGACGTGACGTGGGTGATCGACCCGGCCCTGCTGGCCTCCGTGGACGCGATGACCGAGCGGTACGACATCGTCGACGGTGACACCACCACGGCAGGCGAGCACCAGGCCGTCGCCGGCCAGTGGCTCGCCGAACTTCAGCAGGCCGTGCAGGGCAAACAGGTAGTCGCCCTGCCCTACGCCGACCCCGACCTGGCCTCCCTCGCGCACAGCGGCACCAGCGTCACCGGCTCCCTGAACCAGCTCAAGGCCGCCACCGATGTCGCCGCCAGCACGGTGGAGACCGTGCTCCATGTGACACCCAGCACCGACTTCGCCTGGCCGGTGGAGGGTGCTGTCGACCCGTCGATCGTGAAGGTCGCCACCTCTGCGGGCGCCGACAAGGTGATCGCGCGCAGCGACAGCCTCACGGAGAAGGGCGGCCTGTCGTACACCCCCTCCGCGGCCCGCCCCATCGGCGGCGGCACCACGGCGGTGGTCGCGGACTCCCGGCTGTCGGAGGCGTTCCAGGGCGACCTCACGACGGCCTCCGCCTCCACGCGCGCCGTGCAGGAGTTCCTCGCGCAGAGCCTGTCGCTGAATCTCCAGACGGCCAAGCAGCGCAGCATCGTCGTCGCCCCCCAGCGCATGCCGACCGCGGGTCAGGCGCAGGCGATGGCGGAAGCGGTCAGCGCCCTGCAGGGCGGAACCTGGTCGCAGGCCCAGCAGCTCACGGCGACCGCCGCGGCCAAGCCCGACCCCGGCGCCACGACGAAGGTGCCGTCGCGGTCGGCGTACCCCTCCTCGCTCGCCAAGCGGGAGCTGCCGCGGTCGGCCTTCGTGGACATCGCGACCACGCAGGACCGGCTCGACAACTTCAAGGTGGTCCTGACCGACGCCTCCCGGGTGGTGACCCCCTTCGGCCGTGCCATCAACCGCGAGATGTCCACCTCCTGGCGGGGTCGGACGGCCGCGGCGAGCAGCTTCCGCCAGGGCGTCCAGACCTACCTCACCACGCTGACCGAACAGGTCAAACTGATCCAGAAGTCGGAGCTCAAGCTCTCCGGACGCAGCGCCACCATCCCGGTGACCGTGCAGAACAACCTCGTGCAGGGTGTCGACCACCTGGTGCTCCGGCTCACCTCGACGAATCCGACCCGTCTCGAGATCGACGGCAAGGCCTATGCCGAGCAGGGCATCGAAGTCTCCGGTGGGCACAGCACGACGGTGAAGTTCACCACCTCTGCCAAGGCCAACGGCCAGGCGGCGGTCATCGCCCAGCTGTACACGGAGGACGGCAGGGCATACGGCGCGCCGGTGACCTTCGACGTGAAGGTCACCGAGTTCACGGCCACCGTGATGCTCGTCATCGGCGGCGGTTTCCTGCTGCTCGTGCTGGCCGGCTTCCGGATGTACACCCAGCGCAAGCGCGCCGCGGCCCGGGAGGCCGAGGACAACACCACCGCCGAGACGGCCCCGGCCTCCGAAACGTCCGAGAGCACACAGGACTCCGCGAACGGACCCGACGCAGAGTCGGACGCCCGGTCCGGGGCAGACGACCCGGTGCAGCCGAGTGACGGGACACCGGACACCGCAGCGGAAAGCACCGGCCCGTCCGGGACGGGTGAGAGAGTGGACCGTTGAGGATGTCGTGGCCGGTCGGCCCGGAACGATGAGGTGGGGTAACCATGAACGCGCCGTACGACGGTGACCGCGGCCAGGCCGCGGGCAGCTCGGGGTATCCCGAGGGCCCGCCGCCCGAGCACGGCCAGGTGCCGCCGCAGCACCCCGCGGACATGTACCTCCAGGACGCCTACGACCAGGACCCTTACAGGTCCCAGGACCTCACCGCTCAGGATCCGGTCGCCGAGGCGCTCTACGACCGTGCCGCGCACCCCCCGCCGCCGCCCGGGGCCCACTCTCCCCAGCAGCCGCTCTACGGCCCGCCGCAGCAGTCCCCCTATGCGCCCGACCCACACGTCTGGGCCCAGACGCCCGCGCCCGAGCCGGAGGGCCCGACGCAGTATCTGCCGTACGGCGACGACCCCCGGACCACCCAGTTCGTGGGCGTCGACGACCTCGTCACGCACTCCGGCGAGGAGCGCCACGAGCCGGACGCCTTCGCCCATCTCTTCCGCGACCAGCAGCAGGGCGGCGCGCGCCCGCCGATGGGTGCGCCCGCGGTACCGGAGCCGGCACACGCTCCGGGCGGATACGTCCCGAGCGGACAGGCTCCGGGGGCGCAGTACCAGGCTTCCGCGGCCGCCCATGCGTCGGTGCCCGCCGATCCGGCCTCCGGCGTCGACCAGACGATGAACCTCACCGCCACCCCGGCGGCCCCGGCACCCTCCTCGAAGAAGAGCGGGCGGGCCTCGGGACTGCTGAAGTCGAGCGCCGTGATGGCGGCGGGCACGATGGTCTCGCGGCTGACAGGGTTCATCCGGTCGGCGATGATCGTGTCCGCCCTGGGGCTCGGCTTCCTCGGCGACTCCTTCCAGGTCGCCTACCAGCTGCCGACCATGATCTACATCCTGACCGTCGGTGGTGGCCTCAACTCCGTCTTCGTACCGCAGCTCGTCCGCGCCATGAAGGAGGACGACGACGGCGGCGAGGCGTACGCCAACCGCCTGCTGACGCTCGTGATGGTGGCCCTGGCCGCACTCACCGGGCTCGCGATGTTCGCCGCGCCGCTCCTGGTCCGCATGCTGGCGAACCCGGTCGCCAACAACCCCGCGGCCAACGAGGTCGCCGTCACCTTCACGCGCTACTTCCTGCCCTCGATCTTCTTCATGGGCGTCCACGTGGTGATGGGCCAGATCCTCAACGCGCGCGGGAAGTTCGGCGCGATGATGTGGACCCCCGTCCTGAACAACGTCGTCATCATCGTGACCCTCGGCATGTTCCTCTGGGTGTACGGCACCGCGGCGGACTCTGACATGAGCGTCACGAACATCCCGCCGCAGGGCCAACGGCTGCTCGGCATCGGCATCCTGCTCGGCCTGGTCGTCCAGGCCCTCGCGATGATCCCGTACCTGCGCGAGACCGGCTTCCGGATGCGGCTGCGCTTCGACTGGAAGGGCCACGGGCTCGGCAAGGCAGCCATGCTCGCCAAGTGGACGATCCTGTTCGTCCTGGCCAACCAGGCGGGCGCACTGGTCGTCACCCAGTTGTCCACCGCCGCCGGCATCGACTCGGGCGTCAAGGGCACCGGTTTCGCCGCCTACGCCAACGCACAGCTGATCTGGGGCCTGCCGCAGGCCATCATCACCGTGTCCCTCATGGCCGCGCTGCTGCCCCGCATCTCGCGCTCGGCTGCCGAACAGGACGCGGGTGCCGTCCGCGACGACATCTCCCAGGGTCTACGCACCACAGCCGTCGCGATCGTGCCCATCGCCTTCGGCTTCATCGCTCTCGGCATCCCGATGTGCACCCTGATCTTCGGCTCCTCGGGCATCAGCGAGGCCACGAACATGGGCTTCATGCTGATGGCCTTCGGGCTCGGCCTGATCCCCTACTCGGTGCAGTACGTCGTCCTGCGCGCCTTCTACGCCTACGAGGACACGCGAACCCCCTTCTACAACACGGTGATCGTGGCGGCCGTCAACGCCGTCGCCTCCGCCACGTGCTACTTCGTACTCCCGGCCCGCTGGGCCGTGGTCGGCATGGCCGCCTCGTACGGTCTGGCCTACGTCATCGGTGTCGGCGTCGCCTGGAACCGGCTGCGCAAGCGGCTCGGCGGGGACCTGGACGGCTCCCGCGTGCTGCGGACGTACGCACGGCTGTGCATCGCCGCCGTACCGGCCGCCCTGCTCAGCGGCGCCGCCTGCTACGGCATCGCACAGACTCTCGGCCAGGGTGTCGTCGGTTCCTTCGCCGCGCTGCTGGCCGGCGGAGGCGTCCTGCTCGGCGTGTTCTTCGTCGCCGCCCGCCGTATGCGCATCGAGGAGCTCAACTCGCTGGTCGGTATGGTGCGCGGACGCCTGGGTCGCTGAGGCAGGGGTAAGCGCACAACCATCGTCCGCCGCCGCGTGTCGTGCATAGCGGCGGACTGTGGGCACAATTGGGTTCGGCGTCGGACGGCGCGCACGAGGTCGGACGGCGCGCATGGATGGGGAGGCAGGGACGACGGTGGCGGAACGGAGTACGGCTGCCGTCGACGTGGCAGACAACAGCGGCGATGAGCCGCTGACCGCACAGGCGGACCAGTCCACGGCCGACGGTGTGGCCAAGAACCGGGAGCGGGACACGGACAGCGACGAGGCACAGGGGAGTGGCGGGGCCGAGCGTCCCGGGAAGACCTCGGCGCCAGAACTGCACAGCGGCCACAAACTCGCCAGACGCTACCGGCTCGAGGACTGCGTCACCCGTCTGGACGGTTTCAGCAGCTGGCGTGCGGTCGACGAGAAACTCCGCCGCGCCGTCGGTGTCCACGTCCTGCCGGCGGATCACACGCGGGCCCGTTCCGTCCTGGCGGCGGCCCGGTCCTCGGCCCTCCTCGGTGACCCTCGCTTCGTCCAAGTCCTGGACGCGGTCGAGGAGAACGACCTCGTCTACGTTGTGCACGAGTGGCTTCCCGACGCCACCGAGCTGACTACGCTCCTGGCTTCCGGGCCACTGGAACCGCACGACGCTTACCAGATGGTGAGTCAGATCGCCTCCGCCATGGCTGCCGCCCACCGCGAAGGGCTCGCACACCTGCGGCTGAACCCCAACGCCGTGCTGCGCACCTCCACCGGCCAGTGGCGCATCCGTGGCCTCGCCGTGAACGCGGCGCTGCGCGGCGTCAGTTCCGACACCCCGCAGCGCACCGATACCGAGGCGATCGGTGCCCTGCTGTACGCGGCACTCACCCAGCGCTGGCCGTACGAGAACGATGCCTACGGTCTGTCCGGGCTGCCCAAGGCCGTCGGACTGATCGCCCCCGACCAGGTGCGTGCCGGAATCCACCGGGGCCTGTCGGAGCTGGCCATGCGCGCTCTCGTCAACGACGGAGCGACCGCCTCCCGGCACGAGTCCGCGTGCGCCACACCGGAGGACCTGGTCAAGGCCATCGGCGAGATGCCCCGCATCCGCCCGCCGGAACCCGCGTTCACCGCGCCCCCCGAGTACCAGCGCACGACGTACCAACAGGGCAGCTACGGCCGTCCCTCGGTGCACCCGGGCGCCACCCAGACGGTTCGGACCCCGCCGCCCCCGTTGCAGAGCCGCACCGGCAAGGCCCTGAAGTGGGCGGTCTCCGCGCTGCTCATCGCCGCCCTCGGTCTCGGCAGCTGGCAGCTCGCGGATGCGTTGATGGACCAGAACAACTCCGACGACACGAACCAGACGCAGACGACGGACGGCGACGACAACAACAGCGCCGCGCCCAAGCCTGTCCAGCAGCTCAAGATCACGGGCTCGCAGGAGTACGTCGCCAGCGGTTCCGCCCAGGCGCCGGAGGACGTCGGCAACACCTATGACGGTGACAGCTCCACCTTCTGGCGGACCAAGAACTACACCGAAGGGCCGCCGCTCGCCCCGTACAAGCCCGGAGTGGGCATCGTCTACGACCTCGGGTCGGCGCAGGACATCTCCGCAGCGTCGATAGGGCTCCGGTACTCCGGCGACCACACGACCGCGAAGCTCTACGCCACGGACTCGCTCTCCCCGTCCACGGGCATCAGCGGAATGAAGGAGATCGGTACCGCCGACGCCAGCGGCACCTCGCTCACGGTGAAGGCATCGAAGGCCGTGAAGACCCAGTACGTGCTCCTCTGGATCACCGCCGTCCCGTATGCGCCCACCGATGGTTACAGTGACGCCGGCTACAGGCAGGCCATCACCGACGTGAAGTTCACGGGCTGAGGTCTCACCCGAGGGGGAGGGGGTCCGATGGCAGCAGGCGCCGGATACGACGGAATCAGCGATCATGACCTCCTCACCCGCCACGTGGAGGGCGATCCTGACGCCTTCGGTGAGCTTGTACGGCGTCACCGCGACCGGCTCTGGGCGGTGGCCCTCAGGACCCTGGGGGACCGCGAGGAGGCCGCTGACGCGGTTCAGGATGCCCTGGTGTCCGCCTACCGGGCTGCCCACACCTTCCGCGGCCAGTCCGCCGTCACCACCTGGCTGCACCGGATCACGGTCAACGCCTGTCTGGACCGGGCCCGCAAAGCGGCGTCCCGCAAGACCTCCCCGGTCGATGACACCGAACGCCTGGAGCAGTTGCTGGAGCCGCACGAATCGGCCTCGGCACCCGCCGAGCGCAACGACCTGCACCGCCAGCTCCTCGAAGCCCTCGGCACGCTGCCGCCCGACCAGCGTGCGGCGCTCATCCTGGTGGACATGCAGGGCTATCCCGTCGCCGAGGCCGCCCGTGTACTCGACGTCCCGATAGGGACGGTGAAGAGTCGCTGCGCCCGGGGCAGAGCGAGACTCCTGCCACTCCTCACCCATCTGCGGCCGGCCGACTCCGGCAAGGTGAGGGAAACGGGGCGAGGACGGAACCGGGCGGAGGGGACATCCGTCCCACCGGCAACGGGTCCTCGGGACGGAGGCCCGGACGGCGCCGGGACCGGCGATTCAGCTGCTGTGAAGGGCGGAGGTGGGCGAACGTGACATCGACGACGGACACGGCCGGGCACCCGGACGTCACGGAGATCTCCGACCTCATCGAGGGCCTGCTCCCGCCCGACCACAGTGCGGAAGTCCATCGGCATCTGGACGACTGCCTGCTCTGTGCGGACGTCCACGCATCGCTGGAGGAGATCCGTGGCCTCCTGGGGAGGCTGCCTGGACCGACGCGCATGCCTGACGATGTCGCCCACCGCATCGATGCCGCACTCGCCGTGGAAGCCTTGATCGACGCCACGGCTCGGGAGCCCTCCACACTCGGGCCGGACAACGGTACGTATGTTTCACGTGAAACACCGGCCTCACCACCTCCGCCCGCAGGACGCGCCCGAACCACCAGCACCGGACCGGGCCGCAAGGATCGCCGACGGAGCGGGCGCCGCAAGATCGTCGTACTGGGGACCGTCTTCGCCGCCGCGCTGGGACTCGGATCGGTCCTGGTGTCGTCGCTGAACGGCGACGAGGGACCAGGCACTGCGGCTCCCGGTCAGCGGGCTACCGTCGCGGACAGCTTCTCCGAGAACCGTCTGGAACAACAGGTCACCGATCTCCTCGCCGCCTCCCCCCACTCCACCCCCCACACTCTGGGAATGCAGGGAGAGCCCGAGACCAAGACTCCCAGGGTCTTCCAGCAGCCCACGGTGCCCGGTTGCGTCCAGAAGGGCATGGATCGCAAGGACGCTGCCCTCGCCGTCGAGAAGGGCACATACCAGGGGAGGGACGCTCTCCTGGTCGTCCTCCCTGACAGCTCGGACAGCACCCTGGTCACGGCGTACCTGATGGACGCGACCTGTGTCAGCAAGCCGTCCTCCGGCACTGCGAAGATCCTTCTGAAGGACTCCTACACCCGCCCCTGACCCTTAGGCCTGTGTCCCCGTCATGCGTCGTATCCCGTACGGCGTCGGCCCCTTGGTGTGCCCGGACACAGCGGGAATGCACGCCCCTTAGGATCCGTTGGGTGGGGTGAGAGTTTCCAGAGGCTCCCCCGGTCGATCGACATAGACCAGAGACGAGGAATGAAGCCGTGAGCGACGTCCGAAACGTGATCATCATCGGCTCCGGGCCCGCCGGCTACACGGCGGCGCTCTACACCGCGCGTGCATCACTGAAGCCGCTGGTGTTCGAAGGGGCCGTCACCGCGGGCGGCGCCCTGATGAACACCACCGAGGTCGAGAACTTCCCCGGCTTTCAGGACGGCATCATGGGCCCCGAGCTCATGGACAACATGCGCGCCCAGGCCGAGCGCTTCGGCGCCGAACTGATCCCCGACGACGTCGTCTCCGTCGACCTCACCGGTGAGATCAAGACGGTGACCGACACGGCGGGCACGGTCCACCGGGCCAAGGCCGTGATCGTCACCACCGGCTCTCAGCACCGCAAGCTCGGCCTGCCCAACGAGGACGCCCTTTCCGGCCGCGGCGTCTCGTGGTGTGCCACGTGTGACGGCTTCTTCTTCAAGGACCAGGACATCGCCGTGATCGGTGGCGGCGACACCGCGATGGAGGAGGCCACCTTCCTGTCGCGCTTCGCCAAGTCCGTGACGATCGTCCACCGCCGGGACACCCTGCGTGCCTCCAAGGCGATGCAGGAGCGTGCCTTCGCCGACCCGAAGATCTCGTTCGTCTGGGACAGCGAGGTCGCCGAGATCCAGGGTGACCCGAAGCTGGCCGGCCTGAAGCTGCGCAACCTCAAGACCGGCGAGCTCTCCGACCTGGCGGTGACAGGTCTGTTCATCGCGATCGGCCACGACCCGCGCACCGAACTCTTCAAGGGACAGCTCGACCTGGACGAGGAGGGCTACCTGAAGGTCGTCGCCCCGTCCACCCGGACGAACGTGACCGGTGTCTTTGCCGCCGGCGATGTCGTCGACCACACCTACCGTCAGGCGATCACCGCGGCCGGCACCGGCTGTTCCGCCGCCCTCGACGCAGAGCGCTACCTCGCCGCCCTCGCGGACGAGGAGCAGGCAGAGCCCGAGAAGACCGCCGTCTGACCCCCTCCCGCCCCACCGCACACATCAGTTAAAGGAGCCCGCCGTGGCCGACCTCAAGCACGTAACCGACGACTCCTTCGAGCAGGACGTCCTCAAGAGCGACAAGCCCGTCCTGGTGGACTTCTGGGCTGCATGGTGCGGCCCGTGCCGCCAGATCGCTCCGTCCCTCGAGGCGATCGCGGCCGAGTACGGCGACAAGATCGAGATCGTCAAGCTCAACATCGACGAGAACCCGGGTACCGCCGCCAAGTACGGCGTGATGTCCATCCCGACCCTGAACGTCTACCAGAACGGCGAGGTCGCCAAGACCATCGTCGGCGCCAAGGCGAAGGCCGCGCTCGTGCGCGACCTTGAGGACTTCATCGGCGAGTGACGTTCTGAGCGTCGCGCGAGCGGCGCGTGTTTCACGTGAAACATGAATGGCTGACCCGGACGGGTCGGCCATTCGTGTTTCACGGAGCCGATCACAGGGGCCGCAACGCCGGCTCCTTCTGTACAGCTCCCAACAGTCGGTCGAGCGCCATCTCCACGTCTTCCTTCCAGGAGAGGGTGGTGCGAAGCTCCAGCCGCAGCCGCGGATGAGAAGGGTGCGGCCTTACCGTCTTGAAGCCCACCGCCAGCAGATGGTCGGCCGGCAGAAGGCACGCTGGGTCCTTCCAGCGTGCGTCACCGAACGCCTCGATCGCTTTGAAGTCCCGTCGCAGGAGATCCTTGGCGACCGTCTGGACCATCACCCGCCCGAGCCCCTGGCCCTGATAGCCCGGCATGATGAACCCGGTCATCAACTGCACCGCGTCCGGAGAGACAGGGCTCGTCGGAAACGCCGTCGAACGGGGAACGTACGCCGGCGGAGCGTAGAGCACATAACCCACCGCGACGTCATCGACGTAGACGACCCGGCCGCAGGACCCCCAGTCGAGCAGGACCGCGGAGATCCAGGCCTCTTTCTCCACCGCCGCCGTGCCGGCCCTTACCGCTGCCTCACCGCTGACGGGGTCCAGCTCCCAGAAGACACACGAGCGGCAACGCTGGGGAAGGTCCTGAAGGTTGTCCAGCGTGAGCGGTACGAGCCGACGCCCCATGAAGGCTGATCCTCGCTTCCTTCGCCCGCGGCATCGCGAGCGGCAGTCAGAGCGCTGCGTTCCTTGAGGAGGCTGCCGACGAATCCGCCGACCGCGCCGAGCCCCAGGGCCGCGCCCACCAGTCCGGTCCGGCTCATCGTTCGCATGGCCCCCGCCTCCCACTCAAAGGTGTCATCAGGTGGTCGCGCCATAGCTCACCGCATCGTATCCACGACGCGATTCCCTCGACACCGCCCCGAAAGCAAAGAGCGAGCCGGATTCCGGACGGACCGGAGGCGACTCGCTCTTGGCAGTTGGCGGGGCGACATGACCCGGCCATGGGACGCTCAGTCGTCCGTTTCCTCGGACTCCCCCTCCACCAAGCCCTTCTGGAGGACGGGCCCTTCACCGGGTGCCAAGCTGTCGAGGATCCGCTCAAGGTCCTCCATCGAGGCGAACTCGACGGTGATCTTGCCCTTCTTCTGCCCCAGGTCGACCTTCACCCGCGTCTCGAAACGGTCCGAGAGGCGGCTGGCGAGGTCCGACAGGGCCGGCGACACCCGACCTCCGGCGCGAGGCCCCTTGGCACGCTGAGGGGCCTGCGGGCGCGACCCCATGAGGGTCACGATCTCCTCGACCGCCCGCACCGACAGCCCCTCCGCCACGATGCGGTGGGCGAGCCGGTCCTGCTCCTCCGAGTCGTCGACGGAGAGCAGGGCCCGGGCATGACCCGCCGAGAGGACACCGGCCGCCACCCGACGCTGGACAGCCGGGGAGAGCCTCAGCAGCCGCAGCGTGTTGGAGACCTGGGGACGCGAGCGCCCGATCCGGTCCGCCAACTGGTCGTGGGTGCAGTTGAAGTCCTTCAGCAACTGGTCGTAGGCGGCAGCCTCCTCGAGCGGGTTCAGCTGAGCCCGGTGGAGGTTCTCCAGCAGCGCGTCCAGAAGGAGCTTCTCGTCGTCCGTGGCCCGGACGATCGCCGGGATGGCCTCCAGACCCGCCTCACGGCAGGCACGCCAGCGCCGTTCACCCATGATCAGCTCGTAGCGCCCTGGACCGGTCTGCCGTACGACGACCGGCTGGAGGAGGCCGACCTCCTTGATGGAGGTGATCAGCTCCTGGAGCGCGTCCTCGTCGAACACCTCACGCGGCTGCCGCGGGTTCGGCGTGATCGAGTCGAGTGGAAGTTCCGCGAAGTGGACACCCATGGGCGGTGCGGGAACGTCCGCGGCACCGTTCGCCAAGGGCTCGTCTGTTTCACGTGAAACAGGTGGCAGCGTGGCCACCTTCGCCGCGGCCACCCCGCGGTCGGTCGTCAGGACCGGAACACCGGCAGAGGACGTCGTGGTCACGCCGCCCACGGCAGTCTGCGCCGGTGTCCTCTCGGTCGGGGCAGCAGGGATCAGTGCGCCAAGACCACGGCCCAGCCCCCTCCGTCGATCACTCACTGGATCCCCTCCATGGTCGGGTTGTTCTGAGCGCCGATGTGGGCATGGGTGCCGTCATAGCTGACACCGACACCCCTCAGCGCAATCTCTCGGGCTGCTTCAAGGTAGGACAGTGCACCGCTCGATCCGGGATCGTAGGTCAGTACCGTCTGCCCGTAGCTCGGCGCTTCGGAGATGCGGACGGAGCGGGGAATGCTCGTCCGCAGCACCTCGTCGCCGAAGTGGGTGCGCACCTCATCGGCGACCTGCGACGCGAGACGCGTCCGGCCGTCGTACATGGTGAGCAAGATCGTCGAGACGTGGAGGGTGGGGTTGAGGTGACCCCGCACCAGCTCGACGTTACGCAGCAGCTGGCCCAATCCCTCCAGTGCGTAGTACTCGCACTGGATCGGGATGAGGACCTCCTGGCCCGCCACCATCGCGTTGACCGTCAGCAGGCCGAGCGAGGGCGGGCAGTCGATCAGGACATAGTCCAGCGGCTGCTCGTACGCCTGGATGGCTCGCTCGAGTCGGCTCTCACGAGCCACCAGCGACACCAGCTCGATCTCCGCACCGGCGAGATCGATGGTGGCAGGAGCGCAGAAGAGGCCTTCGACATCAGGGACGGGCTGGACCACTTCCGCCAGCGGGCGGCTCTCGACCAACACGTCGTAGATCGACGGAACCTCGGCATGATGGTCGATCCCGAGGGCAGTGGACGCATTGCCCTGCGGGTCGAGGTCGATCACCAGGACGCGGGCACCATGCAGGGCCAGCGATGCGGCAAGGTTGACGGTCGTCGTCGTCTTGCCGACGCCGCCCTTCTGATTGGCGACCACCATGATGCGCGTCTGCTCAGGCCGTGGCAGGCCCTCGCCGGCGCGGCCGAGAGCCTCTACCGCCAGTTGGGCAGCACGACCGATCGGAGTGTCGTCCATCGGAGGCGGTGTTTCACGTGAAACATCGTCCCCCATCGACTCGGTACGGGGACCGGGGACCGGATCGGTCATCGGTCCCGCGATGTTGGCGTCGGACCGCAAGGATTCACTCTCCTCGACTTCAGGCTCGCAATGAACAGAGCCTCCCATGCCTCCGGGGTCGCGAACCAGGGAGGCCTGGTCTTCTGTGGAGAAATCCACCTCTGTGGACAACTCCGACCCCTTGACGAGTGAGCCGAGAGGCTTCCGGTCACGGGGTTCGGCCGCGGCGCGACCGCGGCTGATGATGCCGTGCAGCAATGAGCGACGTTTCACGTGAAACACGATGCACAGCGCCTGCGGCCGAACTGCCGCGACACTCCGTCATGCGCAGATTGGGCAGCTTGTGTGGAGTACGGCTTTCTTTCGGGCCGGATCAGCGGCGACGGCGTGTGCGCCCCGTCCGTGCCGCCTTGGCACGCTTCGCAGCGAACCTCACACCACCCGGACTCTCCCCGACCTCGACCCGCACCACCGTGGAAAGCGGATCCACCAGTCCCTCGCCGACGTGGAGGATCGACGTGCTCACCGCACCGAGCTTGCTCAGCGCGGTGGCCGCGCTCTTCAGCTCCTCCTCGGCAGTGTCGCCCTTCAGCGCAAGCATCTCCCCGTAGGGGCGGAGCAGGGGGATTCCCCAGGCGGCCAGGCGGTCCAGTGGAGCCACCGCCCGCGCGGTCACGACATGGACCGGCGGAAGCTTGCCCATGACCTCTTCCGCCCGCCCGCGCACGACGGTCACATGGTCGAGGCCGAGAAGCTCGACGACCTCGGTCAGGAAATTCGTGCGCCGCAGAAGGGGCTCCAGGAGGGTGATCTTCAGATCCTCCCGCACGAGGGCCAGGGGGATGCCCGGCAGGCCGGCGCCGGAACCGACGTCGCACACCGTCACATCCTCGGGCACGGCTTCGGAGAGCACCGCGCAGTTCAGGATGTGCCTCTCCCACAGTCGGGGCACTTCCCTTGGGCCGATGAGCCCACGCTGCACACCCGCCTCAGCCAGCAGCTCGGCGTACCGGACCGCATCCGCGAAGCGATCACCGAATACCTCGCGTGCTTGCTCGGGCGCAGGGGGGAGTTCCGCTGCCTCCGTCACGGGGACCGTCCTTCCGTACCGCATCGACGCCTTCAGCGCCGGCCACCAGAACTACCAGGTCTGACAAGACCGGCCCCGCCTGCGCGACAGACGGGGCCGGGAAAACGTACGCGCTGAATCAGTTGGGCAGCACGACGACGAAGCGCTGCGGCTCTTCACCCTCGGACTCGCTGCGCAGACCGGCCGCCTTGACCGCGTCGTGGACGACCTTGCGCTCGAAGGGCGTCATCGGGTCCAGCTTGACCGGCTCGCCGCTGTTCCTCGCGTCGGCCGCGGCCTTGGCGCCCAGCTCGGAGAGTTCGGTGCGCTTCTTGGCCCGGTAGCCCGCGATGTCCAGCATCAGTCGGCTACGGTCGCCGGTTTCCCGGTGCACGGCAAGACGCGTCAGCTCCTGCAACGCCTCCAGCACCTCGCCGTCCCGGCCGACGAGCTTGTACAGGTCACGGCCTGCCACGTCGCTGATGATCGACACCGAAGCGCGGTCGGCCTCGACATCCATGTCGATGTCGCCGTCGAGATCGGCGATGTCCAGCAGACCCTCGAGGTAGTCCGCCGCGATCTCGCCCTCCTGCTCCAGGCGGGTCAGGGTGTCTGCACCCTCGGCGGCGGCGGAGGTGGTGCCTTCCGTCACGGGATGGGCTCCTTCTTACTTCTTGGACGGGGACTTGGGGCGCTGCGGGCCGCCCTTGCGCTGCCCGGACTGAGCCTTGCTACGGCCACCGCCGGAGCCGGCCTTCGGCTTGGCGGCGCCGGCGGGCTTGGCATCCTGCGGCTCGTCGGACTTGATCAGCGAGGTGGGCTCGTCGGTCGCCTTGGCCGTCCCGGACTGGCGCTGGGACTTGCTCTGGCGCTTGGGCTGCTGCCGCCGGGCCGTGACCGTCGTGGCCTCGCCGTCCTCGGTCAGGGTGACGGTCTGGGTCTCGCCCTTCACCACGGTGCCGTCGGGCTGGGCCGCCAGACCCGCCTTGCTCAGACCGTTGATGAACTTGCGCTCATAGTCGTTGCGGTCCCGGCCCTTGGCCACGATCGCCTTGACGATGGCCTTCTGGCCACGGCCACGGATCTTGCCCTGGTTCGTGACGTGCTTGTGCAGGCGCTCCAGGTAGGCCGCCTGGGCCTTCGAACCCGGGGTCGGGTTGTTGCGGATCACGTACATCTGCTGGCCCATGGTCCACACGTTGGTGGTCAGCCAGTAGACGAGGACACCGACCGGGAAGTTGATACCGAAGACCGCGAACATGACCGGGAAGACGTACAGCAGCATCTTCTGCTGCTGCATGAACGGCGTCTTCACCGAGGTGTCGACGTTCTTCGTCATCAGCTGGCGCTGCGTGAAGAACTGCGAGGCCGACATCAGGACGATCATGATCGCCGTGACGATGCGGACGCTGGACAGCGAGGCGTCGAGCGCGGCGACGTCCGAGGCGCTGTCGGTGAACTTCGCGGCCAGCGGGGCGCCGAAGATGTGCGCCTTCTGCGCGCTCTGCAGCAGGCTCTCGTTGATCACCCCAATGGTGTCACCGTTGGCGATGCTGTTGAGCACGTGGTACAGAGCGAAGAAGAACGGGGACTGCGCCAGGATGGGAAGGCACGAGGAGAGCGGGTTGGTACCCGCCTCCTTGTACATCTTCATCATCTCTTCGGACTGGCGCTGCTTGTCGTTCTTGTAGCGCTCCTGGATCTTCTTCATCTCGGGCTGCAGTGTCTGCATCGCCCGCGTCGCCTTGATCTGCTTCACGAAGAGCGGGATCAGGCAGATCCGGATCAGGATCACCAGGGACACGATGGACAAGCCCCAGGCCCACCCGGTGTCGGCGCCGAAGATGGCGCCGTACACCTTGTGGAACTGGACGATGACCCAGGAGACGGGTGTGGTGATGAAACTGAAGAGGCTGGCAATCGTGTCCACTAATCATGCTCCTTGGGCATGGGACGGTGTCTCTGCGGCCGGGCTTGAAGAAGGCTTCTCTTCGGTGGCCGTTTCGGCGGCGGAGGGCCCGCCCTTGCGTGCGCGCCATGTGTTGCGCAGCATCTCGTGCCATCGCGGACGCTTGCGCGGCGGGACATGGTCCACGCCGCCGAGCGACCAGGGATTGCACCGCAGGATGCGCCAGGCGGTGAGTGCCGTTCCCTTGACCGCACCGTGCCGGTCGATGGCGGTGAAGCCGTAGTGGGAGCACGACGGGTAGTACTTGCACACCGGCCCGAGCAGTGGACTGATCGTCCACTGGTAGAGCTTGATCAAGGCCAGCAGCGGGTACTTCATCGCGCGCCCCCTCCTAGTAGCCGTTGAAGGGCGGCATCGAGGTCTTGGGCCAGCTGTGCGTGGTCGGCGTCACCCGCACCGGGCAGCGCCCGTACGACTACCAGGCTACCGGGGGGAAGGAGAGCGACTCGGTCGCGCATCAGATGACGCAGTCTGCGCTTCACCTTGTTGCGCACGACCGCTCCGCCCACGGCCTTGCTGACGACGAAACCCGCACGTGTCGGGGGAGCGCTCTCCCCAGGCGCGTGCGGGTCCGTGGCACCGCTTTTAAGGTGGACGACGAGAGTCGGGCGGCCTGCCCGACGACCCCGTCGTACCGCGGTCGCAAAGTCCTCGCGCCGCCTCAGCCGATGCTCGGTAGGCAGCACGACGTCATGACCTGATCAGGCTCAGGCGGACAGGTTGGCGCGACCCTTGCCGCGGCGGTTCGCGAGAATCGCGCGACCGGCACGGGTGCGCATCCGCAGGCGGAAGCCGTGGGTCTTGGCACGACGACGGTTGTTCGGCTGGAAGGTGCGCTTGCTCACTCGGGGGCTCCAGAAATCAATCGGTGGTGGCGGGGTGCCGTCCTGGCTGTCACCGTGCGCCCACGAGGTAGCTCGCGGTCAACGCCCGAGTGCACCGCTTCCCGATCACCTGACGCGATCTGTGCCCATCGGAGGCAGGCGGCAGCAGCCATCGACAACTCGACCTGGTCACGGTACGCGCGGCTACGCCATCCGGTCAAACCGGCGGCCGTGGGAGACACTGTCCACAGGCTGGGGACAACAACTTGAACCGTACCCGTCGGCCTGACTACCGTGGCTGAACTCCGATTCGTTCCTTTGTCCCTGCCCGCACCCGATGCGAATCCCCCACCGTCCCACCGTCACACGAACGTGGGACCCACGAGAGAGCGTGCCCTGTGGCTGACGTACCTGCCGATCTTGCCGCAGTGTGGCCACGAGTACTGGAGCAGCTCCTCGGTGAGGGCCGCGGCCAGGGTGTCGAGGTGAAGGACGAGCACTGGATCAGGCGCTGCCAGCCGCTCGCCCTGGTCGCGGACACCGCCCTGCTCGCCGTGCCCAACGAGTTCGCGAAGGGTGTGCTGGAAGGCCGCCTCGCCCCGATCGTCAGCGAGACACTGAGCCGCGAGTGCGGCCGGCCCATCCGCATCGCGATCACCGTCGACGACTCCGTGGGCGAACCTCCGGCGTCGTCGGGATCGTCGCGCTACGACGAATCCGAACGTCCGTCCGGCCAGTACGACGGCCCGCGCGACAACCCGTACCAGGGCTACGGCCGGCACCGCGCCGATCAGTCCCAGGGGGGCGGCGACCAGGGCCCCCGCCAGGACCAGCTGCCGACCGCGCGGCCCACCTACCCGTCGGAGTACCAGCGGCCCGAGCCCGGCGCGTGGCCCCGGCAGGGGCAGGACGACTACGGCTGGCAGCAGCAGCGCCTCGGTTTCCCCGAACGCGACCCGTACGCGTCGCCGTCACAGGACGCGTACGGCGGGTCCGGGCAGGACTCCTACGGCCCGCCGTCCCAGGACGCGTACGGGTCCCAGGACCAGGACTCGTACGGCCCGCCCTCGCAGGACTACCGGCCGCAGGCCATGGACCGGCCGCCCTACGACCGCTCGCCCTACGACCAGCAGCGCTCGGAGTACCAGCAGTCGCGCCCCGAGTACGACCAGCGCGACCCCGCCCGGCGTGAGATGCCCGATTCCTCGGGCGGCGGGCATCCGCACCGCGGACCGGGCGGTCACGGTCAGACCGGCGCGCCCGGTCCGCTGGGCGCGAAGTCCGCGCCGGCGAGCGGCCCCGGCGAACCGACGGCCCGGCTCAACCCGAAGTACCTCTTCGACACGTTCGTCATCGGCGCCTCGAACCGCTTCGCGCACGCCGCCGCGGTCGCCGTCGCCGAGGCGCCCGCGAAGGCGTACAACCCGCTCTTCATCTATGGGGAGTCAGGTCTCGGCAAGACGCACCTGCTGCACGCCATCGGGCACTACGCGCGCAGCCTCTATCCGGGCACGCGGGTGCGGTACGTCAGCTCGGAGGAGTTCACCAACGAGTTCATCAACTCCATCCGCGACGGCAAGGGCGACAGCTTCCGCAAGCGGTACCGCGAGATGGACATCCTGCTCGTCGACGACATCCAGTTCCTGGCGGACAAGGAGTCGACGCAGGAGGAGTTCTTCCACACCTTCAACACGCTCCACAACGCCAACAAGCAGATCGTGCTGTCCAGCGACCGGCCGCCCAAGCAGCTGGTGACGCTGGAGGACCGGCTGCGGAACCGTTTCGAGTGGGGCCTGATCACGGACGTCCAGCCGCCCGAACTGGAGACCCGGATCGCGATCCTGCGCAAGAAGGCGGTGCAGGAGCAGCTCAACGCCCCGCCGGAGGTGCTGGAGTTCATCGCGTCCCGGATCTCGCGCAACATCCGCGAGCTGGAGGGCGCGCTGATCCGGGTGACGGCGTTCGCGTCGCTCAACCGGCAGCCGGTGGACCTCGGGCTGACCGAGATCGTCCTGAAGGACCTGATGCCCGGCGGCGACGACTCGGCGCCCGAGATCACGTCGACGGCCATCATGGGCGCGACGGCCGACTACTTCGGGCTCACGGTCGAGGATCTGTGCGGCACCTCCCGTGGCCGCGCACTGGTGACGGCCCGGCAGATCGCGATGTACCTGTGCCGTGAGCTGACGGATCTCTCGCTGCCGAAGATCGGCGCCCTGTTCGGCGGCCGTGACCACACCACGGTGATGCACGCGGACCGCAAGATCCGCAATCTGATGGCGGAGCGGCGCTCCATCTACAACCAGGTGACCGAGCTGACGAACCGCATCAAGGCGGGCTGACAGGGCCGCACGGACCCGTCGAGGGCGTTCCGGGAGCTGTTCCCGGGGCGCCCTTCGTCGTGCCAGGCGTCGGCGCCCGGTCATCCGCTGTTCGAATAGTCGCCGGGTTACGGCCACTCTCCACAGATTCGGTGACTTTCTTCCGTCCACAACCTGGGGACTGCGAAGTTGTCCAGATCCTGTCCACAGGCGGCGTGGGTGAAAGAGAATCGGGGCAGGTCACCTGGCTGTGGATTCGTGGACAAAAGTTTTCCACAGCCTGTGGATGAATTCACCGTCCACAGGCTGTGCACGAAGTTGTCCACCGGTAACCCACAGGCTGCGGCCGGTTGTCCCCAGCGATCACCGGCTTCTCCACATGGCTGTCCACTGTTCGGCAACGTGAGGCGCCTCCTCACCGGGTCGAGTGAAAGGCGTCACACGAAGGTGCCGAGGGGGCCTGTGGGAAAGACCGCCAAACCTGGGGACGGTCCTGGGGAGAAGTCGCCCCTCCCTGTGCATGGAGTGTGCAGAACTTTCTGTTCTCCACAGAAGACCCGAGTTGTCCACCGCCTCCGTCCCCAGGGCCAGTGGATAAAATATCGGGTCTGACCTGCGGAAACGGGGTTATCCACGGTATCCACAGCCCCTACTACTACTCCCAACTAGAGAGAGCGAGAAGTCCGGTTCGAAGGAGGGGCTGTGCACAACTCGCTGTCCGGGGCCCGGCTGCTCCTCGTCACGACTTGACCCGAGGGGCACCTACTGTCAGTGCTGTGCGTCAGACTGGACCCCGGTGGTCCTTCCCCTCACCGGGACCGACGACACCGAGACAGACGACGAAAGCCAGGCAGGGCGAGAAGCGCCGGCAACAGCAGGAGGCGGCAAGAGTGAAGATCCGGGTGGAACGCGACGTACTCGCGGAGGCAGTGGCCTGGGCGGCGCGCAGCCTCCCGGCCCGGCCGCCGGCGCCTGTCCTCGCCGGCCTCCTGCTGAAGGCCGAGAACGGAGCCCTCAGCCTCTCCAGCTTCGACTACGAGGTCTCCGCACGCGTGTCGGTGGAGACCGAGGTCGAGGAGGAGGGCACGGTCCTCGTCTCCGGCCGGCTGCTCGCAGACATCTGCCGCGCCCTGCCGAACCGGCCGGTGGAGATTTCCACAGACGGTGTACGGGCCACGGTGGTCTGCGGCTCCTCGCGGTTCACCCTGCACACACTGCCTGTGGAGGAGTACCCGTCGCTGCCCCAGATGCCGAACGCGACGGGCACGGTCCCCGGCGAGGTCTTCGCCGCCGCCGCCGCCCAGGTCGCCATCGCGGCCGGCCGTGACGACACCCTGCCCGTCCTCACCGGTGTGCGCATCGAGATCGAGGGCGACACCGTCACCTTGGCCTCCACCGACCGCTACCGCTTCGCGGTCCGCGAGTTCCTGTGGAAGCCGGAGAACCCGGAGGCCTCCGCGGTCGCCCTGGTGCCCGCCAAGACGCTCCTGGACACCGCCAAGGCGCTCACGAGCGGCGACAGCGTCACCATCGCGCTGTCCGGCTCGGGCGCGGGTGAGGGCCTCATCGGCTTCGAGGGCGCCGGCCGCCGTACGACGACGCGCCTCCTGGAGGGCGACCTCCCGAAGTACCGCTCGCTGTTCCCGACGGAGTTCAACTCCATCGCGGTGATCGAGACGGCCCCCTTCGTGGAGGCCGTCAAGCGCGTGGCGCTGGTCGCCGAGCGCAACACCCCGGTGCGGCTCAGCTTCGAGCAGGGCGTGCTGATCCTGGAGGCCGGCTCCAGCGACGACGCACAGGCTGTGGAGAGGGTCGACGCCCAGTTGGAGGGCGACGACGTCTCGATCGCCTTCAACCCGACCTTCCTGCTGGACGGCCTCAGCGCCATCGACTCCCCGGTGGCCCAGCTGTCCTTCACGACGTCCACCAAGCCCGCGCTGCTCAGCGGCAGGCCGGCGCTGGACGCCGAGGCGGACGAGGCCTACAAGTACCTGATCATGCCGGTCCGCCTCAGCGGCTGACCCGCCCGCCTTGTCCACAGGCCGTGGAGGAACGGTTCCCGGCCTGTGGGTGAAGCCGTAGAAGCCGCAGGTGAGCGCGCGAATGGGGCCGTACGTTTGAGCGCGTATGCCCACAGGTGTGCGTGACGGTCCGGGTTTAGGCTCGGACATGGGTACGAAGGTGCCCCACACGCCACACAGCGACCTAAGGAACAACTGATGGAGCTCGGTCTCGTCGGCCTCGGCAAGATGGGCGGCAACATGCGTGAGCGGATCCGCCGCGCAGGCCACACCGTCATCGGATACGACCGCAACCCGGACCTCGCCGATGTGCACAGCCTCTCCGAGCTTGTGGGCAAGCTCAAGGGCCCGCGCGTCGTCTGGGTGATGGTCCCGGCCGGTGCCGCCACCCAGACGACCGTCGACGAGCTGGGCGAGCTGCTGGAGCCGGGCGATGTCGTCGTGGACGGCGGCAACTCCCGCTGGACGGACGACGAGAGGCACGCCGAGGAGCTGGCGGCCAAGGGCATCGGCTTCGTCGACTGCGGCGTCTCCGGCGGCGTCTGGGGCCTGGAGAACGGCTATGCGCTGATGTACGGCGGTGACGCGGAGAACGTCGCCAAGGTGCAGCCGGTCTTCGACGCGCTCAAGCCCGAGGGTGACTTCGGTGCGGTGCACGCGGGCAAGGTCGGCGCCGGCCACTTCGCGAAGATGGTCCACAACGGCATCGAGTACGCCATGATGCAGGCCTACGCCGAGGGCTGGGAGCTGCTGGAGAAGGTGGACTCGGTCACCGACGTCCGCGAGGTGTTCCGCTCCTGGCAGGAAGGGACCGTCATCCGGTCCTGGCTCCTCGACCTCGCGGTCAACGCTCTCGACGACGACGAGCACCTCGACAAGCTGCGCGGCTACGCGCAGGACTCCGGCGAGGGCCGCTGGACCGTCGAGGCGGCCATCGACAACGCCGTGCCGCTCCCGGCGATCACGGCGTCCCTGTTCGCGCGGTTCGCCTCCCGTCAGGAGGACTCACCGCAGATGAAGATGATCGCCGCGCTGCGCAACCAGTTCGGCGGCCACGCGGTCGAGAAGAAGTAGTCCAGCGGGCCGTTTCCGCGGCCCCTCACAGGATCGTTTGTTTCGGCGGTCCACAACGCCGGGGGAGGTCGGCGAAACGACCATGCACGTCACGCATCTGTCGCTGGCCGACTTCCGCTCGTACGCCCGGGTCGAAGTCCCGCTCGACCCGGGCGTCACCGCGTTCGTGGGCCCCAACGGGCAGGGCAAGACGAACCTCGTCGAGGCCGTCGGCTATCTCGCCACCCTCGGCAGTCACCGGGTCGCCTCCGACGCTCCCCTGGTGCGCATGGGCGCCGAGCGCGCCGTCATCCGGGCGCAGGTCCGCCAGGGCGAGCGGCAGCAGCTGGTCGAGCTGGAGCTGAACCCCGGCAAGGCCAACCGGGCCCGTATCAACCGGTCCTCGCAGGTCAAGCCGCGTGATGTGCTGGGGATCGTCCGGACCGTGCTGTTCGCGCCCGAGGACCTCGCCCTGGTGAAGGGCGATCCCGGTGAGCGCCGCCGGTTCCTCGACGAGCTGATCACCGCGCGCTCCCCGCGGATGGCGGGCGTGCGCTCCGACTACGAGCGGGTGCTCAGGCAGCGCAACACCCTGCTGAAGTCCGCCGCGCTGGCGCGCCGGCACGGTGGCCGGACCATGGACCTGTCCACGCTCGACGTGTGGGACCAGCACCTCGCGCGCGTGGGCGCCGAGCTGCTCGCCCAGCGTCTCGACCTGATCGCCGCGATCCAGCCGCTCGCCGACAAGGCGTACGAACAGCTGGCCCCGGGTGGCGGCCCGGTCGCGCTGGAGTACAAAGCGTCGGCGCCGGGCGAGGCGCACACGCGCGAGGACCTCTACGAGCAGTTGATGGGCGCGCTCGTGGACGTCCGCAAGCAGGAGATCGAACGGGGCGTCACGCTCGCGGGTCCGCACCGGGACGATGTGCTGCTCAAACTCGGTCAGCTGCCCGCCAAGGGATACGCCTCCCACGGCGAGTCCTGGTCCTACGCGCTCGCGCTGCGGCTGGCCTCCTACGACCTGCTGCGGGCCGAGGGCAACGAGCCGGTCCTGGTGCTCGACGACGTCTTCGCCGAGCTGGACACCCGGCGGCGTGAGCGGCTGGCCGAGCTGGTCGCGCCCGGTGAGCAGGTGCTGGTCACGGCCGCCGTCGACGACGACGTACCGCATGTGCTCGCGGGCGCGCGGTACTCCGTGGCGGAGGGGTCGGTGGAGCGCGTATGACGGCGCAGGAGCCGAAGAAGTCGCCCGATGCGAAGACGTCGCCCGATGCCAAGGCGGCTCCGGAGCCGAAGAGAATGCCCGAGCCCTCCGGTGTCGATCTCGCGCGCGTGGCGCTGCGGGCGGCGCGCGAGCAGGCACGCGCGCGGGGGGATGCGGCGCAGCAGAAGAAGCAGGCGCGGCGCGGGGGCGGTCTGCGCTCCGGGGCGCGCGCGGACGGCCGCGACCCCATGGCGCTCGGCTCGGCGATCAACCGGCTCCTCACCGAGCGGGGCTGGGAGGCGCCGGCCGCGGTGGGCGGGGTGATGGGGCGCTGGCCGCAGATCGTCGGTGAGGACATCGCCAAGCACTGCGAACCGGAGCGGTACGACGAGGACGAGCGGGTGCTGTTCGTGCGCTGCGACTCCACGGCCTGGGCGACGAACCTGCGGCTGCTCGCCCCGACGCTGGTCGCCCGCCTCAACGAGGACCTCGGCCACGGCAGGGTGCAGCACATCAGGGTGCAGGGCCCGGCGGGTCCGGTCCGTCGCTACGGCCCTCTGCGGGCCCCGGGCAGCAAGGGGCCCGGAGACACCTACGGGTGACATGCGTCACGTGCTGCGGCCGGGACGGTGCTGTCGTACCGTCCCGGCCGTCGTCTTTCGGGGACCGTGTGGCCCGGTGCGGGGCTTGCCGTCCGCAGGCGTGCGGAGCCCGTCCGGAAGAGTCCGCGCGGGTCCGGACGGGGTGGTGTGCGCGGAGTTGACTCGCCAGTAGCCAAGGGTTGACACCTGGAAGCGCTGAGTGCCTCCGTGAGCCTCTTGGAAGCCCGTTCCGTATATGGGGACCCGGCGGAGACCAGTTGAGGGCGGCACATGCGGACTCAGGTACCGGCAAACCCCCATCACTGTCGGCGCTACCGGTAGACTGGAAGCGAATCCCGCCCCAAACGTGGGGACCGCCCGGGAAACGCTGAGCAACGCTGATCAAGGCTTACCAACGCAACATGCCGCAGCCGCTCCGGCAACCCGCCGACGAGCCCGGCTCGTGCTGTGCCAGAAAGGGCGCTTCGTGGCCGATTCCGGCAACCCCAACGAGAACATCCCGTCCACCGACGCCGGCGTCGTCCGCGCGGCCATGACCCTCGGCAGCGAGGTCACGGCCTCCTACGACGCCAGTGCCATCACCGTCCTCGAGGGCTTGGACGCGGTCCGCAAGCGACCCGGTATGTACATCGGTTCGACCGGCGAGCGCGGCCTGCACCACCTCGTGTACGAGGTCGTGGACAACTCCGTCGACGAGGCGCTGGCCGGCCACGCGGACACGATCGACGTGACGATCCTGGCCGACGGCGGCGTCCGAGTGATCGACAACGGCCGTGGCATCCCGGTCGGCATCGTTCCCTCGGAGGGCAAGCCGGCCCTGGAGGTCGTCCTGACCGTGCTGCACGCGGGCGGCAAGTTCGGCGGCGGCGGCTACGCGGTCTCCGGCGGTCTGCACGGCGTGGGCGTCTCCGTGGTGAACGCCCTGTCGAGCAAGGTCTCCGTGGAGGTCCGCACCGACGGTCACCGGTGGACCCAGGAGTACAAGATGGGCGTCCCCACGGCGCCGCTCTCCAAGCACGAGGCGATCGAGGAGACCGGCACGTCGGTCACCTTCTGGGCCGACGGCGACATCTTCGAGACCCTCGAGTACTCCTTCGAGACGCTGTCGCGGCGCTTCCAGGAGATGGCGTTCCTCAACAAGGGTTTGACGATCAAACTCACCGACGAGCGCGAGTCGGCGAAGGCCACCGCCGGCGCGGACGAGGCGGGTGCGGACGACAAGGACGAGGTCAAGACCGTCACGTACCACTACGAGGGCGGCATCGTCGACTTCGTGAAGTACCTCAACTCCCGCAAGGGCGAAGCGGTGCACCCGACGGTGATCGACCTCGAGGCGGAGGACAAGGACAAGAGCCTGTCCCTCGAGGTCGCGATGCAGTGGAACAGCGGCTACAGCGAGGGTGTCTACTCGTTCGCCAACATCATCCACACGCACGAGGGCGGTACGCACGAGGAGGGCTTCCGCGCGGCGCTGACCAACCTGGTCAACAAGTACGCGCGCGACAAGCGGCTGCTGCGCGAGAAGGACGACAACCTCACGGGTGACGACATCCGCGAGGGTCTGACCGCGATCATCTCGGTGAAGCTGAGCGAGCCCCAGTTCGAGGGCCAGACCAAGACCAAGCTCGGCAACACGGAGGCCAAGACCTTCGTCCAGAAGGCGGTCTACGAGCACCTCAACGACTGGCTGGACCGCAACCCGGTCGAGGCGGCGGACATCGTCCGCAAGGGCATCCAGGCGGCCACCGCGCGCGTGGCGGCCCGCAAGGCCCGCGACCTCACGCGCCGCAAGGGCCTGCTGGAGTCGGCGTCCCTGCCGGGCAAGCTCTCCGACTGCCAGTCGAACGACCCCACCAAGTGCGAGATCTTCATCGTCGAGGGTGACTCCGCCGGCGGCTCGGCCAAGTCCGGCCGCAACCCGCAGTACCAGGCGATCCTCCCGATCCGCGGCAAGATCCTCAACGTCGAGAAGGCCAGGATCGACAAGATCCTGCAGAACCAGGAGATCCAGGCCCTGATCTCCGCGTTCGGCACGGGCGTTCACGAGGACTTCGACATCGAGAAGCTCCGCTATCACAAGATCATCCTGATGGCGGACGCCGACGTCGACGGCCAGCACATCAGCACTCTGCTGCTGACCTTCCTGTTCCGCTTCATGCGGCCGCTGGTCGAAGCCGGGCACGTGTACCTCTCCCGTCCCCCGCTCTACAAGATCAAGTGGGGCCGGGACGACATTGAGTACGCGTACTCCGACCGCGAGCGCGACGCGCTGCTCGAGATGGGCCGCCAGCGCGGCAAGCGGGTCCGCGAGGACTCGATCCAGCGCTTCAAGGGCCTCGGCGAGATGAACGCCGAGGAGCTGCGCATCACCACGATGGACCAGGAACACCGCGTCCTCGGCCAGGTCACCCTCGATGACGCCGCACAGGCCGACGACCTGTTCTCGGTCCTCATGGGCGAGGACGTCGAGGCGCGCCGCGCCTTCATCCAGCGCAACGCCAAGGACGTCCGCTTCCTCGACATCTGAGTCGGTCTCAGCTGACCGGACCAGGAAGGATCAACACCAGCAATGACCGACGAGAACACTCCCGTCAGCCCTGAAGAGGGCGGCGAAATCGCCATGCGCATCGAGCCCGTCGGGCTCGAGACGGAAATGCAGCGCTCGTACCTCGACTACGCGATGTCCGTCATCGTCTCGCGTGCGCTGCCGGACGTCCGCGACGGCCTCAAGCCCGTCCACCGCCGTGTCCTGTACGCCATGTACGACGGCGGCTACCGCCCCGAGCGAGGCTTCTACAAGTGCGCCCGCGTCGTCGGCGACGTCATGGGCAACTACCACCCGCACGGCGACTCCTCGATCTACGACGCGCTGGTCCGCCTCGCGCAGTCGTGGTCGATGCGCATGCCGCTCGTGGACTCCAACGGCAACTTCGGCTCGCCGGGCAACGACCCGGCGGCGGCCATGCGCTACACCGAGTGCAAGATGGCGCCGCTGTCGATGGAGATGGTCCGCGACATCGACGAGGAGACCGTCGACTTCACGGACAACTACGACGGCCGCTCCCAGGAGCCGACCGTCCTGCCGGCCCGCTTCCCGAACCTGCTGATCAACGGTTCGGCCGGTATCGCGGTCGGCATGGCGACCAACATCCCCGCGCACAACCTGCGCGAGGTGGCGTCCGGTGCCCAGTGGTACCTGGAGAACCCGGAGGCCTCGCACGAGGAGCTCCTGGACGCGCTGATCGAGCGCATCAAGGGCCCCGACTTCCCGACCGGCGCCCTCGTCGTCGGCCGCAAGGGCATCGAGGAGGCTTACCGCACGGGCCGTGGCTCCATCACCATGCGCGCGGTCGTCGAGGTCGAGGAGATCCAGAACCGCCAGTGCCTGGTGGTCACGGAGCTGCCCTACCAGGTCAACCCGGACAACCTCGCGCAGAAGATCGCCGACCTGGTGAAGGACGGCAAGATCGGCGGCATCGCGGACGTCCGTGACGAGACCTCGTCGCGCACGGGCCAGCGCCTGGTGATCGTCCTCAAGCGCGACGCGGTCGCCAAGGTCGTCCTGAACAACCTGTACAAGCACACCGACCTCCAGACGAACTTCGGCGCCAACATGCTGGCGCTGGTCGACGGTGTGCCGCGCACGCTGTCCCTGGACGCGTTCATCCGCCACTGGGTGACGCACCAGATCGAGGTCATCGTCCGCCGTACGAAGTTCCGGCTGCGCAAGGCCGAGGAGCGGGCGCACATCCTGCGCGGCCTGCTGAAGGCCCTGGACGCCATCGACGACGTCATCGCGCTGATCCGGCGCAGCGACACCGTCGACATCGCGCGCACGGGCCTGATGGAGCTCCTGGAGATCGACGAGATCCAGGCGAATGCCATCCTCGAGATGCAGCTGCGCCGGCTGGCCGCCCTGGAGCGTCAGAAGATCGTCCAGGAGCACGACGAGCTCCAGGCGAAGATCACCGAGTACAACGCGATCCTCGCCTCGCCGGTCCGGCAGCGCGGCATCGTCAGCGCCGAGCTGGCCGCGATCGTCGAGAAGTACGGCGACGACCGCAAGACCCAGCTGATCCCCTACGACGGTGACATGTCCATCGAGGACCTCATCGCCGAGGAGGACATCGTCGTCACCGTCACGCGCGGTGGCTACGTCAAGCGGACCAAGGCCGACGACTACCGGGCGCAGAAGCGCGGTGGCAAGGGCGTACGGGGCGCGAAGCTGAAGGAGGACGACATCGTCGACCACTTCTTCGTCTCCACCACGCACCACTGGCTGCTGTTCTTCACCAACAAGGGCCGCGTCTACCGCGCGAAGGCCTACGAGCTGCCCGACGCGGGGCGCGACGCGCGTGGACAGCACGTGGCGAACCTGCTGGCCTTCCTGCCGGACGAGTCGATCGCCGAGATCCTCGCGATCCGCGACTACGAGGCGGCGCCGTACCTGGTCCTGGCCACCAAGGGCGGTCTGGTCAAGAAGACGCCTCTGAAGGATTACGATTCGCCGCGTTCCGGCGGTGTCATCGCGATCAACCTGCGGGAGCGGGAGGACGGATCCGACGATGAACTGATCGGAGCCGAACTCGTCTCGGCCGATGATGATCTACTGCTGATCAGCAAGAAGGCCCAATCGATCAGGTTCACCGCGTCGGACGACACTCTGCGCCCGATGGGCCGTGCCACCTCGGGCGTCAAGGGTATGAGTTTCCGTTCGAGCGACGAGCTGCTCTCGATGAATGTTGTTCGACCCGGTACGTTCGTGTTCACTGCCACAGACGGTGGGTACGCGAAGCGGACCAACGTCGACGAGTACCGCGTCCAGGGTCGCGGTGGCCTGGGAATCAAGGCTGCCAAGATCGTGGAGGACCGCGGTTCGCTGGTCGGCGCGCTGATCGTCGAGGAGACGGACGAGATCCTCGCCATCTCGCTGTCCGGCGGTGTGATTCGTACGCGAGTCAACGAGGTCAGGGAGACGGGCCGTGACACCATGGGCGTCCAACTGATCAACCTGGGCAAGCGCGATGCCGTGGTCGGCATCGCACGTAACGCCGAGGCGGGGCGCGAGGCGGTGGAGATCGACGGCGACGTAGCCGTCGAAGAGACCGTCGAGGACGCCGCGACCAGCGGCACGGACGAGGGTGAGGCGCCCTCGACCGAGTAGCACGAGGAGTGAGTCATCGTGAGCGGAGCCACGGGCGCCGGTTCGGTCGGAACATCGGCCGGCACCTCTGCCGACCCTTCGGCCGGTACCTCCACCGGTACGGAAACGGACGGCGGCCGTGGCTCCGCCGCGGTGACCAAGGACGCGCGTACGACCGAGGCGCGGACCACCGACGGGCGGGGAACCGACGCCCGGACGGCCGACGCGCGCGCGACGGATCCGCACACGACCAACCTCCAGGCGATCAAGTCACCCGCGAAAGACTCGCACTCGCCCGACACGCATGGATCCCAGGGGGGAACTGTGACGGACACCCGAGGTCCGCAGACCCAGCAGTACGCGGCCGGCACGGGCAAGGCCGGTCCCGAGGCCCAGCCGGCCTCCCCGCTGCCCGGTGAACGCCAGGGACAGCAGCCCGCCGGGCCCTACCACCCGCCGCAGGCCTACTCGACTCCCGCCCCGGCCGGCGCGGTCCGCCGACCGCGCACCGGCGCCCGGACCACACCCCGGGTGCGCAAGGCGCGGCTGCGGGTGGCGAAGGCCGACCCGTGGTCGGTGATGAAGGTCAGCTTCCTGCTCTCCATCGCGCTGGGGATCTGCACGATCATCGCGTCGGCCGTCCTGTGGATGGTCATGGACGCGATGGGCGTCTTCTCGACGGTCGGCGGCACGATCTCGGAAGCGACCGGTTCCAACGAGTCGAACGGCTTCGACCTCCAGTCCTTCCTCTCCCTGCCCAACGTGCTGCTGTTCACGACGGTCATCGCGGTCATCGACGTCGTCCTCGCGACGGCTCTCGCGACGCTCGGCGCGTTCATCTACAACCTCTCCGCGGGCTTCGTGGGCGGCGTCGAGCTGACCCTCGCCGAAGACGAGTGACTTAGCCGTCGGCGTCGTTCCAAACCTTCGCCGAACCTCCGGCGACAACCGATTTTGGGACTGCCCACGTCGTGCGCTAATCTTCAGGGGTCAGCGCGCGGGACATACACCGCAGAGCGCGGCGGGGCTATAGCTCAGTTGGTTAGAGCGCATCCCTGATAAGGATGAGGCCACAGGTTCAAATCCTGTTAGCCCCACCAGTACGAAGGCCCCCAACCATCAGGTTGGGGGCCTTCGGCGTGTGAGCGCGGGGAGTTGCGCGGGATCGGGAGCGGGGCGGCCCCAGAGTCCCGATGTTCTGGGTGCGGCGGCTGTGGGGCCTGCCGCGGTGAGGGTGCGGCGGCTGTGGGGCCTGCCGCGGTGAGGGTGTGGCGGCCGGGAGGTCGGGCCGGGCGCTGCGGGGAGCACCCGGGGATGGCTGGGCGCGTCGGCCGGAGGGCCGGAGAGCCGGCGGACCGGCCAGCTTGCGGTGTGTTCGGTGGCCGGCGGACCGGCCGGCGTGCGGCGGTGTGTTCGGTGGCCGGGTGGGCCGGTTCGGGGGCGGACATGGCGAAGGCCCGGTTGCTCCAGGGGAGCTGCCGGGCCTGCATCGTGCGGCTGTACGCAAGTTCGCCGTTACGTCGTGATCGTGGTGGGGTGCGGCACGGTGTGCCGGGGTGTCAGCGCTGCAGGGGTACGGCGGGCTCGGCGGCGGGGCCGGTCTCGAGGTCGTCGCAGGAGGCCGTGAGGTGGTCGTCCGCTTCCGTCTCGGGGAGCGGGCGGTGGCGACAGCTGGGGGACTTGCCGTGGGCCTCGGCATGGATGCGCTGCTTCATCGTGGGGGGCAGGGATCGGGCGAGGATCCAGGCCCAGGGTGAGGAGGCCGCCACGTTCGCCGGTACGGCGCTGCCGGTCTCGCTGCTGTTGCGCATCGGCTCGCTCTGCGCTACCGCCGCCGTGGCGGTGGTGGTGACGAGTCCGAGCGCCGTGCACAGCGCGAGGAAGGCGGTGACGATGACGGTCCACAGCTTCATGACCCGGTTGTCGGTCATGGCCCCTCACTTTCGGGTTGGGCGATTTGCGTACTTTCCTCATGATGTGTATGAGGGACGCGAAGTGGTGGACCAACGCTCGTGGCGTGGCGTTGTTCCGATGAACACCACCCGGATGGGCGCAAGTGGGCCGATAGCCCCCCGAAGGCGGGCGAAGTCACCGTCCGTGCGGATGTGATCACCCTCCGATCCGAGGGTCTGATCCTCTGCCGACGGCCGGTCTACTGGGCTGTCGAGGGCGGGAGTTGAGGGGCCGACGCAGGTCACCGATCGGTATCGGCCGGTGTGTATAGTCGGGCGCCAGAAGTCCCCTACGTCAAGGAAAGACGAGGTCGCGCGGTGAAGAAGCTTCTCCTGGTCGCACTGGCCGCCATCGGCGGGCTCCTCGTGTACCGCCAGATCCAGGCGGATCGCGCCGAGCAGGATCTGTGGACGGAGGCGACCGACTCCGTGCCCACGGGTTCTTGAGTACCGATACCGAAAACTGATCAGACCCCGGCCGCTCAGCGCGGTCGGGGTTTTGTGTTGCGGGGAATCCCCGACCCGGCTAGAGGCAGTCGCCACGGATCGAAGGCATCCGTTTCGGACGTTCGTGCGGGATGCGCGGGTGCCCTGTGGGCCGGCAGGGCAGGATGGCCCACGGCCGGGTCCGGACAGGGCCCGTGCGCGAGGGCGAGGGGGCGTGTGATGGGCCGGCGCAGGGGGTGGGCGACCGCGCTTCGCGAAACCGTGGTGCGGACGGCGGCCGGGCGGATCACCGCGGTGGCGGCGGCGTTCTGCGTGGCCTCGGCCGGGCTGCCGGGCACCGTGGCCGAGGCCGCCGGTACTGCGGAGGCGCCGCCCTACGCCTTCGACCGGAACGCCCGCGCCATCACCGCCGCCAAGGGCACGACCGACGCCGTACGCCTGGAGCCGGGCACCACGTACCGCAGTGCTCTCACGGGCCGCGAGAAGGCGTACTACAGGCTGGAGCTCGACGCCGCGGAGACCTCGTACGTCTCCGTCACCGCCGTCCCGCGCGCGGGCACCACGCTCGCCAGCGGCGACGGCATCACGGTGTCCGTGCAGAACGCCGACAGCGGCAGCTGCTCCTACGACACCGTGACCGTGGGCGCGTCCAGGGAAGCGCACCCGGTCACGGCCTGGGGGGCGCGGGAGATCCTGGCCGGCAAGGGGCTGTGCCAGGAAGCCGGCACCTACTTCCTCGTGGTCGAGCGCACCGAGACCGGCACCGAGGACGGACAACCCTGGGAGCTGGAACTCACCCCCGTGTCCGAGCCACCGTCAACCGGCACCGGTGCGACGAGCGTGCCCGAGGTGTGGAACTCCGCCACGCCCGCGCCCCTCGTAGAGGAACCCGTGAACCGTCCGGGCGGCGCGGGCTTCTCCGACGCGACCGCCGTACGGCAGGGCGTCTGGCGGGACGAGATCGTCCCCGGCCAGACCCTGTTCTACAAGGTGCCCGTCGACTGGGGACAGCAGCTGTACGCCACCGTCGACCTGGACAGCGCGGGCACCGACTCCGGATTCGTGGTGCCCGCGCTGGACCTGACGGCGTACAACCCGGTGCGTGCCGAGATCGCCGATACGAGCATCGGCTACGGCGGCACCCAGAAGTCGACCTCCCTGCCGCCCCTGCCACCCGTCCGCCACGTCAACCGGTACGCCCCCACCAACCCCACGCAGAGCCTGCGGTTCGCGGGCTTCCACTACCTCGCCGTGTACCTCTCGGCGCACGTCGCGGAACGCTTCGGCGACGGTCCCTACGGCGTGAAGCTGCGCGTCCGGATCGACGGGACCGCGCAGGCCGGACCGGCGTACCAGGGCGGATCGGTGCCGGACGGCATGTTCGACACCGGCGCGCGGGGCGGGCGGAGCACCTCGCCGGGCGATGCGGACGACGCCGCTGGTGGTGGCGACGACGCGATGACGGCGATCGCCGTGGGCGGCCTCGGCACCGGCAGCGCCCTGCTGCTGGTGCTCGGCGTGTGGACGGTGACGGCCCGGCGCCGCGCCTCCGCTCAGATCCGGGCCAGCGCCCAGAACCCGATGGCATAGCAGGCCAGAGCGAGCAGCAGGAGCGGCAGCGCGACCTTGGCGGGTGGTCCGGGACGCCGGGCCGACCGGGCCCGGCGGTGACCCCCGCGCCGGACGCGTTCCGGCTCCGCCGAGAGAGGGGGAGCCTGCGCGTCCTGAGCGGTGTACGAAGCGGTGGAGGTCTCGCCGTGCCGCTCGACCGCCGCAGGCCGGGGCGGCAGCACGAAGGTGGCGTCGCCCGGGGGTACGAGGGCCGGCCGCGGGGCCGTACCCGGGTACAGAGGGGGCGCCAGAGGGAAACTGCCGGCGTCCGACATGGAACGGCCGGGACCGGCGGACGAGGCCTCCACGGGCTGACGTGGGCCGCGCGCCGAGGAATGCGTGACGTGCCGCGGATCGGAGGACGCCGGTACGGCTTCGACGCCCGTGCCGCTCGGTACGGCCCCCGTACCCGCCCCCGGCCCGACAGGCTGCACGGGAGCTGCCGCGGAAGGCTGCACCTGGGGCGGTCCCGGCGGCGGGGCCGGAGTCCCGGACGTCACGGAGGCCGTGCCCGGCCACGCCGGAAGGGGATCCCGGTCCGGCCGGGCGGGTGTCGACCCGCTGGTGTCCTGCCGCAGGGACGTCCGGCCGAAGGATGCCGGCGTCCCGGCCACTCCCGGCGCCGGCTTCGAGGGTCCCTGCGGACCGAACCCCTCCGGCAGCGGCCCGAGTTGGTCGAATATCTCGATCTGTTCGTCGTCCGGGCCCGGTTCGGGGAGCAGCTCGACGGCCGCGGCCAGGGCCTTGCGCGCACCCGTGGCCGTGCGGAAGCGAGCCTGTGGGTCCGGCTGCAGGAGCATGGCCACGACCTGCCACAGCGGCTCGGGAACTCCCTTGGGAGCACCCGGAGTTCCATGCTCCGCGAAGTACTGGAGAAGTGCTTTGGCGTCCGGCTTGGCACCCTCCAGGAGATACAGGGCGACCAGACCCACGGCGAAGAGGTCGGCGGGGAAGTCGGGCTCGGCGCCCATCATCTGCTCGGGGGCGAGGTAACCGGGCGTTCCCACCACGAGGTTGGTCTCGGTCAGGCGCGGTTCACCCAGCCGCATCGCGATGCCGAAGTCGGACAGCCGCAGCCGCGGCCTGGCCGTGCCGGTGGCCTCCAGCAGGATGTTGGCCGGCTTGATGTCACGGTGGACGACGCCTTCCGCGTGGACCGCGGAGAGCCCGGCCAGCAGTTGGTCGACGAGGGTGCAGACGAACAGGGGAGGGAGGGGCCCGTAGTCGCCCACGAGGTGGACCAGGGAGCCCCCGGCGACCAGGTCCATGGTGAAGAGGACCTTGTCGTCGTCGGCGGCCCAGCTGGCGGGGGCGAGGACATGAGGATGGTCGATCCGCAGTGCCTGCTCGCGCACGAAGCGGAGCAGCGCGTGGGCGTCGCTCTGCTGAAGTACCTTCGCGGCCACATAGCGGCGACGGCGATGGTCCCAGGCACGCCAGACGGCGCCGACCCCTCCGCGCCCGATCGGGTCGGCCAGTTCGTAGCGTGCGGCGAAGACCTCACCCATGGCGGTGCGTCGCTCCTCCCCCTCGCGAATCCCCCTGCTGTCCCCTCGCTACCCGGTGATGAGTGATACGACCCCCGTGGCCCGTCACGAACCGGCTCGCGTCATCCCGCGGCGAAGTGCGCCACCCCGGCGCCCCTCGCGGTACCGCACTGTGCCGTCGGCCCGGTCGCCGAACCCCCTTCGGTCACCGGGCCGGGGGCTCAGTTCTGGTGGGACTGGTAGTGCGCCACGGCGTCCGAGGTGCGGCCGGCGCCGTAGACCTTGAGGAACTCTGCCAGTTCCGGGTGGGTCGGGGCGAGGGTGTCGGCAGCGTCGATGATGTCGCCGGCGGCGGCCACCGAGCGCAGCAGCGACTGGATCTCACGGACGACCCGCTTGACCGTGGGCGCACCCGACCCGCTGGTCGTCTGCGTGGTGTTGAGCACCGATCCCCCTTGCGACCGCTTGATCTCGTCCATACGGTCGGTCGCCTCGGCGGCGCTGACGCTGCCGTCCGCGACCTGGGCCGCCAGCTCCTGCAACAGCTGCACCCGCTGCACGACCGCGGGGTTGCCGATCTTCGCCCGCTGCCCGCTCATCAGCTGGGACAGCATCGGTGCCGACAGTCCCAGTACCCCCGCGAGACGAGCCTGGTTGAGACCAAGATCGTCTATGAGCTTACGGAAGAGCGCCCCCAGCGGCTCCCCGTACCAGTTCCGCTGCAGTTCCCGCGCTCTCGCGGTGGCTTCCTGCTGTGCGGCGTCCATGTGCGTCTCCCCATCGCTTCCCCAAGAAACCGCGGTTCGCTGTAGCGAACCACGCGGAGCATCTTACGGAGAGTGGTCATCCGCGGGGACCCCAATCTTTTTGCGAGATACCGGGGGTGACCCGGTACTGTGGTCCTCGGCGCCCACCGGGATCGTTTCCTCCGGTCGGCCGCTTCCCGCGAGGGGCCTTAGCTCAGTTGGTAGAGCGCTGTCTTTGCATGGCAGATGTCAGGGGTTCGACTCCCCTAGGCTCCACATCGAAAGAGCCCCTCCGTCCGGTGACCACCGGACGGAGGGGCTCTTTTCTCGAGCTGTGGGGCTGGGGGGCTGGCCGGCTGTCGGGCTGCACGGCTGTTTCACGTGAAACAGCCGTGCAGGCGTGCAGGTGTGGAGAAGGCGGAGAAAGCGGAGAAGCTCAGCCGCGGTCCTCGCGGTTCGAGGTCTCCTCGTCCTCCTTCGCCTGCACCTCGGGGTCGAGCGCCGAGGTCTCGCCGGTGCCGTCCACGGAGGTCAGACCGCCCGCGGCGGGTACCTCGGTGGCGGCGGGCGGCTCGACCAGCCAGTCCGGGTTGGCCTGCTTGTCCCACCACTTCCAGGCGGCGAAGGCGCTTCCGCCCACCAGACCGACCATCGCCAGCACCTTGGCGATCTTGCCGGCCTTGGCTCGGCGGCGGTGCTTGCGCACCAGCTTCTGGATGTCCTTCGGGGTCACCTGGCCGCGCAGGGCGGCCATCGCGGCGACGCTGCGGGCGGCGGCCTCCCCCTTCACGGGCCCGGCCGCGGCCATCGCCTGTTCGAGCTTCGGCCGGGAGTAGTCGGCGGCCTGCCGGGCGGCCAGGCGCGTGCGGCAGGCAGCCTCATGGGCGGCCTGGTCGACCTTCGGCGGGACATGCGCCATCGCCTGCTCAAGGCGGGGCGCCACTCGGGCGTCGTACTGGACGCGGGCCTGTTCGGCGGCTTGGGACACCTTGGGCGCTAGCCGTACGCGGGCCTCGTGCGCGTAGAGCGCGGCCCTCTCCTTGGCCGTGTCGGCGTAGGGCGCCACCACTTCCGCGGCGTGCAGCACGCTGTCCTTCGCCGAACCGGTCGCGGCGCGCACGCTGTCGATGCGGGTCACGGGTTCCTCCTCCTCGGTGGCGTACGGTATTTCGACTTTCCACCCTTTTACGGATCATGCCTGCCGACGGCCTCCGGGGCATGCGCGGACGGGCATACGGGTGCCGGACGTCCCGAGTTGTCTTGATCGGATACAAGAGCAGGTGAATACGGGGCAACGGGAACTTGTCGTCGACAATGCCACGGATCGGCCCGCCTTGCCCCCGTCCCGGACGGGTCCGGCGCTTTTCCGTAGCCGAAGTGGGCGGTTCCTGTGCACGCGGTGGCAGCCGGGCGACGGGCCGCCGCAGGCGTGCGAGGATCGATGGGTTACAGGAAGACAACGGAAGGCAGATCGTGGCCGAGCAGCTTTACGCCACCCTGAAGACCAGCCAGGGTGACATCCAGGTCAGGCTCTTCCCGGACCACGCGCCCAGGACGGTCAAGAACTTCGTCGACCTCGCCACCGGGGGACGGGAGTGGACCCACCCCGCCACCGGTGAGACGTCCTCGGCCGAGCTCTACGACGGCACGGTCTTCCACCGGGTGATGAGCGGATTCATGATTCAGGGCGGTGACCCGCTGGCGAACGGCACGGGCGGACCCGGCTACCAGTTCGAGGACGAGTTCCACCCGGACCTGCGCTTCGACCGGCCGTATCTGCTGGCGATGGCCAACGCGGGCCCAGGCACCAACGGCTCGCAGTTCTTCATCACCGTCTCCCCGACGGCCTGGCTGAACCGCAAGCACAGCATCTTCGGCGAGGTCACCGACCCGGCGAGCCAGAAGGTGGTGGACGCGATCGCGGGCGTCGAGACCAACCCGCGCACCCACCGTCCGCTGAAGGACATCGTCATCGAGTCGGTCGTCGTCGAAACGCGCTAGCTCGCCCGCGGTCCCCACGGGAACCAATCGCCCCGCTCGTCCGTAAGGACGGTCGGGGCACAGCCTTGTTCACGAAGAGATCGGGGGAGCACATGGATCAGGCCTCAGGAAGCCGGCCGGATGACGCCCAGAGCGGTGTGCCGGTCTGCTACCGGCACGCGGGCCGCGAGACCGGCGTGCGCTGCACGCGCTGCGAGCGCCCGATCTGCCCCGAGTGCATGGTGAGTGCCTCCGTCGGCTTCCAGTGTCCGGAATGTGTGCGTAACGGGTCCGGCACCGGGCACGCCCCCGACGCGAACCGCCCCCGCACCCTCGCCGGCGGGACCGTCGAGGCGGACCCGCATCTGGTCACCAAGGTCCTCATGGGCCTCTGTGTCGCGGTGTTCGTGGTGCAGATGGCCGTCGGGGACCGGTTCACCGACCGGTTCAGCCTGCTGGGGCTGGCGTACGTGCCAGAGCTGGGCTCCGTGCAGGGCGTCGCCGACGGTCAGCCGTACCGGCTGCTGACCTCGATGTTCCTGCACCTGGACTACTTCCACATCCTCTCCAACATGCTCAGCCTCTGGTTCATCGGCCGGTATGTGGAGGAAGCGCTCGGCCGCACCCGCTATCTCGCCCTCTACCTGCTGTCCGGTCTGGCGGGCGGCGCGCTGGCCTACCTGCTCAACGAACCCAACGCGCCCTCGCTGGGTGCTTCGGGCGCCATCCTCGGGGTCTTCGGCGCCCTCGCCGTCCTGATGCGTCAGCAGCGCTACGACATGCGGCCCATCGTCGCCATGCTGGTGATCACGCTGATCATCACCTTCGGGTGGAGCAACATCTCCTGGGAGGCCCATGTCGGCGGCTTCGTCGGCGGTGCCGTCATCGGTCTCGCCATGGTCCATGCCCCCCGCAGCCGACGGGCCCTGGTCCAGTACGGCACCTGTGCGCTGGTGCTGGCCGCGGTCGTGGTCGTCACCCTCCTGAGGACCGCCCAGCTCACCTGAGCGACCCCGGACCTCACGTTGTCCACAGCGAGTGCCCGATCTTGTGCATACCGTGCGAGAACAACAGTGCCCCCTGTCACTGACCTGTGTTTCCGCAGGTCAGGCAGGGGGCGAACATGTTTTCGACTGTTGGCCGTTCTTCACACCGGCGTCAACATCCGGGAGGTTATCCACAGATGGTCGTTCTTTTTCCCCACTGTGGAAAACCGCTGTGGATAACTCAGTGGATACCCGTGGGGAGAGCTGGTGCGGGAGCTACTTCCACTGGGTCGAGACGCCGAAGCCGGCGGCGATGAAGCCGAAACCGACCACGATGTTCCAGTTGCCCAGAGCGTCGATGGGCAGCGACCCGTCGGTCACGTAGAACACGACGATCCAGGCGAGTCCGATGAGGAACATCGCCAGCATGACCGGCGCGACCCAGGCACGGCTGTTGAGCTTGATGGCGGTCGCCTGCTTCGCGGGCGGCGGCGTGTAATCGGCCTTCTTGCGGATACGTGACTTCGGCACGAGGGTCTCTCCTGTCGATGCGCTGCGTGGCCGCGCAGGGTACTGGGTCGGGCTCGGGGCAGCGTACAAGGGGACACTGACCTGCTCCCCCGGGCGTCCGTTAGCGTAGTGCTTCTACGGCGCCTAAGGAGATAAGGGTACGTTGAGCAATTCTGCCGACTTCCCCGGGACGGGTTCAACGGGGTCCGCTCCCGGCCGCCGTCCGCGCTTCCGTCCGGTCCGTGTTCTCACCGCCGGCGTCTTCGCCCTCGCCGGGCTCATCTTCTTCACCAGCTTCGACACCGCCAAGGGCACCGACATCCGCACGGACGCCTCCCTGCTCAAGCTGTCCGACCTCATCCAGGAGCGCAGTCACAAGAACGGCCAGGCGGAGGAGTCCAACTCGGCCCTGCGCGGCCAGGTCGAGTCACTGGCCGAGGCCGACGACGGCAGCACCCGGGCCGAGGACGAGAAGCTGACCAAGCTCGAGGACGCGGCGGGCACCCGGAAGGTCAAGGGCAGGGCGGTCACCGTCACGCTCAACGACGCCCCGCCGAACGCCACCGCCAAGCTCCCCGGTTACCCGGAGCCCCAGCCCGACTATCTGGTCATCCACCAGCAGGACCTCCAGGCCGTGGTGAACGCCCTCTGGCAGGGCGGCGCCGAGGGCATCAAGGTCATGGACCAGCGGCTGATCTCCACCAGCGCCGTGCGCTGCGTCGGCAACACCCTGATCCTCCAGGGCCGCGTGTACTCCCCGCCGTACAAGATCCAGGCGGTGGGGGACCCGGAGAAGCTCCAGCAGGCGCTCGCGGACTCCAAGGCGATCCAGAACTACATGGTGTACGTCAACGTCTACGGGCTCGGCTGGAAAGTCACCGAGGACGGCACGGTGACTCTTCCCGGCTACTCGGGCACAGTGGATCTGCACTACGCGAAGCCGGTGGAGTAGCCGGACCAGCCGCCGCTCGGGAGCCGCCGGTGCGTGTGATCGTCAGAACCGTCAGCGAACTGTTCATCACCGTCGGCACCGTGATCGTCCTCTTCGTCGCCTACGTGCTCTTCTGGACCGGCGTGCAGGCCGACCGCGTCATGGACGACCAGATCGACAGCCTCCAGCAGCAGTGGGCGCGGGAGCCCGCTGCGGCGCCCCGCGCCTCCGCGAGCCCGGCGCCGCCGAAGCCGTACTCGAAGGGGAAGCCCTTCGCGATCATGTACATCCCGAGGCTTGGTTTCACGTGGAACAAGCCGGTGCTCGAAGGGACCGGCGCGGCCACCCTGAAGAAGGGGCTCGGCCATTACGCGGGTACCACGCGGCTCGGGCAGACCGGGAACTTCTCCGTCGCAGGTCACCGGCGTACGTACGGCGACCCTCTCAAGGACTTTCCGAAGCTGCGGCGCGGGGATGCGGTGGTGCTGACGGACGGCACGACCTGGTTCACGTATCGGATCGATCAAGGGCCGTACAAAACAGTGCCCACGGACGTCGAGGTGATCGACCCTGTGCCACGTAAGTCGGGGTATACGCGTCCCGGACGCTATCTGACGCTGACGACGTGCGAACCCGAGTGGGGGCACAGTCACCGGCTGATCGTCTGGGCACACCTGGACTCCACACAGCCTGTGGAGGCAGGCAGACCGAAGGCTCTCCGCCGTTAGTCTGGTGACGTACGGCGTGAGTCTGGTGCCGTGGTGCGACGGAAGGGACGGCATGTACGGCTGGATCTGGCGGCATCTGCCGGGAAACGCCTTGTTGAAGGCGCTGGTCTCGATCGTGCTGGTGCTGGCCACGGTGTATGTCCTTTTCCAGTACGTCTTTCCGTGGGCCGAACCGCTGCTTCCCTTCAACGATGTGACGGTGGACAACCAGTGAGCGCGCGCATTCTTGTCGTCGACAACTACGACAGCTTCGTCTTCAATCTGGTCCAGTACCTGTACCAGCTGGGCGCCGAGTGCGAGGTCCTGCGCAACGACGAGGTGTCGACGGCGCACGCCCAGGACGGATTCGACGGCGTTCTGCTGTCCCCGGGTCCCGGCACCCCGGAGGAGGCCGGCGTCTGCGTCGACATGGTCCGCCACTGCGCGAGCACCGGCGTGCCCGTCTTCGGCGTCTGTCTGGGCATGCAGTCGATGCAGGTGGCGTACGGCGGTGTGGTGAACCGGGCCCCGGAGCTGCTGCACGGCAAGACCTCGCTGGTCGAGCACGACGGCAAGGGCGTCTTCGCGGGTCTGCCCTCGCCCTTCACGGCGACCCGCTACCACTCGCTCGCGGCCGAGCCGGCGACGGTGTCGCCCGAGCTGGAGATCACGGCCCGCACCCAGGACGGCATCGTCATGGGTCTGCGCCACCGTGAACTGCCTGTCGAGGGAGTGCAGTTCCACCCGGAGTCGGTGCTCACCGAGCACGGGCACCTGATGCTGGCCAACTGGCTGGCGGAGTGCGGTGACCAGGGTGCCGTGGCGAGGTCGGCGGGGCTCGCCCCGGTGGTGGGCAGGGCCTCGGCGTGACCGCGCTTCGCCCCGAGCGCGAGGACTTGTACGGCGGCGAGCCGTTCGAGCCTCCCATCGACGAGGAGACGGTGGCACTGCGCGTGCCGCCGCCGCCCGGGTTCGTGTTCGGCGGCGAGTCCATATCCGTGTCTGGAGCCTCAACGGCCCCTCCCCTCACGGGAACCCCGGCGGGAGGCCGCGCGGCCCGCAGAAAGGCCGCCAGGGGCCGTCACGGGCGCCACGGCGGGCATGGTGGCCACGGTAGTGGGGATCGTGGGGCGTACGGCGGTGGTCCTGAGGATCCTCCGGGATCGGCGGGGAGGCCGCTGTCGCGGGTGGAGGCCCGCCGGCGGGCGCGGGCCAGCAGGCCGAGCGCGGCGGTCGTCTTCAGCCGGGCGGTCGGCGAGGTGTTCATCACCGCCGGTGTGCTGATGCTCCTGTTCGTCACCTACCAGCTGTGGTGGACGAACGTGCGGGCACACGCGCAGGCGGACAGGGAGGCGAGCAGCCTCCAGGACGACTGGGCGAGCGGCAAGCGCAACCCGGGCGCCTTCTCTCCGGGGCAGGGCTTCGCCATCCTGCACATCCCCAAGCTGGACGTGGTGGTGCCGATCGCCGAGGGCATCGACAGCAAGAAGGTGCTCGACAAGGGCATGGTCGGGCACTACGGCGAGGACGCGCTGAAGACCGCCATGCCCGACGCGAAGACCGGCAATTTCGGGCTGGCGGGGCACCGCAACACGCACGGTGAGCCGTTCCGGTACATCAACAGGCTCCAGCCCGGCGATTCGATCGTGGTGGAGACGCAGGACGAGTACTTCGTCTACAAGATGGCGTCGATCCTGCCGGTGACCTCGCCGAGCAACGTGAGTGTCCTCGACCCCGTGCCGCCGGACTCCACCTTCACGGGGCCGGGCCGGTACATCACGCTGACGACGTGCACGCCGGAGTTCACCAGCAAGTACCGGATGATCGTCTGGGGCAAGATGGTCGAGGAACGGCCGCGCAGCAAGGGCAAGCCGGATGCGCTCGTCGAGTAGGCGTGCAGTCGAGTAGGGGCAGAGTGAACGTGGCAGCGACCACCGGCGACACCGAGCACGAAGAGCACAGCGGCGCGCGGGCCGCCGCCTCCCCGCCCCCGCGGCGGCGCGGCGGACGGATCGCCCAGGCCGTCAGTGTCTTCGGGGAACTCCTCATCACGGCCGGGCTGGTGCTCGGCCTCTTCGTCGTCTACTCGCTGTGGTGGACCAACGTGGTCGCCGACCGCAAGGCGGATCGGCAGGGCGACAAGGTCCGTGACACCTGGGCGCGGGAGAACACAGGACCGGGTGCGCTCGACACCGGGAACGGCATCGGTTTCCTGCACGTGCCCGCCATGGACAACGGCGAGGTCCTGGTCGAGAAGGGCACCTCGTCGAAGATCCTCAACGATGGCGTCGCCGGCTACTACACGGACCCCGTCAAGGCCACGCTCCCGACCAGCGGCAAGGACGGCAACTTCTCTCTCGCCGCCCACCGTGACGGCCACGGCGCCAAGTTCCACAACATCGACAAGCTCGATGAGGGCGACCCGATCGTCTTCGAGACCAAGGACAACTGGTACGTCTACAAGGTGTACGCCGTCCTGGCCGAGACCTCGAAGTACAACGTCGAGGTGCTGGGCGCGGTCCCGGAGGAGTCGGGCAAGAAGAAGGCCGGCAAGTACATCACCTTGACCACGTGCACGCCGGTCTACACGAGCCGCTACCGGTACGTGGTGTGGGGGGAGCTGGACCGGGTGGAGAAGGTGGACGCGGACCGGACACCGCCGGAGGAGCTGCGCTGACGCGGGCGCCCAGGCGCCCACCCCACTGAGTATGAGCAAAGGCCTCGGGCCCTGCCGGACGGATGTCCGGCAGGGCCCGAGGCCTCTTTGCGTGGGGCCCGGTGGCTATCCCGAGGTTCCGCCGAAGAAGACGGCCCCTCCGTTGTTGCCCCCGTTGTCCCCGCCGCCGTTGCCGCCGATGGTGACCAGGTTGACCGTCTGCCCCCTGTTCACCGTGCTGCCCGGGGCCGGGTCGGAGTTGATGACGGTGGCGTTGTCGTCGTTGACAGTGACGTTCCCGACGTTGAGGCCCGCGTCCTGGAGTGCCTTCTTGGCGTCCTTGAGGCTCATGCCCTGGAGGTTGCCCGGCACCTGCGTCTGCTGGTTCGCGGGGGCCTTGCCGATCTGGATCTGGACCTGGGAGCCCTTGTCGGCCTTCGAGTTGGCCTGCGGGGTGGTCCCGATGACCTTGCCGACCAGGTTCGGGTCCTGGGTGTCGACCTCGACGCAGTTGCCGACCAGGTTGTTGGCCTCCATCTGGGCCTTGGCCTGGTCACAGCTCTGGTTGAGGACGTCGGGGACGGTCGCCTTGTCCTCCGCCTTGGCGATGGTGAGGGTGACCTTGGAGCCCTTCTCGACCTCGGTACCCAGCCTCGGGTCCTGGCCGGTGACGGTGCCCGGGGGCTCCGCGGAGATCTCCTGCTTGGTCTCGACGACCAGCTGGTACTCGTCACCCTCGAGGAGCGTCTTGGCCTCATCGAGGGTCTTGCCGAGGACGCTGGGCACGGTCACCTTCGGCGCCCCCGTGGACACCACCAGGTTGACGGCGGAGTTCTTTTCGACCTCTATTTTGGGGTCGGGGTCCTGGTCGCAGATGTTGCCCTTGGCCTGGTCCTCGCAGGGCTTCGGCGTGACCGTTCCGACCTTGAGGTCGATATTGGCCAGTTGCTGCCTGGCCTGGGCCTCGGTCTTTCCGAGGAGGCTGGGCACCGCCACCGTGTCGTTGCCCGCGCTCTCACCGTCGAAGGCCCACTTCCCGATCAGGATGGCGCCCAGGAGGACCAGTACGGCGGCGACGATCAGCAGGATCGTCGAGGTGTTGGACTTCTTCTGGCGGCGCCGGTCGGGACGGTCGTCGTAGCCGAAGCCGCCGTCGTCCGGGTTCATCGGGGGCAGCATCGAGGTGGCGCCGCCGTCCGCGGAGCGCAGTGCGGTCGTCGGCTGGTCGTCCGGGTAGCCGCCGTAGCCGACCGCGCCCATGGCGGCCGTGGCCGCGACGGGCTGGCCGTCGAGGCAGGCCTCGATGTCGGCACGCATCTCGTCGGCGGACTGGTAGCGGTAGTTGGGATCCTTGACGAGGGCCTTCAACACGATCGCGTCCATCTCGGGCGTGATCTCGGGGTCGAAGACGCTGGGCGCCTGGGGCTCCTCGCGGACGTGCTGGTAGGCGACCGCCACCGGGGAGTCGCCGACGAACGGCGGCCGTACGGTCAGCAGCTCGTAGAGCAGGCAGCCCGTGGAGTACAGGTCGGAGCGGGCGTCGACCTGCTCGCCCTTCGCCTGTTCCGGCGAGAGGTACTGGGCGGTGCCGATGACGGCCGAGGTCTGCGTCATCGTCATGCCGGAGTCGCCCATGGCGCGGGCGATGCCGAAGTCCATGACCTTGACCTGGCCGTTGCGCGTCAGCATGACGTTCGCCGGCTTGATGTCGCGGTGCACGATGCCGGCCCGGTGCGAGTACTCCAGCGCCTGGAGGATGCCGATGGTCATCTCCAGTGTCCGCTCCGGCAGCAGCTTGCGGCCGGAGTGGAGCAGTTCGCGGAGCGTGGAGCCGTCGACGTACTCCATGACGATGTACGGGATCGAGACCCCGTCCATGTAGTCCTCGCCGGTGTCGTAGACAGCGACGATCGCGGGGTGGTTGAGCGAGGCGGCCGACTGGGCCTCCCGGCGGAACCGGGCCTGGAAGGAAGGGTCGCGCGCGAGGTCCACGCGCAGCGTCTTCACCGCCACGGTGCGGCCGAGGCGGATGTCATGCGCGAGGTAGACCTCGGCCATGCCACCACGGCCGAGCACATGGCCCAGCTCGTACCGGCCGCCGAGGCGACGCGGCTCTTCCATAGCTACCTACCAGCCCTCTCCGTCGGTCCCGACCGGCACACGTGTGCGGTCGGTGGCTGCCGTCCGGGCATACCGTACCCGGATGGCGCTGTGTGACCTGGCCAAGCCCGTCACCCGATACAGGACCGGTATCGCAACGTGCACCGATGTGTAGGCGACGTGATGGGGGTCACTTGTTGCTGTCGATGACTGCCTTCATGACGTCCTTCGCGATCGGGCCGGCGAGACCGCCACCGCTGATGTCACCACGGTTGGCGGCGCCGTCCTCGACGACGACCGCGACGGCGACCGGCGAACTGCCGTCGGCCAGCTTCGCGTAGGAGATGAACCAGGCGTACGGCTTTTCCTTGTTGTTCAGGCCGTGCTGGGCGGTACCGGTCTTGCCGCCGACCGTGACGCCGGGGATCTTCGCCTTGCCGCCGGTGCCCTGCGGGTCGTTGACGACCGTCTCCATCATTTCCTGGAGCTTCTGAGCAGTTTCCGAGGACACCGCCTGGGACAGCTCCTCCGGCTCGGTCGTCGCGATGGTGTCGAGGCTGGCGGCCTTGAGCTGGTCGACCATGTACGGCTTCATCAGCTTGCCGTCGTTGGCGATGGCCGAGGCGACCATGGCCATCTGGAGCGGGGTGGCCCGGTTGGAGGCCTGGCCGATGCCGGCCATGGCGTTCTGCGGCTCGTTGTCCTCGGGGTAGACGCTCTCGGAGGCGCGGACCGGGGTGTCCAGTTCCTTGTTGTTGAAGCCGAACTTGTTCGCCTGCTCGATCATCTTCTCGTTGCCGACGGTGTCGGCCATCTTCGCGAAGACGGTGTTGCAGGAGACCATGAGCGCGTACCGCAGGTTGGCGTTCTCGCACGTACCGTGCTCGTTGGTGAGATCGGTGGTGGTCTTCGGCAGCTGGTACGGGTCCGGGGTCTTGGTGGCGTCGTCGATGCCGGACACGACCTTGTTCTCCAGTGCCGCGGCCGCGGTGACCACCTTGAAGGTGGAGCCCGGCGGGTAGACCTCGCGCAGCGCCCGGTTCAGCATCGGGTCGTCGGGGTTGTTCTTCTTCTGGACCGCGTTCCACGCCTTGGCGTCCTCGTCGGAGGTGCCTGCGAACTTCGACGGGTCGTACGACGGCGTCGAGACCAGCGCGAGGATCTTGCCGGTGGCCGGGTCGATCGCCGCGACGGCGCCCTTCTTGTTGCCCAGGCCCTCGTAGGCGGCCTTCTGCGCGGCGGCGTTGAGGGTGGTGACGACGCTGCCGCCCTCCTTCTTCTTGCCCGTGATCATGTCGAGCGTGTTGCGGAAGAAGAGCCGGTCGTCGTTGCCGGTGAGGATGCCGTCCTCGAGCTTCTCCAGCTGGTTGGCGCCGAAGGCCTGCGAGGAGTACCCGGTGACCGGCGCCCACATGGGGCCGTTGGTCCAGGTGCGCTTGTACTTGTAGTCGCCGCTGGTGTTCTCGACGGAGCCGGTGATGGCCTTGCCGCCGACGATGATGTCGCCGCGCGGGGTGGCGTAGCGGGCGATGTTGACGCGGCGGTTCTCGTCGTCGGAGGCCAGAGTGTCGGCCTTGACGTACTGGAGCCAGTTGTCGCGGATGAGGAGGGTGAGGATCAGGAGTCCGCAGAAGATCGCGATCCGGCGCAGGGGCTTGTTCATGACGGGCGGACCACCTGGGTCATCTCGGCGTCGGGGTTGGATGCGGGGGCCGGGGCCGGACGGCGCGCGGTGTCGCTGATTCTGATCAGGATGCCGATCAGGGCCCAGTTGGCGATGACGGAGGAGCCGCCGTAGGCCAGGAACGGCATCGTCATGCCGGTCAGCGGGATGAGGCCCATCACACCGCCGGCCACGACGAACACCTGGAGGGCGAACGCGCCCGACAGGCCGATGGCGAGCAGCTTGCCGAACGGGTCGCGGGCGGCGAGGGCGGTGCGCACACCGCGCTCGACGATCAGGCCGTACAGGAGCAGCAGTGCCATGAGACCGGCGAGGCCGATCTCCTCGCCGAAGGTGGCGAGGATGAAGTCGGAGTTGGCGGCGAAGCGGATCAGTTCGGAGTGGCCCTGGCCCCAGCCGGTGCCGAGGGTGCCGCCGGAGCCGAACGCCCAGAGTGCCTGCATCGCCTGTTCGGAGTGGCCTGCCTGGCCCTGCCGGGAGAGCGTGTACTCCTTCATCGGGTCGAGCCAGGCCTGGACACGCTGCTGGACGTGCGGTTCGAAGCTGGCGACGCCGACCGCGCCGACCGCCGACATCAGCATGCCGAAGACGATCCAGCTGGTCCGCTCGGTGGCGACGTACAGCATGATGACGAACATTCCGAAGAACAGCAGTGAGGTGCCGAGGTCCGTCTCGAAGACCAGGATGAGGATCGAGATGAACCAGACGACCAGGATCGGGCCGAGGTCGCGGCCACGCGGCAGGTACAGGCCGATGAAGCGGCGGCTGGCGAGGGCGAGTGCGTCGCGCTTCACCATCAGGTAGCCGGCGAAGAAGACGGCCAGTGCGATCTTGGCGAACTCACCGGGCTGGATGCTGAAGCTGCCGACCTGGATCCAGATCTTGGCGCCGTAGATGTTGCGGCCGAGACCGGGCACCAGGGGGAGCAGCAGCAGTACCAGCGCGCCCACCATCGAGATGTAGGTGTAGCGCTGGAGGACGCGGTGGTCCTTGAGGAAGATCAGCACGACGACGAAGAAGGCGATGCCCATCGCCGTGTACATCAGCTGGCGGGGCGCCGCGTTGCCGGCCTGCTGGATCGACTGGAGCAGCTTGGACTGGTCCAGCCGCCAGATGGCTACGAGTCCGAGGCCGTTCAGCAGTGTCGCCAGCGGCAGCAGCAGGGGGTCGGCGTACGGTGCGAACTTGCGGACGACCAGATGGGCGGCGCCGGCCAGCAGGCCGAGGCCCAGGCCGTAGCTGAGCAGGCCGGACGGCACCTCCTCGTTGATGGCGAGGCCCACGTTGGCGTAGGCGAACACCGTGATCAGCACCGCGAACACCAGGAGTGCCAGTTCGGTGTTGCGGCGGCTCGGTGTGCCGATGGAGCCGATCGTGGACGTGTGGTGCGTCGGCGAATTGGTTGTACTGCTCATCGTGTGACGGGGCCTCTCACGGCTTGCCTACTGCTTACCGCACAGCGAGACGACCTTCTGCTCATCCTCCGAGAGGCTGGGGCCGGGGCCGGGAGTGGCGGTCGCTGACGTGGACGGAGACGTGGACGGGGACGGTGTCGATCCCGACGGGGTCGGGGTCGGCGTTGCCTTGGACGTGAGGGAGACGGGAGTGGTTCCCGTGGTGCCGTCGGCCTTGCCCTCATCCGTTGTGGAACCGGCCGAACTGGGGGTCGCGGTGGTCGATTCCGCCTGCTTGCGGCATGCGGACGCCTGTACGGCCAGTTCGTCGATCTTCTTCTGGGCGGTGGACAGGCCGCCTTCGGGGATCGTCGCCTCGACCTGCTTCTGCTGGTACTGCGGCAGGTACTTGAGTTCGATCTCGGGGTGATCCTTCTCCACCTTCGAGAGCGAGACCCAGGCCAGGTCCTGGTTGATGCCCCGGTACAGGGCGACGTGTTCGCCGTTGGTGCCGACGTAGTACTGGGTCTGCGTCCAGCGCCAGCCCGCGTAGAGGCCGCCACCGATGACGGCGAGCGCGAGGGCGCTGTAGAGGGATCTCTTCAGCCACCGGTTGCCCTTGCGGGGCTTGACGAAGTCGTCGTCGGTGTAGTCGCCGAAGCCGTCGGTGGGGATGAAGCCGGTGACGTCACCGGAGCCGGGCGGGCCGAACTCGCCGCCGCCGCCCTGTCCGCGGCCCTGACGGCCGAGGCCGGAGGCGCGGCCGGCCGGGGTCTGCATGATGCCGTTGTCGTGCGGCTGGAGCTGGTTCTCGGCCACGGCGCCGACCACGACCGGGGTGTCGGACAGCTGCCCGGCGAGGGTGTCCCCGGTGTCCAGGTCCAGGACGTCGGCGACGATCACGGTGATGTTGTCGGGGCCGCCGCCGCGCAGGGCGAGCTGGATCAGCTCCTGCACGGTCTCCTGCGGGCCCTGGTAGCTGGCGAGGGTGTCCTCGAGCGTCTGGTGCGAGACGACGCCGGACAGGCCGTCGGAGCAGATCAGATAGCGGTCGCCGGCCCGGACCTCACGGATCGACAGGTCGGGCTCCACGTGTTCACCGCTGCCCAACGCGCGCATCAGCAGCGAGCGTTGGGGGTGGGTGGTGGCTTCTTCCTCGGTGATCCGGCCCTCGTCGACGAGGCGCTGCACCCAGGTGTGGTCCTGGGTGATCTGGGTGAGTACGCCGTCGCGCAGCAGGTATGCGCGCGAGTCGCCGACGTGCACGAGGCCCAGCCGCTGGCCCGTCCACAGCAGCGCGGTCAGGGTGGTGCCCATGCCTTCGAGCTGCGGGTCCTCCTCGACGAGCGAGCGCAGCTGGTCGTTGGCGCGCTGTACGGCCGTACCGAGGGAGGTGAGGACGTCGGAGCCGGGCACGTCGTCGTCGAGGGCGACGATGGTGGAGATGGCCTCGGAGGAGGCGACCTCGCCGGCGGCGGCGCCGCCCATGCCGTCGGCGATGGCGAGCAGGCGTGGACCGGCGTAACCGGAGTCCTCGTTGCCCTCCCGGATCATGCCCTTGTGCGATCCGGCGGCGAAGCGCAGTGACAGGCTCATGCCCACCTCGCCCGTCGGCCCCGGGTACAGCCGGTCGTGTCGAGCCACACTGCCCACCCTCCGGTCGGGAGCGCGCCGGGGCCCGGGGTGCCGGCCGACCTGGCGTGCTCGCTCCGCTCGCGCTCACTCATGATGTAGCACTACTTCCGAAGCTCGATGACGGTCTTGCCGATACGGATCGGCGCGCCCAGCGGGATCGGTGTGGGAGTCGTCAGCCGCGTTCGGTCGAGATAGGTGCCGTTGGTGGAGCCCAGGTCCTCGACGATCCACTGGCCGTCGCGGTCCGGATAGATCCTGGCATGGCGGCTGGAGGCGTAGTCGTCGTCCAGCACGATGGTGCTGTCGTGCGCGCGCCCCAGGCTGATGGTCTGGCCCTGGAGCGCGACGGTCGTGCCGGTGAGCGTGCCCTCGGACACGACCAGTTTCGTCGGGGCGTTGCGCCCCCTGCGCCCGCCCCCCGTCGCGGGTTGCTGGCGCTGTTGCGGGGGCGCCTGGCGCTGGGCCTGCTGCGGTCGGGCCGCTTCCCGGCGCGCACCGCGCTGGGTGACACGCGTACCGAACAGGTCGCTGCGGATGACCTGCACGGCCACGATCACGAACAGCCACAGTACGGCCAGAAAACCCAGCCGCATGACCGTGAGGGTCAGCTCTGACATTGCCCCCGCTTCACCCTTCGGCTTGCCGGTAAATGATGGTGGTGTTGCCCACGACGATCCGCGAGCCGTCGCGGAGCGTAGCGCGGGTGGTGTGCTGCCCGTCCACCACGATGCCGTTGGTGGATCCGAGGTCCTGGATCGTCGAGGGTGTTCCGGTCCGGATCTCGCAGTGCCGGCGGGAGACGCCGGGGTCGTCGATCCGCACGTCGGCCTCGGTGCTGCGGCCCAGCACGAGCGTCGCGCGGGAGATCTGGTGGCGGGTGCCGTTGATCTCGATCCAGTGGCGGGTGCGGGACCCGGGCGCCGGGGCGCCCGCGAGTCCGCCGCCCGCCGCGGGGCGCTGACCGCCGGCCGCGGGCGGGTAACCGTACCCGCCGGGGC
>NZ_MUBA01000669.1 GCF_002154575.1 Streptomyces bobili
AGCCCCTCCAGCACCCCGCCCACGAACAGGCAGCCCAGACCAGCCCCGGTGTGCAGCAGGACATGCAGCGGGTCCGCGCCGAGTGCGGTACCCAGGAGGAGCCCCAGAACCGGCAGGCCGGCGAGCATCACCGCCGTGGAGCGCGCTCCCGCCAACTGGGCGCGCAGATCAGCACTTTGATCCCGCTCGGCGCGTAGCGCGCCTTCGAGACGATCGAGTCCGGCAGCGAGTCCGGCGCCCTGGTCGACGGCCACCCGCCAGCACGCCGCGAGCCCCGACAAGCCGCCGGCCCCCGGCTGCCGTGCCGCACCCACCAGCGCACCGGGTACATCCCCTCCGAACCGTGCGGCAGCCAGCACGTTCGCCTGGGCCTGGCCGAGCCCTCCCGAGTCGCGTGCCGCGCGCTGCAACGCCTCGCCGGGTTGCCTCCCCGAACGCACCTCTCCGGCGAGCGACGAGCACAGCGCGATCACCGCGTCAGCTCGGCGCTCGCTCGCCCGCCGTGCCGAGCGCGCCCGCCGCATCCGGCGCAGCAGGGGTACTCCGGCCGCCCCCGCGGCGACCGGCAGGACCGAGCTGCCCAGCACGCCCACGACCAGTCCGAGGACCGGTGACCACCACTCGGGCCGCCACCGTGCACGCAGGCGCCGCAGGTCGTGTGCCAGGTCCTGCCAGGACGGTGGCCCGCCGCCGGCCACTGCTCCCCCGGCCAGCAGCAACTGCGCCCGCCTGAGCGCCGAGTACGGTCCGCCCCACAGCAGTAGCGCCACGCCGGCACAGGCAACGGCGGCGTTCACGGGCCCTTCACCCATCACACCGGTCACACCCATGACTCGCTCCTCTCGCTTCGCAGCAGCTCCCTCAGGCGCTCCCAGCCGCGCTCGTACACGAACGCGTCCGCCTGCCACCTCAGCGCCGGGACGGTCCGCACCAAGCCCGACGGGTCCCGCTCCAGCACATGCACCTCGGCGATCCGCCGCCGCCCGGCCGGGTCGCGCACGAGGTGCAGGACCACGGACAGCGCTGCCGCCAACTGGCTGTGCAGAGCGGCCCGGTCGAGCCCGGCCGCCGTGCCGAGCGCTTCCAGCCGGGCCGGGACATCGGCCGCGGCGTTGGCGTGGACGGTCCCGCAACCGCCTTCGTGACCCGTGTTGAGTGCGGCCAGCAGGTGAACGACCTCGGGCCCTCGCACCTCGCCCACGACCAGCCGGTCCGGCCGCATCCTCAACGCCTGCCGCACAAGGTCCTCGAGCGTGACCAGACCGGCGCCCTCCTGGTTGGCGGGCCTGGTCTCCAGCCGCACGACGTGCGGATGGTCCGGCCGCAGTTCCGCCGAGTCCTCCGCCAGCACGATCCGCTCCCCCGGCCCGACCAGCCCCAGAAGGGCGCTCAGGAGCGTGGTCTTGCCGCTGCCGGTGCCCCCGCTGATCAGGAACGACAGGCGGGCCCGCAGCAGCTCTCGCAGCACCTTGTCCCCGCCCGGCGGCACGGTGCCCGCGGCCATGAGTTCGTCGAGGGTGAAAGCCCGCGGCCGTACCACTCGCAGCGACAGACAGGTGCAGCCGACGGCCACCGGCGGCAGTACCGCGTGCAGCCTGGTTCCGTCCGGCAGCCGGGCGTCGGCCCAGGGCCGGGCGTCGTCCAGGCGCCGACCGGCCACCGCGGCCAGACGCTGGGCGAGGCGCCGTACGGCTGCCGCGTCCGGGAAGGCGACGGCGGTCAGCTCCAGGCCGCCACCACGGTCGACCCAGACCCGGTCGGGGGCCGAGACGAGTACGTCGGTCACCGACGGGTCGGCGAGCAGCTGCTCCAGCGGACCGCTGCCGACCAGCTCGGAGCGCAACTGCTCGGCCGCTCCGAGGACTTCCGCGTCCCCGAGCACGCGTCCCTGTTCCCGCAGCGCCTGTGCCACGTGTGCCGGTGTCGGTTCCGCGCCGCTCTCGGCGAGCCACTGCCGTACGCCGTCGAGGAGTGCGCCGGATCCTGGCGGCCGGTCGAGCCGGTGCGCCGTGCTCATGCGGTGCCCGCCTCGGCCAGGGATCGCTCCCAGAACTCCTTGCAGAAGCGGGCGAGGGGTGCCCGCGCGGACGCGCCGGGCGGTGCTTTTCCGCCGTCCGGACGCAGCAGACCCGACTCGACGGGCACCTCTCCGACCAGGGGCAGTCCGAGGAGCCGGGCCACCTCACGGTCGTCGAGCCCGGGGGCGTACGGACCGCGTACCGCCACCCTCAGGTCGCGCAGGACCATGCCGATGGCGGAGGCCACTCGTCCGGCCGCGGCGACGGCGCGCAGTTCGGCGGGGACCACGAGCAGCCCGACGTCGAGCTGGGCGAGGACCTCGGCGATCCCGTCGTCGATACGGCGAGGTAGATCGACGATCACGGTGCCGCCGCGGCGCCGGGCCGCGGCGAGCACCGCCCGCACGGCCTGCGGCGGGATGGCGACGCAGTCGCCGCGGTCCCAGCTGAGCACCCGCAGTTGATGCAGTGCGGGCAGCGACTCCTCCAGGGCGCCGCCGCCGACGCGTCCGCGTGAGGCGGCGAACGCGGGCCAGCGCAGGCCTTCGACGGTCTCGCCGCCGAGGAGTACGTCGAGTCCGCCGCCCAGGGGATCCGCGTCCACGAGGAGGGTGCGCAGTCCCTCCCGCGCGGAGGTGACGGCGAGGGCGCACGCGAGCGTGGACGCTCCGGCGCCGCCGCGCCCGCCGACGACGCCGACGGTGAGGGCCGGGCGTCCGACTCCCTCGGCGACGTCGGCGATCCGGTCGACGAGCCACTGCTCGCCGTCGGGCAGCACCAGGACGTGGTCGGCACCGATCTCGACAGCCCGGCGCCAGACTCCCGAGTCGTCCTGGTCGCGTCCGACGAGAACCACTCCGCGGCGACGCGCGGCACCGCGAACACGGCGCGCGGCGTCGTCGCCGACCAGGACGAGCGGTGCGGACTCCCAGCCGCCCCGCTGTACGGGCACCGAATGGTGCACCTCGGGTGTGGCACCGGCGGCGGCGCACAGCCGCAGCAGGTCGTCGAGGAGCACCGCGTCCTCGGTGACGATCAGCGGCCTGCCCTGCCGCCCTCCGGCGGCGTGCGGCGGGTCGTGTGTGACGGCTCCGGTCACGGTTTCCATCCCCCTTCGCCGCGTGGCACGCAGTCCTCTGCGGCCCCGCGATTCCCTTACGTGTGAAGAACCGGCCTCCCGGTCTCCATTTGCGCGTCCGACGGAAACCGGCTCGGGCGACCGGCAAACGGAACCGGTCCCGAACTCGGCACGAGCGAACGTGTGGGAATCACGGTGCAGCGAACCCGGAAATCGTGTGGATCTTGGTGGATAACTGTGGACGAGTGGGGGGTTGTGAATATCGCCGTCACCCGTACCGGTGAGCCCTGTCCGTCCTGTGTACGACGCCCGCAGAGCAGTCCGACGACTACGGCCCGTGACGAGCCGCGGGCATGGCGAAGAGGCGACCTCAGCCGCCCGGGCAGGGCCTCACGGCCACGCAGAAAGAGGGGAAAACGCGTCCGGACATGCGACGACCCCCGCCGGGGGGGAGAGCGGGGGTCGTCTTCCACGGCCGACTCGGGGGGGGAGGAGT
>NZ_MUBA01000670.1 GCF_002154575.1 Streptomyces bobili
GGACGCCGCCGAACAATCTTTCAAAGGGTTGGGTTCTGAACTTCGGTTCAGGGCCCAACCCTTTTTTGTTTTCGGTCACTTGACGTTCATGTCCCACGCCCAGCATCCACTGCATGGGTACTGCCGCATTGCTCAGGGCCGCAGGTGTCGGAGTTGGTGACGAGGTCGTCGTGCCGGCGTTCGGCAACGCCGAAGTAGCCGAAGCGGTCACCCGCGCCGGTGCGCTCCTCGCCTTCGCCGACGTCGATCCGGTGACCTACTGTCTCGACCCGGACGCCGTCCGAGCAGCGATAACTCCGAGGACCGCGGCCCTTGTCGCCGTACACCGGTTCGGGCGGCCGGCCGATGTCGGGAGGCTGTATGAACTCGGGGCGCGGCACGGGCTGTTGGTGCTGGAGCAGCGGGAGTCCGAGGCGCCGTACGACGAGGTGGCGCAGCGGCGGGAGCGGGCGGCCTATCTCGACGCGCGGTTGCGCGGGGTGCGGACGCCCGACGGCGGGGACGGGCACACCTATCAGCAGTACGTGGTGCGGGTTCCGGGGAACGGGCGGCCCGACCGGGACGCGTTCGCACGCGCCTTGCGCGGCAGGGGAGTCGACTGCCGGGTGCCGGTGAAGACACCGCTGCACCGGCAGCCCGAGTTCCGGCGGTACGTGTCGCTGCCGCAGACCGAACTGGCCGCCGACGAGACGCTGGCGTTGCCGATGGACGCCGCACTGACAAAGCGGGACATGCAGCGGATAGTGTCCGCCTGCAATGCCCTCGGGGGACTGCTTCAACCCGCCTTCTGACCGAGTTTGGGAACACGGCTCCGTTCGGGGTATGCTTTCTCTCGTTGCCGCGGGGGAAACCCCGATAAGTAGCAGGCCCCCTTAGCTCAGACGGCAGAGCGTCTCCATGGTAAGGAGAAGGTC
>NZ_MUBA01000671.1 GCF_002154575.1 Streptomyces bobili
CAGTACCGGAAAGTGCGTTACCGGAGGCGGTGCTACCGGATGTCGGGTTGGGCGGCGGGCCCGCCCGGCCCTGGTACCGGCGTCGGCGGACCGCGCTGCTCGCCGCCGTCACCTGCGCGCTGCTCGCGACGCTCGGCACACTGTCCGCGCTCCCGGCCGACCGCTCGCCGTCGGCCTCCTCTCCCTCGCCGTCGTCCTCGGCGGACACGTCCGGCTCCGCACCCGCCCGTACGACGGCCCCGGCGGCCCCGCGTCCCTCGCCGACGGCCTCCCCGAACCGCTCGTCCTCCCCCTCCCCCACGCCCGGTGGCGACTCGCCCACACCGCGTACGCCGGAGCCGTCCACGTCCGCGGGCACCGCGCCGGGGGACACGACGGTTCCGCTGACCTGGACCGCCGACTCCCAGGCCTGGGCCCTCGGTTGCGGTCACGACTACGTCGTCGCCCAGCCGCCCGCCAGGGTCCCGCCGCCCCCGGCGGCGCAGGACGCCGGACCGTGGGCGGCGGCCCAGGGCGCCGTGCACGGGCGGGAGACCGTCGTGGAGATCACCGTGCAGGGCCGCAGCACCACGGCCGTCGTCCTGACGGCGCTCCGCGTCCGCGTGACCGGCCGCGCGGACCCGGCCCCCGGCAACGTGTACGCCATGGACCAGGGCTGCGGCGGCTCGATCAGCCCCCGCCACTTCGCCGTCGACCTGGACCGGGACCGCCCGATCGCCCGTCCGGTCGCCGGCAACGACACCGGCACGCCGATCCCCGCGGTCCGGATGCCGTACCGGGTGTCCTCGACGGACCCGGAGGTGCTGCTGGTCACCGCGCGCACGCAGGGCTGCGACTGCTCCTGGTACCTGGAGCTCGACTGGTCCTCCGAGGGCCGCACCGGCACGGTCCGCGTCGACGACCACGGCCGTCCGTTCCGCACCAGGAGCATCGCGGGTCTGCCCCGGTACATGTACGACACCTCCACGCGCCGGTGGACGCCGTACCAGTAGGGGGCCCCGTCAGGGGCGCGGCACGTTGCGCAGGTTGGAGCGGGCCATCTGGACCATGCGGCCGACCCCGCCGTCCAGCACGATCTTCGAGGCGGACAGGGCGAACCCGGTCACCATCTCGGCGCTGATCCTCGGCGGGATGGACAGCGCGTTGGGGTCGGTGACGATGTCGACGAGCGCCGGACCCTTGTGCTTGAAAGCGCTCTTGAGAGCCCCGGCGAGATCCTTCGGTTTCTCCACGCGCACGCCGTGGGCACCGCAGGCGCGGGCGACGGCGGCGAAGTCCGGGTTCTTGTTCGTGGTTCCGTAGGAGGGCAGTCCGGCGACCAGCATCTCCAACTCGACCATGCCGAGCGAGGAGTTGTTGAAGAGGACGACCTTCACCGGCAGGTCGTACTGGACGAGGGTGAGGAAGTCGCCCATCAGCATGGCGAATCCGCCGTCGCCGGACATCGACACGACCTGCCGGCCCCGGTCGGTGAACTGCGCGCCGATCGCCATGGGAAGCGCGTTCGCCATCGAGCCGTGGGAGAAGGAACCGATCACGCGACGGCGGCCGTTGGGCGTGATGTAACGGGCCGCCCAGACGTTGCACATGCCGGTGTCGACCGTGAAGACGGTGTCCTCGTCGGCGAGTTCGTCGAGGACGGAGGCCACATACTCGGGGTGGATGGGAACGTGCTTCTCCACCTTGCGGGTGTACGCCTTGACGACCCCTTCGAGCGCGTCGGCATGTTTCTTCAGCATCTTGTCGAGGAAACGCCGGTTCTCCTTCTCCCTCACGCGCGGGATCAGACAGCGCAGGGTCTCGCGTACGTCGCCCCACACGGCGAGGTCCAGTCGGGAGCGCCGGCCCAGGTGCTCGGGCCGCACGTCGACCTGGGCGATCTTGACGTCGTCGGGCAGGAAGGCGTTGTAGGGGAAATCGGTTCCGAGCAGGATCAGCAGGTCGCACTCGTGGGTGGCCTCGTAGGCGGCGCCGTAACCGAGGAGGCCGCTCATCCCGACGTCGAACCTGTTGTCGTACTGGATCCATTCCTTTCCGCGCAGCGCGTGGCCGATCGGTGACTTGATCTTCTCCGCGAACTCCATCACCTCGGCGTGCGCGCCCGCGGTGCCACTGCCGCAGAACAGGGTGACCTTGTCGGCGGCGTCGATCAGCCGGACCAGCTCGTCGACCTCGGCGTCACCGGGGCGGACCGTGGGACGTGACGTGACGAGAGCGGTTTCCGCCGCTTTCTCGGGCGCGGGTTCGGCGGCGATGTCACCGGGGAGGGAGACGACGCTGACTCCGCTGCGGCCGACCGCGTGCTGGATGGCGGTCTGGAGCAGTCTGGGCATCTGTTTGGGGCTGGAGATCAGCTCGCTGTAGTGGCTGCACTCCTGGAAGAGGCGGTCCGGGTGGGTCTCCTGGAAGTAGCCCAGGCCGATCTCGCCGGAGGGGATCTGGGAGGCGAGGGCGAGGACCGGCGCCATGGAGCGGTGGGCGTCGTACAGGCCGTTGATGAGGTGCAGGTTGCCCGGTCCGCAGGATCCGGCGCAGGCCGTCAGCTTGCCCGTCACCTGCGCCTCCGCACCGGCGGCGAACGCGGCGCTCTCCTCGTGACGGACGTGCACCCAGTCGATGGCGGAGTTGCGGCGGACGGCGTCGACGACCGGGTTCAGGCTGTCGCCGACGACGCCGTAGAGGCGTTCCACGCCGGCGCGGACGAGGATGTCGACGAACTGCTCGGCGACGTTCTGTTTGGCCATGGTGCTCATCTGCCCCTTCGGTCTCCGTGACTGCTTCGGATTCCTCCGGGTTCCATCAATCCACAGCCGCCCGTCTCACGCCTCCCACACGGCCGCCGCCGTACGGTCGTCCGCGTACCCCTTGACCCGGATCTGGGTGTCGGCGAGGAACGCGGCGAGGCCCGGCGGGGACGGCGCGGACCACCGCCGGACGAGGTGGGCGGGCAGTTCCGGCTCGCCGCGGAGCGGTTCGGCGAGGCCCTCGGTACACATCAGCAGAGTGTCACCCGGGCGGGCGACGGACGCCCGGAACCGGAAGGGCTCGCGGGGCGGCCCGGGGGCCGGCTCGTAAGGACTCGGCGGGGTCGGGATACCGAAGTCCATGGTGAGCCGGTCGCCCTCGGGGGTCTCGGCGGGCAGCGCACCGAAGCCGACGACCGGCTCGCCGGCGACCTCGCCGACCGGCGGCTCGATGTCGCGCCACTCGCCGTCCCGCAGGCGGAACAGTCCACCGGGGCCGACGCCGAAGAAGACCCGCACCCGGCAGGCCGGGTCCGCCGGCAGCAGCAGGCAGCGCAGGCCCGCCGCGTACTCCTCGGGGTCCAGGCCCTGTTCGGTGGCGCTGGCGCGGAGCCTGCCCAGGCTGCGGTCGGTGAGGCGGTGCAGCCCCGACTTCAGGTCCCCTCGCCGGGCGGCCCGCATGTCCTGTGCGAGCCGGACCTGGCTGCGGCCCACGGCCCGGCCGATCCAGTGGCACACCTCGGCGGCTGCCCGGTGCGCGCCCGGTGTGGCGCGGGCGCCGGTCGCCATAGCGACCAGGATCAGCGCCTGCTCGCCGGTGCCGAAACGGGCGGTGAGCAACGCGTCGCGGCGCGGCTCGCCCCGGTAGCGCGCGGAGTCCCCGCGCACGGACGCGGCCCGCAAGGTGCAGGCCCCGTACCGGGCTCCGTCCAGGACGGTGTCCGGGACCAGATCGTCCAGCCCGTCCGGATCGGCGGCCGGCAGCGCGGTCGGCTCGGCGTCGTAGGTCGGCGGCCCGGACCCGAGATAGGGCTTGGCCGGGGGCAGCCCGTGCGGCTGGGGTGGCCTGTGGGGCTCCGGTGGCTGTGCTGGCTGGAGTCGCTCGGGTGGCTGGGGTGGCTCAGGTGGCTGAGGTGGCGTGGTGGGAGCCGCGGTGATCCAGTCGCTCGGGTCCCTCGGACGGTTCGGAGGGTCCGGAGGCTTGGGCGCCCTCGGGTCGTCGAGGTCGTGGAGCGGGGTTCCGGGCGGAGCCTTCGGGAAGGGTGGGGCCGTCGGGGTGGACGGTACCGATGGGGCAGATACGGCGGATGTGGCCGGCTGCGACGGGACCGGCGGGGTCTCGGGCTGAGCCGGGTGGGGGGCCGCCTGCGGGGACGTACGGCCGGGAGGGGCGGAGCCCTGCGGTTCCTGTTCGTCGAAGCCTGGGGGCAGGGGGCCGCGCGGGACGCCGGTCGGTTCTGAAGGACGGTCCGGGGGACTGTGGGGCGGGCTGTCATCGGCCGCCTCGGCCGACGGCGGCTGCGGCTGCTGTCCCGTCGGCTCCCCCGTCCCCGCCCACCAGTCGGCCCGCTCGGTCGGCTCCCGGCGCGGCCTCGGCACCGAGGCCGGTGGCGCACCCGGCGCCTCACCCGGTGCCGGACCAACGGGATCCGCTTCGGCCGGGGCACCCGATCGCACCGTCCCCGACGCCGACGCGAATCTGTCGTCCAGCGAGTCCGCGGCGGCCGTGGGGCCGGTGTCCTCGGTGGTGTCGTCGTACAACTGGCCCCACCAGTCGTCCTCGTGACCGGTGGGCCTTCCCCCCTGCTGGCTCATGTCCCTGATTGTCCACCGCGAGGGCCGCGGGGAAACGGGGCATCGGGAAAATGCGTCGGCACCCACACGGGGAACAGATGTGCGAGCGGC
>NZ_MUBA01000672.1 GCF_002154575.1 Streptomyces bobili
CCAGGCGGCGTAGTAGGCGGCGGAGCGGGCCGCCTACTACGCCGCCTGGGCGACCGGCCGGGACGAACGCGTCGGCGGGCTCGCCCTCGCCCAGGCGCTGGAAGCCCTGCGCACGGCCGCCGCAGAAGCGATCCAGCTCCACGGCGGCATCGGTTTCACCTGGGAACACGAGGCCCACCTGTACTTCAAGCGCGCCGCAGGCGACGAGCTGCTGTTCGGGCCCGCCCACCGGCTGCGCGCCCACGCGGCCGACCGGGCCGCTCTCTTCACCCTCAAGGAGGTGACGGTGTGACCCGCTTCCGGAGCAGTCGGCCGAAACCGTCGTCCCACCCCGGCGTCCGCCTCGTCCAGAAGGTCTCCTCCACCCCGGCTTTCGCCAAGATCGCCCCGCACCTCATCCCCGCCCTCGACCGGGCCGTCCACCGCCTCACCCGAGGGAAGGTCCTGGTCAGCGCCCAGTTGCTGCCGGGGCTCGTGCTCACCGCGACCGGCGCGCGCAGCGGGCAGCCCCGGCGTACGCCGCTCGCCTGCATGCCCGAGGAGGACGGCGGCTGGATCCTGATCGGGTCGAACTTCGGGCGCTCGGGCCATCCGGCGTGGACCGCCAATCTGCTCGCCCGTCCGGACGCCGAGGTCAGCTGGAAGGGCGCGGACATCCCGGTGACGGCCCGGCTGCTCACGGGGGAGGAGCGGGCGGCCGTCTGGAAGGCGGCGCTGGCGTTCTGGCCGCCGTATGCGACGTATCAGGCGCGGGTGGAGCGGGAGATCCGCCTCTTCCGGCTCAGCCGCCGAGAGCCAGCCGCTGGACCAGCAGAAACGCCCCGATCCCCAGCATCGCCGCCCCCGACGTCCGGGTGACCGCGCGGGCCGCCGCCGGGCGCGCGCCCAGCAGT
>NZ_MUBA01000673.1 GCF_002154575.1 Streptomyces bobili
CCCCAGAGGAGGGTGGTGGTGACGGGGGCCAGGGCCTCTGGTTCACCCGCCAGGTCTGCGCCTACGTCGACCTCCGCCGGACCCCGGACGGCACGGCCGTACGCCTCCAGTACGGGTGAGCCCCGTTTTCCACAGGTATCACCAGGTATCCACAGGTATCTGTGGCTATCCACAGGTACGGAAACAGGTAGTCCTCCCCGTGTACGTGTCCTCGGCGGAGGTCATTGTGGAGGCATGCTGCAACTCTCCGGGGGGCGCCTTCCTGACCCCGACTCTCCGTACGGCGCCTGTCCTCAACCGCCCCTGGGCGCGGGCCACTGGAGCGTCGAGTACGACCCGCGGCCGTCCGCCGTGGGCGAGGCGCGTTCGCAGGTGCGCCGGCAGCTGGAGGGCTGGGGGCTGGCCGAGCCGGAGGACCTGGTCGACACCGCCGTACTGCTCGTCAGCGAACTCGCCACCAACGCCCTGCTGCACTCCGCGAGTCACTACCGGCTCACGCTCTCCGCGGCGCACGGCGTGCTGCGCTGCGAGGTCGCCGACACCGGCCGCCGTACCCCGCAGGTACTCCAGGCGGGCTCCGCGGAGAGCGGCCGGGGGATGTTCCTCGTGGAGGCGCTCGCCCGGCGCTGGGGCTGCCATCAGGACGGGCCGGGCAAGACCGTGTGGTTCGAACTGAGCACGTGCGCGTGCGACTGACGTTCCCCCGCGGCGGCTGCCATGCCCCCCCCGTGGGCGTTGCGTTCGTGTACGCCCCCTTGTCGGCTCGGGCTCCTTCCGCTTTCTTGATTCCTATGGCGGACACCACGGGCAACCCCACTGACACCGAGGCATCATCCGGCCGCGACAACCCCACCCCCCGCAAGTCCAGTTGGCGCCACATCGGGCCCGGCATCGTCGTCGCCGCGACCGGCGTCGGGGCCGGTGACCTGGTCGCCACCCTCATCGCCGGCAGCAACTTCGGCTACACGCTGCTGTGGGCCGCGGTCCTCGGCTGCCTGGTCAAGATCTCCCTCGCGGAGGCGGCCGGCCGCTGGCACCTCTCCACCGGCCGCACCCTGTTCGACGGCTGGGCGAGCCTCGGCCGCTGGACGACGTACTTCTTCCTCGTCTACGTCGTCGTCTGGGGCTTCGTCTACGGCGCGGCGGCGATGTCGTCCAGCGCACTGCCCCTCCAGGCCCTGTTCCCGAACGTGATGGACCTCGAGTGGTGGGCCATCGCCTGCGGGCTGGTGGGCCTGGTGTTCGTCTGGTTCAACAAGTACGCGGTCTTCGAGAAGGTCATGACGGTCCTGGTCGGCGTCATGTTCGTGGTGACCGTCTACCTCGCGATCCGCGTGACGCCGAACCTCGGGGACGCCCTCGCCGGCCTGCTGCCGGTCCTGCCCGACGAGAAGGACTCGGTCCTCAACACCCTCGGCCTGGTCGGCGGCGTGGGCGGCACCATCACCCTCGCGGCGTACGGGTACTGGGTCAACGCCAAGGGCTGGACCGACACGGGCTGGATGAAGATGATGCGGCTCGACAACCGCGTCGCGTACATCACCACCGGAGTGTTCGTCGTCGCCATGCTGTTCGTCGGCGCCGAGCTGCTGCACTCCGCGAACGTGGCGATCGCCGGCGGCGACAAGGGGCTCGTCCAGCTCGGCGACATCCTGGAGGCGGAGTACGGCACGGCCACCGCCAAGTTCTTCCTCATCGGCTTCTTCGCCACCTCCTTCACCTCCCTGATCGGCGTCTGGCACGGCGTCAGCCTGATGTTCGCCGACTTCGTCGCCCGCCACCGCGGCGGCGACCGGACGACGGGCGCCGAGGTCGCCTCCGGCCGGCGGGAACGCTCCTGGCCGTTCCGCCTCTACCTGCTGTGGCTGACGTTCCCGCCGATGGTCCTGCTCTTCCAGGGCCAGCCCTTCCGCCTGATCATCCTGTACGGCGTGCTGGGCGCGGCCTTCCTTCCCTTCCTCGCCCTGACCCTGATCTGGCTGCTCAACTCGGCCCGCACGCCCGTCGAATGGCGCAACGGCGGGCTCAGCAACGGGATGCTCGCGGCGGCCGGGCTGCTGTTCCTGGTGCTGTGCGTGAAGCAGATCTGGGACCAGCCGTGGTCGGAGTTCTTCTGAGCCGCATGGCGCGGCGCCCGCATCGGTGGACGCCCGCATCGGTCGGCGCCCGCATCGGCGGGCGCCGACCTGCCAATTGCCGGCTGACGGCGCCCATCAGGCCCCTATCGGACGCCCAGCGGCTCCCGTCAGGCGCCCAGTACCTCCCACTGCGGGCTGAGTGCGATCTTGCGGAGCTCGGCGATCGTGAGCGCCGGTTCGGGGCGGGTCGCGGCCGTCGTCTGGCTGCCCGAGTTGAAGGCGCTGATCACGACCCGCATGCCGTTCGCGCGCATCGTGTCCACGGTCCACATCACGACGCCCTCGCCGCCCTTCTCCCCGGGCCCCTGCCGCGTCGCGACGCGCGTGCCGTCGGGAAGGGTCTCGGCGCCGGAGCCGTACAGCGCGCCCGCGGCGTCGGACATGTTGTGCTGCAGATTGACCTGGACGTAGCTCTCGCCCTTGCCGTCGTTCACGACGGCGTAGGCGAACTCGGTCTCCTCGTTGCCGCTGGAGACGACCTTCGCGCCGTCGGGCAGTGAACTGGTGAGGATCGCGAGGACACGCCGGCCCTCGTAGCTCGTCGCGTCCCCGGTCGAGCCCTCTGTGGAGGCGGACGGCTTCCGGGTCTCCTCGGGGATGGAGTCGGCGACCCTGCGCCACTCGTTCGCCGCGGCCAGCGTCTTCAACTGCTGGATGCTGAGGGGCGGTTCGGGCCGCGAGACGGGCTCGCCCTTCTGGGCCGCGGCGTTCCACTCGCTGACGCTGACCCGGGTCCCGTCGGGAGTGACCAGGTCGGCGCTCCACGCCTTGGTGTCCGCGCGGCGGTCCGGGTACTCGTACCCCTGGATGAGGGTCACCACGGACCCGTCGGGCAGGGTCTGCGTCACGCAGCTGTCCAGGCCCGAGTCGGGCTGCTCCATGTTGGGGCAGGGCACCACCTCGCTCGCCGGGTCGAAGGTCTCGCCGCCGCCCCGGACCCGGTCCACGAGCAGCGAGAGAGACCCCGCGCCCTTGCCGTCGTCGAAGGTCACCTGCGCGAGCGGCGGCAGCGGACTGTCCGTCCCCCGCGCCTCGCCGCGCGTCACCTTCCCCTTGGGGAGCAGCTTCGTGAGCGTACGGACCATGTCGTCCGCGGAGACGACGGGCGCGGCCGGTGTGGCGGCCACGGCGGTCGGCGTGCCGGACCCGGTCGCGGCGACCGAGCCGTGCTGCGGGGAGCCGCCCGCGCCGGAGGGTACGAGCAGCGCCCCGCCCACCCCCACGAGGGCGAGGCCTGCCGCACCCCCCGCGATGGCGGCCCGCCGCCGCAGGCGCAACCGGCGCCCTCGCACCGCGCCTGCCGCGACAAGCGCGGCACGGTCGGTGTCGAAGGTGCCGCCGGCCTGGTGCAGGGCAGCGGAGAGCCGGTCCTCGAAGGGGTCGTGGGTCTGGTCGACGGGCATGGCGTACCACCGTTTCCGGGGTCGGATTGGTCGAAGGAAGTAGTGGGGGTGGTCGTGCCGCCCGAAGACGGGCGTGGCGCTCGGTGCCGGGCAGCCCGTCGGGGACGGGCCGGGGCACGCTCAGGGACGGGCGTACTCGCCGATGTCCTCGCCCAGCAGCTCGCGCAGCCGGCCGAGGGCCCGCACACACCGCGTCCGTACGGCGGCGGAGCTGGCGTTCATCGCACGGGCCGTCTCCTCGACGGACCGGTCCTCCCAGTACCGCAGGACCAGAACGGCCCGGTCCTTCGCGGGAAGCCGGCCGAGGGCCTCCACCAGCGTGAGCCGCAGGGGCACGTCGGCCCCCGCACCGGCCCGCTCCGGAAAGACGTCCACGGCCCGCTCACGGCTGCTGCGCCGCCGCTGATGGGTCAGGAAGGCGCGGGTGAGCACGGTCTGCGCGTACGCGGCCGGGTTGTCGGCCCGCGAGACGCGCCCCCAGCGGACGTACAGCCTGCCGAGGGTCTCCTGCACGAGATCCTCGGCGAGGTGCGTGTCCCCCGCGGTGAGCAGGCACGCGGACCGGTACAGATGCCCGGTCCGTGCCGCCGCGAACTCGGCGTACTCGTCCGCGCGGACCTGTCTCATGCGTGTTCCCCCAGTCCGGTGGGCCCCTGGCCCGGTGCTTGCGCCGCCCGCCCCGTGGTCTTGCGTGCTGCCCTCACCTCATTGATGCGGTGGGGTGGTGGAAATGTTTCAGAGTGACGGAAGGAATCGTGAATCCTTCTCGTGGCGGACTCCGTCGGGGATGGGCCCTCACCCGTGCGCCCCTCCGCCGGACCGTGCGCGGGCGCGGGGCCGCGCCCGCTGGGGCAGACTGGGGCCATGGCCGACCCCCAAGCCGCAGGCGCGCCATCGCGCCGGTTCGCCCAGGGGCCGCGGAGCGTGGCGGAGGCTCGGCGGTTCCTGCGGACCGCTCTGGACGGCGTCGCGTCGGACGTGGTCGAGACCGCCCAGCTCCTGGCCGGTGAGCTGGTGACCAACGTGGTGCTGCATGCCCGTACCGAGGTCGAGGTGTCGGCTCGGGTGGACGGCGGCGGCACGGTGCGGGTGGGGGTGAGCGACCGGCGGCCGGACCGCGGGCTCGTGCCGTACGCCTACCCGCCGTACGCCGGTACGGGGCAGGGACTGGCCCTGGTCGGGCACCTGGCGTCCCGGTACGGCGTCGACGCGGACGAGGACACCAAGACGGTGTGGTTCGAGCTGGGGCCCGACGACGCGACGCCCGACGACGTGACGCCCGACGGAACGTCCGACGGAATGCCCGGCGGAACGCGTGACGGGGCTTTACGGCCGCCGGGCGGGTGGGAGATCCCGGCACCGCCGCCGTCGGACACCGCCTCCGGTGCGACCGTGACACTGGTGGACGTACCGGGAGCGCTCTACTCGGCCTCCCAGCAGCACCGGCACACGCTGCTGCGCGAGGTCGTCCTCGCCCTGGCCGCCGGAGAGGACCTGGGCGTGCCACCCGGGGAACTCGCCGCCGCCCAGGACATGAACCACCTGATCAGCACGTGTGTGACGGCCGCGCTCCAGCAGGAGTCGAGCGGAGCGGAGATCCGGTCCCTGCCCCTGTCCGTGCCGCCGGACGCCGGGCCCGCCGTGCAGGCGCTGCGCACGGTCCTCCACCTGGCCGAGGAGAAGGCCAGGGACGAACGGTTCCTGACCCTGCCCGCGCTGCCGCGCAGCCGCGTCTTCCACCAGTGGCTGTTCGACCAGATCGTCGGCCAGCTCGCGGGCGGACCCCCCACCGCGTGGACAGTGGTGCCCCGCGAGCCCGGCGCCGGCCCCTCCGAGCTGGTGCCCTGGGACGCCGGCCAGGTGCAGGCCAGCAGGGTTCCGACGGTCGCCGCCGACGAGCGGAACACGATCATCGCGGCGAACGGACCGGCGGCGGACCTGCTCGGCTGGCACGCCGACGACCTCGTCGGGCTGCCCCTCACCACCCTCATCCCGGAGCACCTGCGCAAACGCCACCTCGTGGCGTTCACGTCCCTGCTGCTCAGCGGGCAGCCCCGGATCCTGGGCCGCTCGGTACCGCTCCCCGCGTTGCACCGCGACGGACGGCTGGTACCCGTGCGGCTGTTCATCCAGACCCAGGAGATGCCCGACGGCCGCACCGTGTTCGTCGCCCAGCTCACCCCCAGGGCCGCCGCGCCGGTCACCCCGACCCGCCCGCCCGGCCGGACCCGGTCCGTGGCACCGCAGCAGCCGGACGGCCCCACGCCGTCGGCCGCCCCGCACACCGGGGGAGCCGGGGCGGGCATGTCCGCGCTGCAACGGCTCTCCCTGCTGGCCGACACCGGGGCCGCCCTGAGCAACGCCCCGAACCTGGACGAGGGCGTGGAGCAGGTGGGCCGGGTGCTCACCGAACGGCTGGCCGACTGGTGCGCGGTGGACCTGTTCACCGGGGAAGCCGCCCAGGTGGATCGGGTATGCGTCGTCGGCCGTGCCCCCGGCGAGGCCTGCCCCGAGCAGTACGAAGGCCGGCTCCCGCCCGTGTCGGAGACCGCCCGCGGCCCCCTCGCCCGTGTGCTGAGCGGAGCCGGCCCGCTGCTCCTCGCCGAGCCCTCGCCGCCGAGCCGGGCCACGAGCGCACTGGACGCCCACTACCGTGAACTGCTCCGCAGCATGGGGACGCACAGCGCCGTCGTCGCCCCGCTCCGGGCCCGCCGGGAGATCATCGGCGCCCTCACCGTGGCCCGCGGCGGTGCGGAACGGCCCTTCACCGAGGACGACCTGCCCCTGATCGACGATCTGGCGCGCACCCTCGCCCTGGGCGTGGACAACGCCCGCCTCTACCAGGAGACGAGAAACATCGCCGAACGCCTCCAGCGCTCACTGCTGCCCGTCCTGCCCGAGATCCGCCACCTGCAGATCTCCGCCCGCTACGCGGCCTCCTCCACCACCGCCCAGGTCGGCGGCGACTGGTACGACAGCTTCGTCCTGCCCAGCGGGGACACCGCGCTGGTGATCGGCGACGTCACCGGCCACAACCTCGACGCGGCCATCGCCATGAGCCAGTTGCGCAGCATGCTGCGC
>NZ_MUBA01000674.1 GCF_002154575.1 Streptomyces bobili
GGTGCCCGAACTGCGCCGCCTGCCCCGGCGGAAGGCGGCGCAGTTCGGGCACCCACAGCTCGATGACGAACCGGCCGCCGGGTCCGAGGTGGCGGGCGGCGTTGTGGAAGCACGCGACCTGTTCGGCCTGGGTGAGCAGGTTGGAGATCGTGTTGTAGACGAGGTAGACGAGCGTGTACTCCCCCGGCGCGCGGGTCGTCGCCATGTCTCCGACGACCACCGGGATCGCCGTCTCGTCGGCCTTGGTGCGCAGTCGTCCGAGCATCGCGCGGGACAGCTCGACTCCGGTGACGGGCACGCCCCGCGCGGCGAGCGGGACCGCCACCCGCCCGGTCCCGACGGCGAACTCCAACGCCCGCCCCCCGTCGGCGAGTTCGGCGAGCCGGTCGACGGTGGGCCCGAGCACCTCGGGCGCGAACATGCCGCTGCCCGGAGTGTCGTAACGGAGGGCGGCGTCGGCGTCCCAGATCTGCTGCTGATCCATGCGCGTCAACGATGGTCAGGCGTACGGGGGTTGTCCAGCGATTTGCCGTCCGCCGCGCGGCGGCC
>NZ_MUBA01000675.1 GCF_002154575.1 Streptomyces bobili
GGCACCGCGGGCGTGCCGCCGTCGGGCGACGGCGGCTGGATCGCCGGCCGCGACCCGGGCAGCGGCCCACGCGGCTGGACCCTGCCCGCCGGTGAGTACGGCGGCGGACTGGGCGAGGGAGAGGCCGAACTGCTCCGGGCGGCCCAACTCGCCCGCCTGGGACCGCGGGTCGGCGACCTCGTGTGGGACATCGGCTGCGGCAGCGGCGCCTTCGCGACCGAGGCCGCGCGGGCCGGGGCGGCCGTCATCGCCGTCGACCACGCCATGGAGGCGTGCGCCCGCACCGACGCCGCCGCGCGCCGCTTCGGGATACAGCTCCAGATCGTCCGCGGCAGCGCCCCGCACGTCCTGGAGGACCTGCCCGAACCGGACGTCGTCCGTGTCGGCGGCGGGGGAGCGGCCGTGGTCTCCGCGGTCGCCGACCGCCGCCCTCAGCGCATCGTCACCCACGCCATGACCCGCGATGGCGCCGAACGCGCCGGCCGCGACCTGACCGAGCACGGGTACCGCGTCGAGTGCGCCCTCGTCCAGTCCGTCGAACTCGACACGCGGGTCTGGACGGAGACGGAACGGAGCGTCGCGTTCCTGCTCAGCGGGGTTCTGCCGGACCGTTCGGCCTGACCCGGTTTGCCCTCCCCGTGATCCTGTTGTCCTACTGCGCGCGGTAGGCTGGCCGATCGTCGTACCGCATCCGGGCGCCCGGCCTTTCGTCGGTCAATGTCCGGAAAACACATCCGTTTTGGGGTGGGTGTGGTACGGCAGAACCTGAGGGCGCGCAACGTGGCGCAGTCCACAGCGGAGCGTCGCGGATCAAGCTGTCGCGACGGGGCAACGACCGCGACAATGCCACTGAATGGCTTTGTCGTCTTTTTCGTGCGGGTCGTTCGTGCCGCTGGGCGCGGACGCTCGTTCTTCACTACGGGGCGGTCGGTGCGCCGTTCCGGGTGAGCTGGTCGTAGGAGCACTAACCGATGGGCGAGGGGTACGCATGACCGACACCGGCCAGGTTCCGGGCGAGGGACTGCCGGAGAACGCAGGCATGGTGGATCAGCAGGGCGTCCCCACGCCCGGCGCGTACACCTACCTCTCCGAGACCACCGCCGAGGACGAAGACCTGTTGCTGCTGCCCGGCGCCCAGAGCGCCTGGGGCAACGAGGTCGCGCCACCCGCGCCCGAGCCGGTCGTCGAGGCCGTGCACGAACCCGGCCCGCACGAGACGGCGGGCCGGGACAGCGGCTCCGTCGACCTCAGCGCCGTCCGCCTCCCGAACCCGTCGGCACCGCCCGTGGCACCGCGGCGCCCCCTGCACCTCGGTCCGCCCCTCCCCGACACCTCCGCGAGCCCGGTCCGCTCCCTCGCCGACCGCGGCCCCGCGGGCGCGCCGGTACGCCACCCGGGCACGCCCACGTCCGGACCCGAGTACCTCGACGCCCAGCACCTGCGCGAGATGCCCCCGCAGGGTGCGGCGCCCTGGGGTGCCCAGGCGCCCGTCGAGGCGCCGGTCGCTGCCGGGGCGACCCCTGCGGAAACGGTTGTTCCCGCCGCGCGGCAGCAGACCGAGCAGTCGCACGCGGCCCAGGCGGTCATGACCCGCCCGGACACGGACACGGACACGGTCGCCGACACGGGTGCGCCCCAGCCGGAGGACCCCGCACCCCTGACACCGGAGGCGGCCGAGCCCGCGTACGCCGGTGAAGGCGCCGACGCGACGGGGCCGGGCCCCGTGACCGGGGTCCGGCGCAGATTCCGACGCCTCGGGCGTGTTGCGACAGTCCCGGCGGGCGCGGTGTGGGTCAGGGGCGGCTCGTCAGGTAGCCGCCCATGGAGGTGAAGTACTCCGTGGCCCCCAACTCCCGTCCGTCCTCGGTCCGTACGCGGGTGATGGCCAGACCGTGGTTGCGGCCGGTGCGGGCGTCGGCCCCTGCGACGATCACCACGCCGTCGCCCTCGCGGTAGAAGATGCGGCCGGGGGTACCGCCGTAGCGGGCCTCGGAGACGACCGCCGCGAGGATCTCCAGGCGCTTGCCCTTGTGGAAGGTGAAGGCGCTGGGGTACGGCTCGCACTGGGCGCGCACCAGACGCTCCAGGTCCGTGGCCGGCCAGTTCCAGTCGATGCGGATGTCGTCGGTGGAGCGCTTGTGGAAGAAGCTCGCCTGTGACCGGTCCTGCTTGGTGAACTCGGTCTGCCCGGAGGCGATGAGGTCGAGTGCGCCGATGGTGACCGGGGCGATGAGGTCGACCGTCTTGTGGAAGAGGTCGGTCGTGGTGTCCGTCGGTCCGACCGGGACCGCTTCCTGCCGCACGATGTCGCCGGCGTCCAGCTCGTCGTTCATCATGTGGGCGGTGACGCCGACTTCGGGCTCGCCGTTGATCAGGGCCCAGATCAGCGGCGAGAAGCCGGCGTACTTCGGCAGCAGCGAGTCGTGGACGTTGAGCGTGCCGTGGCGCGGCAAGTTGAAGATGCGCGGGGGGATCCAGGTCCGCCAGTTGTTGGCCACGATGATGTCCGGGTCGGCTTCCTTGAGGCGCTCGAACAGCTCGTCGTCGTCGGGGCGGTTGCGGATCAGTACGGGGACGCCGTGCTCTTCGGCGAGATCGGCGACGGAGTCGCTCCAGATCTTCTCGTACGCGTGATCGCTCCTGGGGTGTGTCACGACCAGCGCCACGTCGTGTTCGGAGTCCAGGAGGGCTTGCAGGGTGCGGTGCCCCCAGGTCTGGTAACCGAACATGACGACCCGCATGGGGGTTCCTCCTCAAGACAGGGGGTGGACCGGGAGCAGTAAAGCAAGGCTTACCTTACTTTGCAACGTCTGTACAGGGTGCGCCGGTTGGTCAACTCCCCATGCGCGGAAGGGCTTTCCGCTCTATCGACAGCCGCACGGTATTAGCTTAGGCTCACCTAAGTTCAGCGGGCCGCTCCGTCGGCGTGCCCGCCGCGCGCTTCCCCACACGCCGTAATGGCGGCCCCCCGCACGATGGGAGAGACATGTCACGGGTGCTTCCTGTTGACGCATCACCGATCCACGACCTGATCGGTATCGGCTTCGGACCGTCCAATGTCGCCATGGCGATCGCACTCAGCGAGCACAACGCACGCGTCGGCCGGCAGGAGGCCGTCACCGCTCACTTCTTCGAGCAGCAGCCGAACTTCGGCTGGCACCGCGGCATGCTGATCGACGACGCGACCATGCAGGTCTCCTTCCTCAAGGACCTCGTGACGCTGCGGAACCCGACCAGCGAATTCAGCTTCCTGTGCTACCTCCAGAGCAAGGGACGGCTGATCGACTTCATCAACCACAAGAGCCTCTTCCCGCTGCGCGTGGAGTTCCACGACTACTTCGAGTGGGCCGCGGCCAAGGTCGAGGACATGGTCTCCTACGGCCACGAGGTCGTCGGCGTCGCGCCCGCCGTTCGCGATGGAGCCGTGGACCACCTGGAAGTGACCGTCCGCACGGGCGAGGGACTCGAGGTCCACCGGGCCCGCAACCTCGTCATCGGCACCGGGCTGCGTCCCCTCGTGCCCGAGGGCATCGAACGCGGCGACCGCGTCTGGCACAACTCCGAACTGCTCGCCAGGGTCGAGGAGTTGGAAGGGACTTCACCCTCCCGGTTCGTCGTCGTGGGAGCCGGCCAGAGCGCCGCCGAGAACGTCGCCTACCTGCACCGCCGCTTCCCCGGAGCCGAGATCTGCGCGGTCTTCTCCCGCTACGGCTACAGCCCCGCCGACGACAGCAGCTTCGCCAACCGGATCTTCGACCCCGAAGCGGTCGACGACTACTTCGCCG
>NZ_MUBA01000676.1 GCF_002154575.1 Streptomyces bobili
CGTCGGCGCGCAGTGCGAGCACCTCGGCGCCGACGCCGGTCAGTGTGCGGTGCCAGGCGCGGGTGCGCTCGTCGGGCTCGGAGCGGCCGATCAGCACCAGCTTGGCCGCGTGGGTGCGGGCCAGCTGCCCGACGAGGACACGGCCGATGGCACCGGCGCCGCCGGTCACGACGTACACGCCCCCGTCCCGCAGGGGTACGTCGGCCGGGGTGGCGGGGCCGGTGAGCGGGCGCAGCGCCCGTACCTGGCGCTCGCCGGAGGCCGTACGGCGGACCTCCAGGCCTGCGGCGCGAGGTACGGCGCGCAGTTCCACCGCCACCGCACGGGCCACCTCGGCGGCCGGGGCCGCACCGTCGACGCCGAGGACGAGCAGTTCCAGGCGCGGCGCGACCGGCCCCGTGGAGCGGGCGAACCCGGCCAGGGCGGCCCACTCGGGCCGGTCCTCACCGGCGTTCCGCGTGTGCAGCACCAGGCACCGCACCCGGCCGGGCAGCACGCCGGTGCGGGCCGCGTCGAGCACGTCCAGGACGGGGGCGCAGGCGCGGTCGAGCAGGTCCGCGGGTGAGCCGTCGTCCGCGTCGCCGAGGACGACGGCGACGTCGAGCCCGTCCTCGTCGGCGAGGGAGGCGAGTCGGCCGGTGTCCTCGCCGATGCCCACCACGCGCCGCCACAGGCCGGTCGCGGCCAGCGCGGACTCCAGTTCCCGTGAGTGGCCGAGCAGGACGAGGGTCGCGGCGGCGTCCGCCGGTTCCGGGTCGGCGGCGGGGTGCCAGTACGGCTCGTAGAGGCGGGGTTCTCCGGAGGCGGGCTCCTGGTCGGCCTGCGCGGCAGTCGTCGCCCGGACGGCGGCTGCGGGGGCCGCCGGGACGCCGCCAGGCGTACGGCCCGCGAAGTCCCGTACGCGGGCGAGCACGCCGCCCCTGTCGTCGTACACGGTCAGGTCGAAGCGGCGCACGCCCGCCGACTCGCCGACCAGCCGGGCGTGCGCGTGGCAGACCTCGGGCAGCGGGGCGAAGGAGTCCAGGGCGCCGAGGCTGAAGGGGACGGCGAGTTCACCTGGGCGCGGCGCGGTGGTCCGGCCGGTCCAGTGGCAGGCCCGCAGGGCGCCGTCGAGGAGCGCCGGGGGCAGCTGGGTGCCCGGGGCGGTACCGGCCTGGGCCAGCCGGACCAGCGCCTCGCCGGGGCCGGTCCGGATCTCCTCGATGACGCGGAAGGAGGGGCCGTACGCGAACCCGGCGGCGGCGTACTCGGTGTACGCGGTGGGTCCGTCACGTACGACGGACAGACGGGCGTGCAGCGCGGCGAGGTCCTCGGCGGCCTCCGGGGCGGCGGGGACCGGGACGGCACCGCCGCGGGCGTGGGTGGTGCGGCCGGCGCCGGCCTCGCTGTACACCTCGAAGGCCAGCCCGGTGCCGTCCGGGCGGAAGGAGACGTACAACTCCATGGCACCGTCGGAGAGTTCGACGGCCCGGCCCCACACCACCTCACGCAGGGCGTGCCGGGTGCCGGGTTCGGCGAGCGCGGCGGCGGCGCGGACGAACTCCAGCGTCGCCGCGCCCGCGAGCAGCGGCCGGCCCTCGATCACGTGGTCGCGCAGCAACGGGTCGTGTGCGCGCAGCGTCTTGCGGAAGCGGACCTCGGTGACGGTGGACTCGTTGGCGTCGACCAGCGGATGCGGAGCGGCCGTGCCCGGGTCGGGGTCGAGCGGGATCCAGTAGCGCTCCGCGGCGAACGGGTACCGCGGGGCGCGCGCCCGGCGCGGGGCAGCGCCCGGCCGGCCGGCGTGCCAGGCCGCCCAGTCCACGTCGGCGCCGCCCAGCCAGCGGCGGGCCGGCTCGGTCAGCGGGCCCGCGTCGGCGAGGTCGGGGGCCGGGCCGCCGTCGGCGAACCGGCGCAGGGCGGCCACGAGTTCGCCGCCGTCGGTGACGGCCACCGCGAGCCGGGCGTCGAGGGACTCGCGGCCCGCCTGGGTGGTGAAGCAGAGGTCGGCGAGCGGCACACGCTCGGTCTCGACGAAGCGGGCGGCCGACCCGGCGTAGGCGCGCAGCCGTTCCTCGTCGCGGGCGGAGAGCAGGAACAGCACGGGTTCGCCGGTGCGCTGCTCGCCCGCCGGAACGTCGGTGACCGGGTCGGGGTTCGGGGACTCCTCCAGGACGAGGTGCGCGTTGGCGCCGCCCGCGCCGAAGGAGCTGAGGCCGGCCCGGCGCGGCCGGTCCCCGTCGGGCCAGGCGGACAGCTCGCGCTGGACGCGGAACGGGGAACGCCCGAAGTCGATGTTGGGGTTCAGCTCGGCCGAGTGCAGCGAGGGCACCAGGGTGCGGTGCCGGAACTGCAACAGCACCTTGGTGAGTCCGGCGATGCCGGCCGCGGACTCCAGGTGCCCGATGTTGGACTTGACGGAGCCGATCGGCCAGGTGCCGGGCGCGGCCTCGGCGGACCGGTAGGCATGGGTGAGGCCGGTCAGCTCGATCGGGTCGCCCAGGGCGGTGCCGGTGCCGTGCGCCTCGACGTAGCCGATGTCCTGCGGAGTGACGCCGGCCCGGTCCAGCGCGGTGGTGATCGCGTGCTGCTGGGCGCGCGGGTTAGGCACGCTGTAGCCGTTGGTGCGGGCGCCGTGGTTGACGGCGCTGCCCAGGATCAGGCCGTGAACGCGGTCCCCGTCCGCCAGCGCCTTGCGGTAGGGCTTGAGCAGGACGGCACCGACGCCCTCCCCGGGCACATAGCCGTCGCCGCCCGCGCCGAAGGCCCGGCAGCGGCCGTCGGAGGACAGGAAGCGGCCCTGGCTGAGGAAGGCGAACTTGTACGGGTGGACGGAGACGTTGACGCCCCCGGCGATGGCCAGTTCGCTCTCGCCCCGGCGCAGGCTCTCGCAGGCCAGGTGGATCGCGGTGAGCGAGGAGGAGCACATGGTGTCCAGCGCCATGCTCGGCCCGGACAGGTCCAGGGCGTGGCTGACCCGGTTGGCGATGGTGGCGAAGGACGAGCCGGTGAGCGGCCGCCCGCCGCGGAGGGCGTCCAGGGCGCCGTGGAACTGGTACTCGCCGTACATCACGCCGACGTACACGCCGACGGGCCGGCCGGCCACATCGGAGCGGCGGTAGCCGGCGTCCTCCAGGACATGCCAGGCGTTCTGCAGGAACAGGCGCTCCTGGGGGTCCATCAGTTCCGCCTGGCGGGGGGAGATGCCGAAGAAGAGCGGGTCGAAGCGGTCGACGTCGCGCAGGAATCCGCCCCACCGGGTGTGGGCGAGGCCGGGCGTCGCCGGGTCCGGGTCGTACCAGCGGCCGCTGTCCCAGCGCTCCGCCGGGATCTCGGTGATGGCGTCGCGGCCCTCGGCCAGGTTGGCCCAGAGCTCGTCGAGGTCGTCGGCGGCCGGATAGCGGCCGGCCAGGCCGATGACGGCGATGGCGTCGGTGTCGTCCTCGGCGGGTTCGGCGATGCCGGCTCGTGCGGTACGGCGTGGGGCGCGCGGCGGGCGCGGCGCGGTGACTCGGGCCGTGGGCGTGACCGGTGCGGCCGCGGGGGTGCCGCCGGTCAGCTCGGCCGCGTGGTGCTCGGCGAAGTAGCCGACGAGTTCGCCCAGGGTGGTGTATTCGAAGAACAGGGTCTTGGACAGGGCGTCGAAGTGCCGGTCCAGCTCGCGGTTGAGCTTGGTGATCATCAGCGAGTCGATGCCGAGCCGGTCGAACGGGGCGTCCTCGGCCAGTTCGGCCGGAGCCAGGCCGGTCTCGACGGCGATCAGCTCGCGCAGCAGCCGCAGTGCCGCGTCGCGCGGGCCGCCGCCCTCGGCGGGCGCGGTGGCCGTGGTGGTGCGGGCCGCCCGTGCGACGGGCGCGGTGAGCGCCGTGGTGATGGTGCGGAGGTCTCCGTAGGCGGCGACGAACGCGCCGGGGGCGCCGAGGGCCTGCTCGAACAGGGCGAGGCCGGCCTCTGTGGGCAGGACGCCGAAGCCGGTGCGGGTGGCTATGTCCACGGCGGCCTCGGTGCTCTGGCGCATCCCGCCGTCCGCCCACATCGGCCAGGCGATCGCGGTGATCCGGCCGTGCCGTTCGGCGTAGGCCTCCAGGTAGGCGTTGGCGTACGCGTAGTCGGTCTGGCCGGGGCTGCCGATGTGGGCGGCGATGGAGGAGAAGGCGACGAAGAAGTCCAGCGGGTCGTCGGCGGTGGCCGCGTCCAGGGCGCGCAGTCCGGCGGCCTTGGGGGCGAGGACGGCGGCGAAGTCCTCGGCGGACTTGGTCAGGGCGAAGCCGTCGCGCAGCACCCCGGCGGCGTGGACGACCCCGGTGATCGGCCCGAACTCCTGGCGCAGGGAGGCGAGTCGGGCGGTCAGGGCGTCCGGGTCGGACACGTCGACGCTGCGGTAGACCAGGCGCTCGTCCAGGTCGGCGGGCCGTTCGCTGCGGCCCAGCAGGACCACGCGGGCGTCGGCCCGGGAGAGCAGCCGGCCGGCGACGGCGCGGCCCAGTCCGCCCGCGCCGCCCGTCACGACGTACACGCCGCCGTCGCGGACCGCTGCCGGGCGGACGGCCGGGGCGGACTCCGCCTGCGGGATCCGGCGGCCCTGTGCGGTGTGGGCGACCTCCGGGTCGCGGCCGTGGCCGGCCAGTTCGCCGGTGAGCGCGTCGGCCTCGGGCACGTCCTCGGCGAGGCCGACGGCCTGCACCTCGAGGAGGGGGTTCTCCGCGCGGACCGTCCGGGCGAGGGCGGCGAGCGCGGCGCGTTCGGGGCGTGGGCCGTCGGTGTCGTGGCGGTGCAGCAGCAGGACGCGCACGGGTGCGGTGGGGCGGCCGACGAGGAGCGCGCGGACGATGTGCAGCGCCTGTTCGGGGGTCGGTTCGTCGACGAGGACGACGTCGGGCGCGGTGTCCGGTTCGAGGTCGCGGGTGACCGTGCCGATGCCCAGGGCGGTGAGGTGAGCGGCGAGTTGTGCGCCGCGCGCGGGGTCGGCGGTGACGACGGCGGCCGTGTCGCCGAGGGGTTCGCCGGTGGGCTCGGCGGTCGCTGCGGTCCAGCGGCGGACCAGCAGGGCCGATTCGCGGGGCTCGCCGAGGACGCGCACGGCGAGGTCGTGCAGGCGGGCCAGGACTTGGCCGTGGGTGTCCACGACGGTGAGGTCGGCGTGCGCGGTCCGCTCCCCCAGCCGGCCGGCCGTGATGTGGACGTGGCAGGGCCCGGTGACGGGGGCGTGCACGGTGAGTTCGCCCAGGGCCAGCGGCAGGAAGCCGTCGGCCCGTTCACCGTAGGCGCGAGCCAGCAGCACGACCAGGGCGTGCAGGGCGCCGTCCAGGAGGGCGGGGTTGAGCACGGCGCCGTCGAGCGAGGCGCCGTCGGGCAGTTCGAGGGTGCCGAGGGCCTCCCCGTCGCCGAGCCGGACCTCGGTGAGGGCGCGCATGCGGGGGCCGTAGTCCAGGCCGTGAGCGCGCAGGATGTCGTAGCAGCCGGTGTGGGCGACCAGCTCGGCACAGCGGGCGGCGACGGCGGCCGGGTCGGCCGGTGCCGGGCGCTCGGCGGCTCCGGGGTGGATCTCGCCGACCGTGAACACCCGCTCGTCGGCGGCGAGTTCGAACCCGACCGTGTCGCCCTCGCGCCACAGCTGGACCTGCGCGGTGCGCGGCCCGGTGGCGTAGGAGAGCAGTTGCTCGAAGGAGACTCCGCGCAGCCGGACCGGTCCGCCGAGGGAGAGTTCGCCGGCCGCGCGGGCCAGTTCCAGCTGTCCGGCGGCGGGCAGGACGGGCTCGGCGGCGACGCGGTGGTCGGCGAGGTAGAACTCGGTGCCGGTGCGGGAGCTGCGGTAGGCGAGGGTGTCCAGGGTGGAGACGTTCTCGTCCAGCATGGGGTGCGGGCCGGGACCGGTGACCCGGTCCGCGGCTGCGCCGGTGTCCGGGCCGGTCAGCCAGCAGCGCCGGCCCTCGAAGGGGTACGTCGGCAGCGGGACGCGGCCGCGCTCCTCGCCCTCGAACCAGGCCGCCCAGTCGACGGCGGCGCCGGCCTGCCAGGCGCGGGCCACGCCGTCCCAGGGGCCGTCGGTCACGCCGAGGGCGACACCGCGGACCTCGTCGTGGGCGCCGCGCACGGGGATGCGCGCGCGGGCGGCGGGCGGTTCCTCGCCGTCGCCGGTCAGCGCGTCCTGAAGCCGCAGCACTCCGGTCACGCAGGCGGCGGCCCGGGCAGCGAGCCCGTCGCCGTGCACCGCGACCGGGGTGAGGCCACAGTCGAGCCAGAACTTGCCGAGCGCGTACTGCACGGCGAACGCCCGCCCCCGCTCGCCGAGTCGGTCGGCGCCCGCGGCGAGTGCGGCCTCGTGGTGCGCGGCGAAGGCGGGCTCGGCGGCGGCCCACCGGCCGGCCAGGCCCGCCGCGTCCGGGACGTCCTCCGCGAAGACGAAGGAGACCTCGCCGGTCCCGGGCCGCTCGGCGACCGGGGCGTCCCGCAGCGCTCGGGCGAGTGCGGCGCGGTCGGAGCCGGTGACGGCGAGCCGGTACTCGTGGGCGCGGCGGCCCACCGCCAGCGTGTAGGCGACGTCGGCGAGCGAGGCCGGGTCGTCGCCCTCGAGGTGGGCGGCCAGGTTCTGGGCGGCCGTGGCCAGCGCGGTCGCGGTACGGGCGGACACCACCAGCAGCTGCTGCGCGCGGTGTGCGTCGCCGGTGACGGGGGCGGGCGGGGCCTCCTGGAGGATCGCGTGCGCGTTGGTGCCGCCGATGCCGAAGGAGCTGACACCCGCGCGCAGCGGGCCCTCCCCTGTCCAGGGGGCGGTGTCGGTGCTCACCTTGAAGGGCCCGGCCGCGAAGTCGATGGCCGGGTTGGGGGTGGTGTGGTTGACGGTCGGCACCAGTGTCCGGTGCTTCATCATCAGCACCGTCTTGATCACACCCGCGACACCGGCCGCCGCGTCCAGGTGGCCGATGTTGGACTTCACCGAGCCGATGGCGCAGAACCCGGTGTCGGCGGTGGACTCCCTGAACGCCCGGGTGAGCGCCGAGACCTCGACCGGGTCACCGAGGCGGGTGGCGGTGCCGTGTGCCTCGACGTAGCCGATGGAGCGGGGGTCGACGCCGGAGACGGTGTGTGCCTCGCGGATGACGGCGGTCTGGCCGGCGGCGCCGGGCGCGGCGAAGCTCACCTTGCCGGCGCCGTCGTTGTTGGTGGCCGTGCCCTTGATGACGGCGTGGATGGTGTCCCGGTCCGCGATGGCGTCGCCCAGGAGTTTGAGGACCAGGACACCGACGCCGTTGCCGAGGACGGTGCCGCCGGCGTCCGCGTCGAAGGTGCGCACGTGCCCGTCACCGGACAGGATCGCGCCCTCCTCGTACAGGTACCCCTTGGTCTGCGGCAGTTTCACGGTGACGCCGCCGGCCAGGGCCATGTCGCACTCGCCGTTGACCAGGCCCTGGCAGGCCAGGTGGAGGGCGACGAGGGAGGTGGAACAGGCGGTCTGGACGGCGTAGCTGGGGCCTTTGAGGTCGAGCTTGTACGACAGCCGGGTGGCCAGGAAGTCCTTGTCGTTGCCGACCATGACCGCGAAGTGGTCGGAGGTGGCGCTCTGGTCGACGTGGGGCAGGACCTGTTGCTGGAGGTAGGTGTTGATGGCCGCGCCGGCGTAGACGCTGATCAGCCCGTCGTAGCGGGCGGGGTCGTAGCCGGCGTGCTCCAGGGCCGCGTGGCCGGCCGTCAGCAGGATGCGGTGCTGCGGGTCGGTGATCGCGGCCTCGGCCGGGGTGAACTCGAAGTACCCGGTGTCGAACAGGTCGACGTCCGGGATGACCCCGTGCGCGGGGACGTACTGCGGGTCGTCCAGCAGCCGGGCGGGCACCCCCGCCGCGGCCAGCTCCTCGCGGCTGAAGCGGGTGATGCCCTCGCGGCCCTCGCTCAGCAGACGCCAGAAGGAGTCCAGGTCGTCGGCGCCGGGGAAGCGCCCGGCCATGCCGATGATCGCGACGTCGGTCTCGGCAACCGTCGGAACCTGGTTGTTCACTGACCCAACACTCCTTATTGTCCGTAGCTCGCTTGGGGAGGAGACGGTGCTCCGGCTCGTCGTGACGAACTAGCGGCCGGCCGCTTCCGCGAGGATGGTGTCGCCGTGGTACCAGGGGTTTCCGGCGGCCTCGGAGATGAGGTTGCGCGACTGCGTCTCGTGGGCGCGGCCGAGGGCCAGAGTGAGGTGCTGGACGAATTCGAGGGCGGTGAAGTACTTCCGCATGAAGGTGGGTTCCGTCATGGGTATCTCGATCACCTCGATGTTCGCGTTCTGCGGGCGGTCGCTCGTGAGCAGGCCCGTCAGGTTCTTCCGCTTCCCCTGCGTGTACTCGTCGTCGTCCGCGTCGGCGAAGACCAGCACGCTGTGCTTGCGCGTCGGGTCCGACAGGGTCGCCACCTCGCTGTGGCAGAACTCGTGGAAATAGTTGCGGGTGGCCGGCACCATGGCGATCTCGTTGAAGTGCATCTTGGCCAGCTTGAGCAGGCTCTCGTGCCACACCGGCGAGGCGATCATGATGATGTTGGCGTCCTGGCTCCGCAGGGCCGCCGTGCGCGCCAGCTCCCGGTGGGCGTCGGTGAAGTCGTGGGCCAGGTGGTCCGGTAGCGCCCGCACCTCGGCGCCGAAGTCCCGCGGGACCAGGCCCAGCCGGAAGAAGACGTCCAGCAGGATGGCGAAGTACTGCCCCACGTGGAACAGGGGGTACTCGCGGTCGGGCTCGCTCAGCTCCCAGCGAAGGATGGACACACCGGCCTGCCGGCCCAGTTCGGCCAGGCGCCCGCCGGAGGTGAGCAGGACCATCCGGTCGTGGGCGTGCGCGAGTGCGTGGAAGGCTCGCGCGGGCTCCATGGAGTGGCCGCTGTAGGAGCTGAGGATGATCAGGGTCCGGTCGTCGTCGATGACGGAGGACGGGAGCAGGTACGCGTGGTCGTAGTCGTTGAAGACGTGGAACTCCACCTCGGTGCCCGTCGAGATGAAGAAGGCGCGGACGACGTCGGAGACGATCGCCGAACACCCCATGCCGGTGAAGACCACACGCTTGAAGTGACCTGCGGCGATACGGGTGCGCAGGCTGTCGGACAGCTCGTCCAGCGAGTATTCGTCGGACTTCGTGAAGCCCTTCCGGTAATTCTTGGAGAGAAATTCCTCGTACCGGTCCATTCGAGTACGCACGTACACAGCCTCTTCTCGGAAGATGGGGGTGGATGACTTCTCGCTCACGCCGCGAGAGTCACCACATGAACTGTCCGCCGTCGACGATCAATTTTTGACCGGTGACGTATGAGGATTTCTCCCCGATCAGGAATTCCAACGCGTCGGCCATCATGTCGACATCTCCGATGCGCCGCTGCGGGATCTCATCGAGCAATTTGTCGCGGTAGTACGGCTCGTCCGTCCGGAATCGCGTACGCATCTCCTCGGTGTCGATCATTCCGGGAATGAGCGAGTTGACGCGAATGGTCGGAGCGAGTTCCATCGCGAGGCATTTCGTGAAGTGCAGGAGCCCCGCCTTGCTGGCGCAGTAGTTCAGCCCGTCGAGCCGCGGGCGGATCCCCGTGGTGGCCGCGACGTTCACCACCGACCCGCCACCCGCCTCGAGCATCTTCGGCGCGAGCGTCCGCGTGAGATAGAACGGCGCGGACAGGTTGGCCGCGATCACCTGGTCCCAGTCGTCGAACGACATGTCGAGGAAGGGACGGTCGATGTTCCGCCCCGCGTTGTTGACCAGCACCCTCGGTGCCCCGTACTCCGCGAGCACCTCGTCCGCCACGGTGACCACGGCGTCGGGGTCCGCGAGGTCCGCGCGCAGGGCCCGGAAGGAGTCGCCGAACTCGCGCTCGGCGGCGGCGGCGGACTCCTTGTCGCCCCGGTACAGCGCCACGACCCGGTACCCCAACGACACCAGGCGGCCACTCAGCCCGAGCCCGATGCCTTTGGTACCGCCGGTCACCACCGCTAATTCCTTGTGCACCCTCATGTCTCCTGTTCGCATCGACGGACTCGCCGGAACAAGGCCGGAACAATAAACTCATCCGATCCTGCGACGAGCCCGGGAAGAATCAGCTGTGGAATGTTGCCAGGGGCAGGAATACCGGCCGGCATCAGCGGCCCGACGGGGCAGCCTGCAGAGAATGCGGCGTCCATTTCAGAGATCCCGTTCAGCCTAGCCCGATTGCATTCGCTCCAGCAAGAGGAATTTCCCGGGGCGGCACATCGTCCGGTAAATCAGGGCCGCCCGTGCGGTCAGGTTCGCGGTGTCAGCCTGCAGCGGACCTGGCCGGTGGGACGCAGCGTGATTCCGGTGTTCAGCGGAATGTCGGTGTCGACAGCGGTGAACGAGTAGTTCTGGAGCAGCACGCTCAGCGTGAGGGTGGCGTTCAGCATCGCCAGGTGCTGGCCTATGCACGCCCTCGGCCCACCGCCGAACGGGAACCACGCGTAGCGGGGGCGCGCGGCCTCGTGCTCCGGCAGGAACCTGTCCGGGTCGAACGTGTCGGGGTCCTCCCAGATGTCGGGACGCCGCTGGACGACGCCGGAACTGACCACCACGTCGGCGCCGGCCGGAATGGTGAAGGAGCCGACCCGCACGTCCTCGGTGGCGATACGGCCCTGGGCCGGCGCGGCGGGGTAGAGGCGGAGCGTCTCCTTGAGCACCTGCGTCAGGTAGGGAAGCTTCTCCAGGTCCTCGGCGACGGGCTCACGGCCGCTCAGGACGCGGTCGACCTCCTGGTGGGCGCGGGCCTGCACCTCGGGGTGACTGGCGAGGAGGTGCAGGGTGAGGCCCAGGGTGGTGGCGGTGGACTCGTGGCCGGTGACGAGGAAGACCAGGACCTGGTTCCGCGTCTCCTCCGCGCTGATCGGCTTGCCGTCGTCGTCGTGCGCCCGCGCCAGAAGGCTGAGCATGTCGTTCCGGCCGGTCGGGTCGGCCGACTCCTCGGCCCGGCGGGCCGAGAT
>NZ_MUBA01000677.1 GCF_002154575.1 Streptomyces bobili
ACCCCCACCACACCCCTCTGCACCATCTGCGACCGCCCCATGAACCCCGACTGGGCAGGCCGCGGATACGACACCCACCTCGGCTGCGACCCCCACACCGGCAGCCACCCCGACAGGCCCAACCACAGCCACAACGACCCCGACGAACACCACGGAGCAGCCTGACCCGCCTCCGCCGCGGAGCCGGTTACACGCCGCCCCACGCGAAACCAGCCGAAAGGAACCAGCCATGCAGCCCAACACCACACCCCAGCCACTCACCCCGGAGACCGTCTCCGCGATCCTCCGCGACCCCGACAGCCCCTACTACCCGTCCCGGATCACCATGTTCTGCGACCACTGCGGGGTCGAGCGGACCGGCGAGTACATGGTCAGCGAGGACATGACCAGCCGGGAGCGCCTCGGCGTGGCCCGCCAGCACCTGGTGCAGAACGAGGGCTGGGAGCACACCAGCGACGGTGACGACTTCTGCCCGGAGCACGCGGCGCCGAAGACCAGCGAGCAGCCGGCCGCGTGCGGGAAGTGCCGTACCGCCTTCGACCCGGCGGACACCCGCTTCGCCGGACACGCCCAGCACGGCACGACCGCGTTCTGCCGGCGCTGTGTCGACGCGTGCCACGACAACGAGATCGCGGATCACCGGTGCGTGATCTGCGCGTGAGCAGCAGGACGGCCGGCCGCGTTGGAGCCGCGGCTGGCCGCACTCCCGATCACACCACACCGTCAGGAGCCTGACCATGGCCGACACTCAGCGCCTCACCGACGCCCAGATCCGCGCCGAACTCGCCCCACTCGTCCGCGTCATCGCCTCCGCCATCCAAGACACACCCATCCGCCTCGGCGGACCCGAAGGCACCGCAGACCTCACCGCAACGATCGCCGTCCGCGTCGCCGCCTACGTCGGCCGCGAGGTACTGCCGCCGCCGGATGCCGAGACGAAGAAGCTGCGACTCCGCGCCGACATCGCCGAGGCCGAGCTGCGTACCCTCCGCGCCGGCATCCGCTCCCTCGGCGGCGACCCCACCACCATTCAGAACCTGTGGGCGCAGATCAGCCTCCGCAACCGGCAGTGGAAGGCAGCGAGGGACGCCAACACCCGCGTACGTCTCGTCGCCTGCGACCCCGGCTCGTATGAGGACCCGGCCGATGTCATCAGGGCCGTGTGCAAGGCCCTCGACGGCCCCGAACACACGGAGCAGCCGTGCTGATCGCCGAAGCCATCGACACGTTGATCACCCTCGGCTGGTGGGCCCTCGGATGGATCACCGTCCTCGGTGCCGCCCTCACGATCTTCCTCCTCACCGGCTGCGCCCTCGGCACCTGGGCCGTCCGCGGTGCCTGGCGCAGCATCGTCCGCCCCTCCTGGGCCGTCAGCCTCACCACCGCACGCCGTATCGCCCGCCGCACGCGACCCGACTACGAGGAGGCGGCCTGATGCCCCTCCGTCGCGCCGCGATCGAGGCGGCCGGGCAGCTCGCCCTCGACTGCGCCCCCAACTGGACCACCGACCACCAGCCCAGCGACCGCATCCCCACCCCCACCGACGTGCGGCGCGCCGAACTCGCGGACCTCACCGACCAGCGCGCCCCACGCAAAGCTCTCCGCCACGCCCGCACCGTCCCCACCGGGAGCTACCTATGACCGGACACCAGTGGACCGCCCACACCTGCCGCGCCCTCGCCCTCGGCGAACTCGCCTCCGCGACCGTCCTCCTCGTCGAGCACCGGTGGTGGCTCGCCGCCCTCGTCGCCTGCACCGCGCCCAGCCTCCTCATCGTCGACGCCAGCGCCCGCCGCGCCCACCGGCGGGCCCAGGTGGAGGCGCAGCGGACGGCACGACTGGAGGCCGGCGAGACCGTCCAGCCGCTCACGCCGTGCTGCTCGTTCTGGCGCCACAGCGACGGCCAGGTCCACGGGCCCGGCTGCACCCGCC
>NZ_MUBA01000678.1 GCF_002154575.1 Streptomyces bobili
GGGCGGGGGTCCGCCGGCTCCCGTCTCCCTCAACACGGCCACCGTGGACCAGCTCGACACGCTGCCGGGAGTGGGTCCCGTGCTGGCGCAGCACATCGTCGCCTACCGGACGCAGCACGGTGGGTTCCGATCCGTCGACGAACTGCGTGAGGTCAACGGCATCGGCGAGCGACGATTCTCCGATCTGCGCGATCTGGTGCGGCCATGAGGGGCGAGGAAGCTCCAGAAGGCGGGGCCCGCCCGGCGGATCCGGCGGTGGGCGGGGCTGTCACGGCGGACGGGAGTGTGGCGGTGACCCGGGCCGGGCCAGGAACGCCGGCCGGGGCCGATGCCCCACCGCGTGCGCGCCGAGCCGTGCATGCCGCTTCCGGGAGCCGGCTCGGGGCTTCCCACCCGCGTCGGGAAGGGCCGGTCGATCTGCGGCTCGTGCCGCCTGCGCTCGCCGCCTGGGCCACGGCGGCGGTGATGCTGGACGCCTCGCCCCAGTTGGCGGGTGGCCTGGCGCTCGGTTGCGTGCTCGTGGCCGGGGTGCTCCTGGGCGGCTGGGGGAGCTGGGCGCGGAGAGGGCGGGCATCCGTCGCCGGCGGGGCGCCGCTGCCGGCGGAGGGTGGAAGGGACCGGACACCGGTCCGCGGTGAGCCTCTCTTGGAGAGGCCGAGGGGACGCGCGCCGAACGTGCCGAGGGACCGGGCGCAGGGGAGTGCGCAGGGTCGGCCACCGGGTCCAGGGCAGGGTCGGCCACCGGGTCTGGTGCGGAGTCGGCCACCGGGTCCGGTGCGGAGTCGGACGGCGGGCGCTCGGTACGGGTGGTCGCGGACTGCCGGGGCCGCGGTGCTGCTCTGCGCGGCCGCCGCCGGGGTGTCCGCCGGGCTGCATGGAGCCGATCTGCGGAGAGGACCGGTGCCGGTGCTGGCGCGCGAGTACGCCACCGTCACCGCCGAGGTGGAGCTGACCTCGGACCCGCGGCTTGCCCGGCCCAAGGTGACGGGCAACCACATGACCCCGGATTCGGTGCTGATCAACGGGGAGGTGCGGAACATCGCGGAGGGCGGGCCCGACAGGATCGGCGGGCCCGACAGGGTGGCCGGGGCGGCTGGGGTGACGACCCGGGCGCCGGTGCTCGTGATCGTGGACGTCGGAGAGAGGAAGAGCGAGGGAAGGAGGACGGGTGGGGG
>NZ_MUBA01000068.1 GCF_002154575.1 Streptomyces bobili
CGCCTGCGCAGGCGCAGTCCGAAGACACGGGCACCGGTGTGGCGTACGGCGTTGCCGACGAGTTCCGAGACGAGTAAGACGGCGTCCTCGGTCATCTTGGGGCTGAGCTGCCAGCGGCGCAGGACGATGACCTGGGTGAGGCGCCGGGCCGTGGCGGCGGATTCGGGGCGGGACGGCAACTGCACCTCGGCGTCCGTGGGATCACCGAACAACTCCAGTGCGTTGAGCGCCCGTTCGTCCTCGGCCGCAGGCGACCAGCGTGCCGCGGCCACGCGCTCGTGCCCCCGCGGCTGTTCGATACCCTCCAGCCCCGCCATGCCCTCCATCATGGCGGCCCTGGACCTCCCGCGGGGCCGTTCCGGGGGAATACGCCCCCCGGAAGCACCCATTCCGCAGGAGGCTATCGGCATATGCCAGAGGCAGTTCGGAGCGGAGTGCAGCCCGGCCGACCTGCGGCAACGGCTCGTTCGGCGTCATTCGCGGGCAATTGCCGGACTCCCTCGACGCGGGCAGGCTTAGGGCCGCCTTAAGGTTCCGAGGAACCGCTCCATCGAGGGAACCGGGTAAGACACCCCGTCAATTGCAAGGCTTCACAGGGCGATTCGGCGAGACGAGTCTCACGCCGCCCCCGCCCCACGCTGCGAGGAGCGCGGTGTCACCGGAACTTCGCCTTGCCCGGCCCCTCCTCCACGAAGCTGCGCATGCCGGTCTCCCGGTCGGGCGTCGCGAAGAGGCCGGCGAACCAGTTCCGCTCCACCGCGAGGCCGGTCTCGATGTCCGTCTCCAGGCCGGTGTCGATCGACTCCTTCGCCGCCCGCAGCGCGATCGCCGGCCCCTGCGCCAGCTTCGCCGCCCACGCGTGCGCCTGCGCGTACACCTCGCCGGCCGGGACGACGCGGTCCACCAGGCCCAGCGTCAGCGCCTCGTCCGCCCGCACCGTGCGTCCGGTGAAGATGAGGTCCTTCGCCTTGGACGGGCCGATCAGCCGGGACAGCCGCTGGGTGCCGCCCGCGCCCGGGATCAGACCGAGCAGGATCTCCGGCTGCCCCAGCTTCGCGTTGTCCGCGGCGATCCGGAAGTCGGCGCAGAGCGCCAGCTCGCAGCCGCCGCCCAGGGCGTAACCGGTCACGGCCGCCACCACGGGCTTGGGAATGCGGGCCACCGCCGTGAAGGCGTCCTGGAGGTCGCGGGCGCGGACATCAAGGAGATGCAGCCGATGGACCACACGGCGATGGTGCTGCGCGCCCGCGACCTCCAGGAC
>NZ_MUBA01000679.1 GCF_002154575.1 Streptomyces bobili
CCGGGGCAAGTACGTGTGGTGTGACTTGCCGGCGGCATAACTCGTTGATCACATCGCACAGAAAGGAGAGCCGATGGTCGGCTCGTCACACGAGGCCATGCACCGGATCTTCCAGAAGGATCCCGCGCTGCTGACCCGTGCCCTGCAACAGGTGTTACGCATCCCTTTCCCCGAGCCGCACGACTTCGCCGGCATGAACATCGACCTCACCGAGATCGAGCCCATCGAGCGGCGCGTGGACACGCTGCTGCGGGCGGAGACCGACGAGGGGGCGTACCTGCTGGTGGTGGAGTCGCAGGGGAAGCCGGACGAGAGGAAGCGCGGAAGCTGGCCGTACTACCTCAGCTATCTGTACGAGAAGTACCGCTGCGAGCCGGTGCTGATCGTGGTCACGCAGAACAGTGCCACGGCCCGTTGGGCGGCCGAGCCGATCCACCTCGGGGTGCGAGGGTGCCCGTCGCTGACGGTGCGTCCGTTCGTCCTCGGGCCGGACAACGTGCCCGTCATCGCGAAGGCATCGGAGGCCGAGCAGGACCCGGCCCTCGCGGTGCTTTCGGCGATGACACACGGCCGTGGGCCACACGTCGCGGGCATACTGGAATCACTGGTGGCCGCCCTGAAGACGCTCGACGCGGACACCGCCGCGGTCTTCGTGCAGTTCGTCGACTCCTGCCTGGCGGATCCCCAGGCACAGCACATGTGGAGGGACCTGATGACAGCGATGCAGTACTTCTGGCGGCACCCGCTCGCGGAGTCGGTGCGCGGGGAGGGAAGGGGAGAGGGAAGGGTCGAGAAGGGTGCCGAGATGACCCTGAACATCCTTGAATGGCGGGGTGTCCCTGTCTCCGACGCGGTTCGGCACCGCGTCGAGACGTGCACCGACGAGGATCTGCTCACGCTCTGGGCGCGACGGGCCATGGATGTGAGTGACGCGGAGCAGTTGTTCGATGCCGACGGCTCCTGACGCTGCTGCCGACGCGCAGGGCGAGGCGCGCAACCCCTGGCTCTTCGCCGCCCGGTGAGCCGCGCGCGGCTGCGGCTGGGGCACCTTCACCCGTGCCCCGCACAGTGTGGGGCCGGACCCCGGCCCCACACCCGAAACCAACCGCCCCTCAGTCCCGCCGCTCCGCGGCCTCCGCCGCCTCCGGCGGCAACGGTGGCGGGGTCGGGGCTGCCGTGGGCCGTAGTTTCAGCCAGGCGAGGAAGAAGATGCCGAGGGCCAGCATGCCCAGGCCGGTCCACAGGTTGATGTTGATGCCCTGGGCCTTGTCGATCTCCGCGTCGCTGTCGGTGAGGCCGGCGATCGTGACGATGACGCCGTAGACGACGAACAGGCCGCCGATGATGCGGCGCAGGTCGAAGATGCGGGCGGCGGTCGCCGACTTCTGCTCCAGTTCGGAGACCTCACGCTGGACGTCGGCCTCGGAGTAGCCGGCCTTGCGCAGCCGCTCGGCCGCTTCCGCCCGCTCGGACGGTTCGAATTGCTCGGACTCGGACATGGTCTTTCCATCCTCCCGCGGTCGGGCCTAGAACGAGAACGGGATGTAGCAGGCGGCGGCGAGGATGATCGCGCCCCAGCCCAGCAGCGCCGGCCGCCGGTACCAGGCGTCGTCGCCCGCGGCGGGCGGCTCGGCCATGCCGGGCGAGACGGTGCCGTAGACGAGGCCCTCGAGTTCCTCCGCCGGCTTGGGGGCGGTGAAGAGGGACACCGCCACCATGACGACCGCACCCGCGACGAAGCCCGCGATCGCGGAGACGAAGTTGGCGCCCTGGTCGGTGGGGATGCCGATGACGTCCTGCTTGTAGAGGACGAAGTAGTTGACCATCGCGGCCGTGGTGCCCGCGAGGAGGCCCCAGAAGCCGGACTTCATCGACGCCCGCTTCCAGAACATGCCGACGATGAAGACGACGAACATCGGCACGTTGAAGAAGGAGAACAGCGTCTGGAGGTAGCTCATGATGTTGGAGAAGGAGGAGGCGAGGAAGGCCGTGCCGACGGACGCCATCACGCCGATCGCGGTGATGAGGCGGCCGAAGCCGACGTAGTAGCTGTCCTCGCGGCCCCGCACCACGTACTTGGCCCAGATGTCGTTGGTGAACACCGTGTTGAAGGACGACACGTTCGCCGCCATGCCCGCCATGAAGGCGGCGAGCAGACCGGTCACCGCGATGCCCAGGACGCCGTTGGGCAGCAGCTGTTCCATCAGGTACGGGATGGAGTCGTTGTACTGGAGGTCGGAGTCCGGGGTGCCGATGTTCGGGACCAGGACCGCCGCCACCAGACCCGGAATCATCACCAGGAAGACGATGAAGATCTTCGGGAAGGCGGCGATCAGCGGGGTGCGCTGGGCCGCCGACAGGTTCTTCGCGGAGAGGGCCCGCTGCACCTCGGCGAAGTTGGTCGTCCAGTAGCCGAAGGAGAGGACGAAGCCGAGGCCGAGGACGATCGTCAGCCAGTTCGCGCCCAGCGGGTTGTCGCTGCCGATGCCGGTGCCGCCCCAGGCGGAGACGAAGTCGTCACCGTGGGACTTCGTGAGCGAGTCGGTGAGGCCGTCCCAGCCGCCGACCTTCTTCAGGCCGAGGACGGTGAGCGGGATCAGGGCCGCGAGGATCACGAAGAACTGCAGCACCTCGTTGTAGATCGCCGAGGACAGACCGCCCAGCGTGATGTACGCCAGGACGAAGAAGCCGGCGACCACGATCGCCACCCACTGCGGCCAGCCAAGCAGCGCCTCGACGACGATCGCGAGGGCGTACAGGTTGACGCCGGAGATGAGGATGGCGGCGAAGGCGAACAGGGCCGAGCTGAGCAGATGCGCGCCCTTGTCGAAGCGCAGCAGCAGGAACTCCGGGACCGAGCGCACCTTGGAGCCGTAGTAGAAGGGCATCATCACCAGGCCTAGGAAGACCATGGCCGGGATGGCGCCGATCCAGTACCAGTGGACGGTGTACGCACCGTACTGGGCGCTGTTGGCGGCCATGCCGAGGATCTCCGTGGCCGCCAGGTTCGCCGAGACGAAGGCGAGGCCGGTGATCCAGGCGGGCAGGGAGCGGCCGGACAGGAAGAAGTCGAGGCTGGTCTTCACCGAGCGGCGGGCGGCGAAGCCGATGCCGAGGACGACCACGAAGTAGATGGCCAGGATCGTGTAGTCGAGCCAGTTGGTAGGAAGCCGTAGCTCGGCCGCGAGGTAGGTGGGGGTTCGCATGCACTGCTCACTTCGCTTGGTGGTCTTTGTTCGGTTGTGACGGTGGACGTCAGGTCGCCTTCTGGGGTGGCCCTGGCGACTCCGAGCGGCCTTGGGTGGTGACTCTCGTGGGGGTTTATGGTTTGATGTGTTTAGTTCTGTTGGAAGCTTGATTCGCTTTGTTGGTGTACGGATGGAGAGCCGCGGTGAAGAAGACCTCGACCCGCTTGGCCGACGGTCGTGAGCTCATCTACTACGACCTGCGGGACGACGCGGTGCGCGACGCGGTGGACCGGCGTCCGCTGGACCCCACGGTCACCACTTCGGAGGTACGCAGGGACCCGCTGCTCGGCGATTCCGTCGCGATCGCCTCGCACCGGCAGGGGCGCACCTATCACCCGCCGGCCGACGAGTGCCCCCTGTGCCCCTCGCAGGGCGACCGGTTGAGCGAGATCCCGGACTCGTCGTACGACGCCGTCGTCTTCGAGAACCGCTTCCCCTCGCTGGCCGGTGACTCCGGGCGGTGCGAGGTGGTCTGCTTCACCTCCGACCACAACGCGTCCTTCGCCGACCTCACCGAGGAGCAGGCGCGACTGGTCCTGGACGCGTGGACGGACCGGACGTCCGAGCTGTCGCATCTGCCCTCCGTGGAACAGGTGTTCTGCTTCGAGAACCGCGGTGCCGAGATCGGTGTGACTCTGGGTCACCCGCACGGGCAGATCTACGCCTACCCGTTCACCACGCCCCGCACCGCCCTGATGCTGCGCCAGGTGGCCGCGCACAAGGAGGCCACCGGCGGCGAGAACCTCTTCGATGCCGTCCTGCGGAGTGAACTCGCCGGTGAGCGGGTCGTCCTGGAGGGTGAACACTGGGTCGCCTTCGTGCCGTACGCCGCGCACTGGCCGTACGAGGTGCACCTGTACCCCAAGCGCCGGGTGCCCGACCTGCTCGGCCTCGACGAGGACGCGCGCACAGAGTTCCCCAAGGTCTATCTGGAACTCTTGAGGCGCTTCGACCGGATCTTCGGGGAGAACCAGCCCCTCACGCCGTACATCTCGGGCTGGCACCAGGCGCCGTTCGGCGCGCTGGAGGAGTTCGAGGGGGTCAACCGCGACGACTTCGCGCTGCACCTCGAGCTTTTCACCATCCGCCGTACGTCCGGCAAGCTGAAGTTCCTCGCGGGTTCCGAATCCGGCATGAACGTGTTCATCAACGACGTGCCGCCGGAGCACGCGGCCGAGCGACTGCGAGAGGTAGCGAGTTGATGAGCGGCAAGTACTTGGTCACGGGCGGGGCGGGATACGTCGGCAGCGTGGTCGCCCAGCATCTGCTGGAAGCGGGACACGAGGTCGTCGTCCTCGACAACCTGTCCACCGGCTTTCGCGAGGGCGTCCCGGCGGGCGCCACCTTCGTCGAGGGCGACATCCGCGACGCAGGGAAGTGGCTCGACGCCTCCTTCGACGCCGTCCTGCACTTCGCCGCCTTCTCACAGGTCGGCGAGTCCGTCGTGAAGCCCGAGAAGTACTGGGAGAACAACGTCGGCGGCACCATGGCCCTCCTCGGGGCCATGCGCGAGGCGGGCGTGCGCAAGCTCGTCTTCTCCTCCACCGCCGCCACCTACGGCGAGCCGGTCAGCACCCCCATCACCGAGACCGACCCGACCGCCCCGACCTCCCCGTACGGCGCGTCCAAGCTCGCCGTCGACCACATGATCACCGGCGAGGCCACCGCCCACGGGCTCGGCGCGGTGTCACTGCGCTACTTCAACGTGGCCGGCGCCTACGGCGCGCAGGGCGAGCGGCACGACCCCGAGTCGCACCTCATCCCGCTCGTCCTCCAGGTCGCGCAGGGCGGCCGGGAGGCCATCTCCGTCTACGGCGACGACTACCCGACCCCGGACGGCACCTGCATCCGCGACTACATCCACGTCGCCGACCTGGCCGAGGCCCACCTCCTCGCCGTCGAGGCCGCCACCCCCGGCGAACACCTCATCTGCAACCTCGGCAACGGCAACGGCTTCTCCGTCCGCGAGGTCATCGAGACCGTCCGCAAGGTCACCGGGCACCCGATCCCCGAGGTCATGGCCCCGCGCCGCGGCGGCGACCCGGCGGTCCTGGTCGCCTCGGCGGCCACCGCCCGCGAACGGCTCGGCTGGAACCCGTCCCGCGCGGACCTCGCGGGTATCGTCGCCGACGCGTGGGAATTCACGCAGAAGATCGCAGAGGAGCGGTAAGTGGGGGCAGAGCAGCAGGTCAGGGCCGACTTCGTCGAGCTGTACGGGGCCGAGCCCGAGGGCGTGTGGGCGGCGCCCGGCCGCGTCAACCTCATCGGTGAGCACACCGACTACAACGACGGCTTCGTGATGCCCTTCGCGCTGCCGCACACCGCGACCGCCGCGGTCTCCCGCCGCACGGACGGCCGTCTGCGCCTGCACTCGGCGGACATCGAGGACGGCGTCGCCGAGCTGCGCCTCGACGACCTGACCCCGGAGTCGGACCGCGCCTGGACGGCGTACCCGGCCGGCGTGGTGTGGGCGCTCCGCGAGGCCGGACACCCGGTCACCGGCGCCGACATCCACCTCACCTCGACGGTCCCGTCGGGCGCGGGCCTGTCCTCGTCGGCGGCCCTGGAGGTCGTCGTCGCCCTGGCCCTCAACGACCTGTTCGAGCTGGGCCTGGCGCGCTGGCAGCTCGCCCGCCTGTGCCAGCGCACCGAGAACGTCTACGTCGGGGCCCCCACCGGGATCATGGACCAGACCGCGTCCGCCTGCTGCGAGGCCGGCCACGCCCTGTTCCTCGACACCCGCGACCTCTCGCAGCAGCAGATCCCCTTCGACCTCGCCGCCGAAGGCATGCGCCTGCTCGTCGTCGACACCCAGGTCAAGCACGCCCACAGTGACGGCGAGTACGGCAAGCGCCGCGCCGGCTGCGAGAAGGGCGCCGCCCTGCTGGGCGTCGACGCCCTGCGCGACATCGCCTACGCCGACCTGGACGCGGCGCTGGAACGGCTCGGCGACGAGGAGGAGGTCCGCTGCCTCGTCCGTCACGTCGTCACGGAGGACCAGCGGGTCGAGCGGGTCGTGTCCCTGCTGAAGTCCGGCGAGACACGGGCGATCGGGCCCGTCCTGGTCGAGGGCCACGCCTCGCTGCGCGACGACTTCCGCATCTCCTGCCCCGAGCTGGACCTCGTCGTCGACACCGCCCTCGCCGGCGGCGCCCTCGGCGCCCGCATGACCGGTGGCGGCTTCGGCGGCTCGGCGATCGTCCTCGTGGAGGCGGCCGACGTCGACACCATCACCAAGGCGGTCGAAGAGGCCTTCGCGGCGGCCGGCTTCACGGCCCCCCGGGTCTTCGAAGCGGTCCCGTCGGCGGGCGCCCGCCGCCTCGCCTGAACCGGTCGGACAGCCCGTCGGCCCCGCACATCCGTGCGGGGCCGACGGCTTTGGCGGGGGATTCCGGCCGTCACCCCAGCCGCTTGGTCAGCGTGTACTCCGTGATTCCCGGCGGGTAGTCCTCGATCACGCAGACGACCTCGTAGCCCTGCCGGCGGTAGAAGTGCGGGGCCTGGAAGTCCCAGGTCTCCACGCGGGAGCGACTGCAGCCGCGGTCGTCGCGGGCCAGGCGTTCCGCCTCGGCGAGCAGGCGGCTGCCGAGGCCGGTGCCGCGGTGGCGTTCGTCGACCCAGAGATAGGTGACGTGCAGCCAGGCCGTCCAGGTGTGGCCGACCAGGCCGCCGGCCAGCGCGCCGGTGTCGTCCGACGCCCACACGTGCAGCGGCGCCTCGCGTTCGGCGGGCGTGCCGCGCAGCGCGCGCAGGACGGGGGAGGCCGCCGTGTTCGTGTCGCGCAGCCGCGTGCGGAGCAGATCGCGCCGGGACCTGTCGACTTCTGCCTCAAGACGAAACATGCGGCTCACGATAAACGCGCGGGACGGCCAGTTCTGTCATTCGCCTTCCGCTCCCCGCGCACAGCCCTACGCTGTTCCACAGCACCGGTGGGGGCCGGTGCTGATCAGGGGGCGAGTCAGTCGGGTACGACGCCCGCGGTGGGGGTAGCACTCTCTGCACGGCGGCGGCCGTGCGGTCGAACACCCCTTCCGGGCGTCGTGCCCGCGCCGGTCGTCGTTCTCCGCGCCTGGGGTATCCCCGGCTCCGTGAAGGAGCCTGGGGAAGGGGGTTTCGTGGTTCGTATCCGAGTTCTGGTCGTCGACGACCACCGTATCTTCGCCGAGTCGCTCGCCGCCGCCCTGGCGGCCGAGCCCGACGTCGACGTCTCCGCGGCCGGCAGCGGCCCGGCCGCACTGCGCAGCCTGGAGCGCGCCGCCGCCGAGGGACGCCGCTACGACGTCCTGCTCGTCGACGCCGACCTGGGCGGGAACCTGCCCGGCGTCCGGCCGGCCGTACCCGTGCGGGAGGTGGGCGAGGACGGGCTCGTCGACGGGCTCTCCCTCGTCGCCGGCGTCCGCGTCAGCCAGCCGTACGTCCGGATCGTCGTCCTCGCCGAGAAGGACGACCCGCGCCGCGCGGCCCTCGCGCTGCAGGCCGGGGCGTCCGGCTGGGTGGCCAAGGACTGCTCGCTGTCCCGGCTGCTCACCGTCGTGCGCGGGGTGCTGCGCGAGGAGACGCATCTGCCGCCCGCCCTGCTCACGGGCGTGCTCAAGGAGCTCACGGCCGCCCGCAAGCACCGCACCGAGAGCGAGCGGCTCGTGGAGTCCCTCACCCCGAGGGAGCGCGAGGTGCTGCGCTGCATGGTCGCCGGGCTGGGGCGCAAGGCGGTCGCCGAGCGGCTGTTCCTGTCCCCGCACACCGTCCGCACCCACATGCAGAACGTCCTCGGCAAGCTGGGCGTGCACTCCACGCTCGCCGCGGTCGCGCTCGCCCGGCGGGCGGGCGTCGGACCGGCGGACCTAACCGGGGATGTTGTCGAACGGGGCGGTCAGCTGGCGTAGCAGCGCGGCCAGCTCGGCGCGCTGGGCGTGGGACAGCTCGGCGAGGATCGCCCGCTCCTGCTCCAGGAGACCGGCCAGGGCCTGGTCGGCGCGGTCCTTGCCGTCGTCCGTCAGCCGCACCAGCACACCGCGCCGGTCGCTGGGATCGGGCAGCCGCTCCACCAGGTCCTTCTTCGCCAGCCGGTCGATGCGGTTCGTCATCGTGCCCGACGTGACCAGCGTCTGCGTCAGCAGCTGCCCCGGCGAGAGCTGGTAGGGCGGGCCGGCGCGCCTGAGCGCGGTCAGCACGTCGAACTCCCAGGGCTCCAGGTGATGCTCGGAGAACGCCAGACGGCGTGCACGGTCCAGGTGCCGCGCCAGCCTGCTCACCCGGCTGAGTACTTCCAGCGGTTCCACGTCGAGGTCCGGGCGCTCCCGGCGCCACGCTGCGACCAGTCGATCGACCTCGTCCTCCATGACGATCAGTGTAGTGGTTGTGTCGATGTGAAGTCTCTTGATATCAAGTCTCTTGACGTCAAGCTAAATCGGCTGGGAACGTGGACCCACCGGACGACGAAGACTCCACCCCGAGGAGGCCGCCCCATGCC
>NZ_MUBA01000680.1 GCF_002154575.1 Streptomyces bobili
GCCGGAGGGGGCGTGGCGGGCGGTGCCGTGGCCGGGCGGGCTAAGCGGGCCTTGCGTTCGACCGGGAGGCGGAACAGCGTCTCGTACGCCCGCTGCCGGGCCAGCACCCTGCTGCCCAGCGGGTCGGGCCAGCCGGGCGGGCCGGCGTGGCGTGCCGCCGTTTCGAGGAGTTCGGCCGGGGTGGGGCGCTGCTCGGGCTCCTTGGCCAGGCAGGCCGACAGTAGTGCGCCGAGCGCCGGGTCCGCCGAGGAGATCTCGCCGAGCAGTTCCTGGTTGGGCTCCTCGAAGGCCACCCGGTGCATGACGTCGACGCCGGTGCCGTCGCCGAACGGGGCGCGCCCGGACGCCGCGAAGACCAGTGTCCCCGCCAGCGAGAACACGTCCGAGGCCGTGTCGGAGTGGCCGGTCCTGAGGTGCTCGGGGGACATGTAGGCGGGCGTTCCGACCCGGTTGCCCGTGCCGGTGAGGGAACTCGCGTCCACCGCCTTGGAGATGCCGAAGTCGATGACGTGCGCGCCGCGGACGGTGAGCAGCACGTTGGACGGCTTGAGGTCGCGGTGGACGATGCCCGCGTCGGCCAGTTCGCACAGGGCGCGCGCGAGTTGGTCCGCGACCTGCCAGACCGTGACGGTGGCGAGGGCTCCGTCCTCCTGTACGGACTCCGCGAGGTCGGGTCCGGGGAGGTACTCGGTGGCCATCCACAGCAGTTCGTCGCGGAAGCCGGTGCCGCACAGTTTCGGCGCGTGCGGGGTGCGCAGCCTGGCGTGCACGGCCGCCTCGCGCTCGAACCGCCGCCGGAACCGGGGGTCCTCCGCGTACTCCGGCCGGATCACCTTCACGGCGACCAGGCCGGGGCTGTCGTCGACCGGGCGCGCCAGGTAGACGCGCCCCATGCCGCCGCTGCCCAGCAGGGCCAACGGGACGTAGGGGCCGACCTGTTCGGGGTCGCCCGGACGCAGGGGTGAGGTCCCGGCCTGCCGCAGCGCGGCGGCCTCGCTCGTCGCCGGATCCGATGGCGACGGCCGCTGATCTGACACGGAATTTCCCCGAAGTGGTTTTCGACGTACGTCAGTTCGCCTCAAGAGAAGAAGAGGCTAGCCCAGCACCGGCGAACGGTCAGGGTTTCCCTCACTTCCGTCCTTCGGAGTTGTTCGGTGACGATCGGAGGTGTTGGTGAATGTGCGCGGGCGTTCGCCGAGCGTGAGCGCGCCCGGGGGAGGATGCGGGTCCCTCCCCCGAGCACGCTCACGGGCGCCGGGCGCCGGGCGGTGCGCGACGAGCCCGGCATGATCCGAACGAGAGGCCCTAGGGGCGGACGGCCTTGCCGCGGCCCCACGCCCAGGCGAGGCGGTCCGCGCCGGACTGGTTGGTGGTCTCCAGCCAGGGGCGGGACGGGTCGCCCGTCAGGGTCTGCAGGGAGTACGTGTCACCGGTGCGCAGGCCCGGCCAGTAGACCGACCCCATCTTCAGCTCGCGGAAGGTGTCGGTGACGGCCTGCATGTAGTTGACGAAGTTGTTGTCCGGCGCCGGCTTGTTGTAGTCGAAGCCGGTCGTCATGTGGGCGCCGAACTCGTCGGCGACGGTCCGGTTCGCACAGTCGCCGATGCGCACCTTGAGGTCGGCCACCCACTGGTCGTAGGTGGCGTACTCCTTCCAGAACCCGTAGTGGTGCAGGGAGAGGTAGGTGCCCTTCAGGCGCGGGTCGGCGCAGACGGTGGTGACGTGGTCGTTGTAGCCGGCGCCGCTGACGAAGACGCGGTTGCGCGGCACCGAGGCGTAGGTGTCCAGCCACTTCGCGGCGAGGTCGGCCCACTCGGTGTCGGTGTAGCCGTGCGGCTCGTTCATCGGCTCGAAGTACACGTTCCGGTCGCTCTTGTACGCCTTGACGACCGTGTTCCACATGGGCCAGTAGGTGGCCTGGTCGTCGATGAAGCCGTCCTTGCGGGGGCCGGTGCCCTCCCAGTACGACAGGATGACCTTGAAGCCCTTGGCGGAGGCCGCGTCGATGACCGCGCGGTACGACTTCCAGTAGGTGCCGTTCACCGTGTACGGGTTGATCGGCAGCCGTACCGTGTTGGCGCCGAGGTTGGCGCGGAACGCCGATATCACCCGGCTCGACTTGGTGTACGTCTGGGCGTAGCTGTCGGACAGCGACAGGCCCGACAGGACGACCGGATCGTCGGCGAAGTTGTCCCGCGGGTCGGCCCAGTTGACGCCCTTGAACTGGCTGGTGTCCATGCGCGGGGCGGCCTGGGCGGGAGCGCCGGAGAGGCTGGTGCCCGCCCCCGCGATCAGCAGGGCGAGGAGGGCGGCTCGCAGGCGGGGGGTGCGGCGGGTGCCGGCGGGGGTGGGGCGCATCGGCCTGGCCTTTCGGGTCGGGAGGCTGCTCTGTTCGACGGCGTGGGGGGCTCGATCTCTGGCGGCCTCGGCATGTTTACGCAAACATCGATCATGTCGGCGATCCGATGTT
>NZ_MUBA01000681.1 GCF_002154575.1 Streptomyces bobili
CCTCGCCGCCCAGCTCCGCCCGCACGCGCGCGTGGTCGACCACGTCGTAGCCGTGGGCGGAGCCGGGCACGGCCTCCAGCACCGGCGACAGATGCAGATGCGACACGCCGAGCGAGGCCAGGTAGGGCACGGCCGCCGCCGCGGCCTCGAACGGGAACCCGGGCTGGAGCTGGAGCCGGTAGGTGGCCGTGGGCACGACGGGGACAGGGCGCTCAGAGGTCATGCAGACCTACGTACCCGCCCTGCCCCCATTTCTGTCATCCCGCCCACCGGCCGGCGGCCGGGCGAGCCCCTGCACGAGCCCCTACGCGGGCCGCTGAAGGACGGTCATGCTCCGGTCCACCAGCGTCAGCCGGTCCCCGGCCGCGACCTTCACGCCCGCACCCCGCTGCACCGCCTGCGGGTTCGCCGTGTCCACGACCACCTGCCACTGGCGGCCGTGGTCGACCGGCACCACGAACTCCAGGGTCCTGGGGGAGGCGTTGAACATCAGCAGGAAGGAGTCGTCGGTGATCCGCTCCCCGCGCGAGCCCGGCTCGGAGATGGCGTTGCCGTTGAGGAACACCGTCAGGGTCGAGGCCTGCGACGAGTTCCAGTCCCGCTGGGCCATCTCCTTGCCCTCCGGCGTGAACCACGCGATGTCCGACAGATCGTCGTGGGTCCCCTCCACGGCCCGTCCGTGGAAGAAGCGGCGGCGGCGGAACACGGGGTGCTCCTTGCGCAGCCGCACGATCGCCCGGGTGAAGTCGAGCATCTCGTCGCCCTCCCCCTCGGGGTCGGGCCACTCCACCCACGCCAGCTCGCTGTCCTGGCAGTACGCGTTGTTGTTGCCGTGCTGGGTGCGCGCCACCTCGTCGCCGTGGCTGATCATGGGCACGCCCTGCGACAGCATCAGCGTCGCCATGAAGTTGCGCATCTGCCGGGACCGCAGCTCCAGCACGTCCGGGTCGTCGGTGTCGCCCTCCACCCCGCAGTTCCAGGACCGGTTGTGGCTCTCGCCGTCCCGGTTGTCCTCGCCGTTGGCCTCGTTGCGCTTGTCGTTGTACGACACCAGGTCGCGCAGGGTGAACCCGTCGTGGCAGGTCACGAAGTTGATCGAGGCCAGCGGCCGGCGCCCGTCGTCCTGGTACAGGTCGGAGGAGCCGGTCAGCCGCGAGGCGAACTCCGCGAGCGTGCGCGGCTCGCCCCGCCACAGGTCCCGGACGGTGTCGCGGTACTTGCCGTTCCACTCGGTCCACAGCGGCGGGAAGTTCCCCACCTGGTAGCCGCCTTCGCCCACGTCCCACGGCTCGGCGATCAGCTTCACCTGGGAGACCACCGGGTCCTGCTGCACCAGGTCGAAGAACGACGACAGCCGGTCCACCTCGTGGAACTGGCGGGCCAGGGTCGCCGCGAGGTCGAAGCGGAACCCGTCGACATGCATCTCCAGGACCCAGTACCGCAGCGAGTCCATGATCAGCTGGAGCACGTGCGGGGACCGCATGAGCAGCGAGTTCCCGGTCCCGGTGGTGTCCGTGTAGTACCGCGGGTCGTCCGCCAGCCGGTAGTACTGCGCGTTGTCGATGCCCCGGAAGGACAACGTCGGACCCAGGTGGTTGCCCTCGGCGGTGTGGTTGTAGACCACGTCGAGGATCACCTCGATCCCCGCCTCGTGCAGCGCCCGCACCGCCGACTTGAACTCCAGCACCTGCTGCCCGCGGTCGCCCCAGGAGGCGTACGCGTTGTGCGGGGCGAAGAAGCCGATCGTGTTGTAGCCCCAGTAGTTGTTGAGGCCCATGTCGACCAGACGGTGGTCGTTGACGAACTGGTGTACGGGCATCAGCTCCAGTGCCGTGACGCCCAGCTCGGTGAGGTGCTCGATGATCGCCGGGTGCGCGAGGGCGGCGTAGGTGCCGCGCAGTTCCTCCGGCAGCGCCGGGTGGCGCATGGTGAGGCCCTTGACGTGCGCCTCGTAGAGCACCGTGTGGTGGTACTCGGTGCGCGGGCGCCGGTCGTCGCCCCAGTCGAAGTAGGGGTTGACCACGACCGACGTCATCGTGTGGGGCGCCGAGTCGAGGTCGTTGCGCTTGTCGGGGGCCCCGAAGTGGTAGCCGTACACCTCCTCGCCCCAGGTCACCGCACCGCTGATCGCCTTCGCGTACGGGTCGAGCAGCAGCTTCGCCGAATTGCACCGCGAGCCGCGCTCGGGCGCGTACGGACCGTGCATCCGGAAGCCGTAGCGCTGCCCCGGCATGATGCCCGGCACGTACGCGTGCCGCACGAAGGCGTCGCTCTCGCGAAGTTCCACCGCCGTCTCCGAGCCGTCGTCGTGCAGCAGACACAGCTCTACTCGGTCCGCGGCCTCCGAGAAGACCGCGAAGTTCGTACCGGCGCCGTCGTACGTGGCGCCGAGGGGATATGCCTCTCCAGGCCAGACCTGCATGGATACGACTCTTCCAGGTGTGCCGCTCCGCCGGGGACGCCTTCGCACCGAGTCTCCCGGAAAGTGAGGGAACCACCTGTGACTTACGTCCCTCTTACCGAGCGACCAGTGCGTACGCCCCATACGGCGTACGCCGAACCAGTGGGGCTTACAACGTACTCCCGGGGCACAGGGGGAGTAGGGGGAAGATGTGCGCACGACAGTGCGTCGCCACCTGGGCAAGGTGGTGGCAGGCGCGGCCGTCGCGGTGGCCGCGACAGCCGCGATGATCGCGATCACCCTGCCGGGCACGGCAGGGGCGGAAGGAACGGCGGGGGGCTCCGGCGAGAAGACGGCGGCGGGGCAGCAGGGCGCCGGCCAGGGGGGCACGGGGCAGCAGGGCGGCTCCGCGGCGGTGGCGCCCGGGGTCGTCGAGCAGGCGCCCGCCGAGGGCGAGCGGGGCACCGGGCGCGACCCGCTGACCGACGACGAGATCGCCCGCGTCGAGCGCATCGCGCTCAGCAGGCAGCTCTTCAACGCCAGCCAGGACGTCGACGGCGACCGGGGCCCGCAGCCCCTCGGCGTGGACCTCGCCGACCCGGAGGCGGACGAGGTGGACGACCCCTCGGCCCCCCGGCGCGCCGAGGTCAGCTTCTACGACTACAAGGACGACACCCTCGTCACCAGGACCGTCAACCTGGACACCGGCAAGGTCGAGGCCACCGGCAGCGGACAGGGCGTCCAGCCGCCGCTCAGCCGCGCCGAGAACACCGAGGCGGCCACGCTGCTGATCGCCGACCCGCTCGGCGCGGGCCTGCGCGCCGACTACAAGGACGCCACCGGCAAGGCACTCACCTCACCGGACCAGCTCCAGCTCTCCAGCATGGTGTACCGCGCGGTGCCGGGCGCCCAGCCCGCCGCCTTCGACAGCTGCGGGATCCACCGCTGCGCGCGGCTGCTGCTCAAGGTGAAGAACGGCCCGTGGATCGACACCCGGTCCCTGGTGATCGACCTCAGCACCCGCAAGGTGGCCGCTCTCACCCGCTGAGCGCCCCTTCGTCCACTTTTCCGACTCACGCCTCCCGCGCCGGGCCGCGCCGCCCTGTCTCGGGAGGGTGACGCACAGGGAGTCCTGTCCTCATGCGCCTGAACCACCCGAACGGCGGCCACCGGCCGCCCGGCACCCGCCGCGTCCGCAGAGGCGCGGCCCTCGGCCTGTCCGTGGTCGCACTGGCCGCCGGAGCGTCCGCGACGGGCACCGCCCCGGCCACCGCCCACCCGAAGACGGCCCCCGCGGCCGCCCCGGACTGCAGCGCCGCCTACCGCATCCAGCAGAAGCTCTCCAACGGCACGACCTGGAGCATGTGCTGGCGCTTCGAGTCCAAGTCCGGACTCGTCCTGGAGAAGGTCTCCTACCAGCCGCCCGGCGAGGCCCGCCCGATCCGGGTCCTCAACAGCGCCAAACTCGCCCAGATCCACGTGCCGTACGACGACGGCTCCAACGAGTACAACGACATCACCGACTACAACTTCGGCGCGGGCCTGGTCAACATGACCCCCGCCGAATGCCCCGGCGGCACCATCAAGACCGTGAAGGTCCCGGATGCCTACAACTCCGAGAACCCCAACATCAAGGGCCTGTGCACCACCACCCGGGCCCGCGGTCACGCCTACCGGATGCAGACCGACTCCGGGAAGGTCTACCAGTCCCAGGGCAAGGACCTGCTCGTCTACACCGTCAACAAGGTGAGCTGGTACGAGTACATCACCGAGTGGCGGTTCGCCGACGACGGCACCGTCTCCATGAACGTCGGCGCCACCGGCAGCCTCTCGCCCTTCGACTACGACGCGGGTGACGGCCGCGGCTGGCCGATAGGCAAGGGCGCCACGTCCTACTCCACCAGCCACAACCACAACGTGTTCTGGCGGCTCGACTTCGGCCTCGACGGCTCCTCGAAGAACAAGGTCGAGCAGTACGACTCGGTGGTCAGCCCGCCCGCCGCCGGCGCCCAGGCCCCGACCAACAAGACCACCCGCACCCCCGTCACCAAGGAACTCGCGGGCGACGCCAAGAACATGCGCTGGTGGCGCGTGGTCAGCACCACGGGCAAGAACAAGGACGGCCACCCGCGCTCGTACGAGATCGTCCCCGGCGTCAGCAGCAAGTACCCGGGACGCGCCTTCACCCGGCACGACGTCTACTTCACGCAGTACAACAAGTGTGAGCAGTACGCCAACAACAACCTCCGCCTGTGCGCTCCCCGGCATCCCGCCACCGTCGACAAATGGGTGAACGGACAGGCCCTCACCCACCCGGTGGCCTGGGTGAACGTCGGCTTCCACCATGTCGCTCGGGACGAGGACCAGCAGCCCATGCCGGTGCACTGGCAGGGCTTCTCGATCGCCCCCCGCGACGTCACCGCTATGAATCCGCTCACTCCGCCCGCCCTCGTCACCGAGAACGGCCGTCCGGGCTCGCAGAGTTGAGAAACGACCCTGTCCATCCGGCTGCACCGCCGACCGCTACCGGAGTACCCTTCCTTGATCGTTGGGACGGGGATGCTCGGGGGAGCGGAAGGCGGTGCAGCCGGATGGACA
>NZ_MUBA01000682.1 GCF_002154575.1 Streptomyces bobili
GCGATGCGGTCGGCGACCTTGCGCTTGAAGGGGCGCGGTGACGAGCGCAGCGCGAGGACGGCCATGACGCCCAGCAGGCACAGGCTGTAGATGATGGTGAAGATCGGCTTGGCCGCTCGACCCGCGTAGAGTCCGTGGATCAGCGCGGCACACCAGGCCGGGTAGGCCAGCATGTGCATGGCCCGCCAGCGGGCGGCCACCGGCGCCGGCGAGGCGAACCGGCTGCGCAGCGCGCCGGTGATACCCACGAAGATCATCAACAGTCCGGCCAGCGAGCCGAGGCCGATCAGGCCGGCGGTCCCGGTGACGCCGAGCGAGAACGGGACGACCGCGGCGATGAACTGCGTGTGGTCCAGCGCGATCTTCGTGGTGATGTGCAGCAGCAGGAACGCGATCGAGGCGACCGCCGTCGTCCGGTGCACGGCCTGCCCGATGAGCCGCTGGCGCGTGTTGAGGAAGATCCGGTCCTGGGCGACCAGGCCCCAGATCACCGAGCAGCTGAGCGAGACGAGGGACAGCACACCCGCGCCGAAGTTCAGGAACTCGCGGAACTGGTCGCCTCCGACCAGCACCACCACGGGTATGAGAAGCAGGACGACAGCGGACGCCACCCCGTAGGCCGACCGGCCCGGCTGGGGGAGCGAGCTGTTACTACGACGAGGGTTCATGGGGGCAACTCCGAGCAGTTCGGGAAAGCGGTCCCGATGCCGAACTCTAAGTGGGCGCCATACCGATGGGTACGAGGTTTGAGTTATTGCGTTGTTATCAAAGGACAATGTGGCCACAGCAGTGTCCCTTAGTGGCTGTTACGCGAAGTAATCCCTGACCTTGGTTCAGTTGTGGGTGCGGTACGCACGTGTCGACCAGGCATACGCAAGCGCGTCGCGGCTTGCTCAAGCCCTGCGGTACCCTGAGGCCATGCGTGCCGTACGCCTTCTGCTTAGCGAGCCGCGCTGATCAGTCCCGAACGCCGGAGAACCGGATGGTTCGGAATCGGCGCGGCGTCCCCTCCTGTGCGAGGGGATTTTTCGTTTCCTGAGTGGCAGCCGCTGGCAGAGACGATCGATGGAGCTTTGAGGACATGAGCGAGACGAACCCCGCTGCCACCGCAGAGGTGGCCGCGCCGCACCGGTACACGGCCGCCATGGCAGCCGACATCGAGGCACGCTGGCAGGACGTCTGGGACGCCGAGAACACCTACGCGGCGCCGAACCCGACGGGCGACCTCGCGGGCGACCCCGCGGTCGTCGCCCGGCCCAAGAAGTTCATCATGGACATGTTCCCGTACCCCTCTGGTGCGGGCCTGCACGTCGGTCACCCCCTGGGCTACATCGCGACCGACGTCTTCGCCCGCTACCAGCGGATGACGGGCCACAACGTCCTGCACACCCTGGGCTTCGACGCCTTCGGCCTGCCCGCGGAGCAGCACGCCGTGCAGACCGGCGAGCACCCCCGGATCACCACCGAAGCCGCCATCAACAACATGAAGTCCCAGCTCCGCGCGCTGGGCCTGGGCCACGACAAGCGCCGGTCGTTCGCCACGATCGACCCGGAGTACTACAAGTGGACCCAGTGGATCTTCCTGCAGATCTTCAACTCCTGGTACGACGACGAGGCGAAGCAGGCCCGCCCGATCGCCGAACTGGTCGCCCGCTTCGAGTCCGGTGAGCGAGACCTGCCCGGCGACCGCTCCTGGAGCGAGCTGAGCGACATCGAGCGCGCCGACGTCCTGAGCGAGTACCGCCTGGCCTACGCCTCCGACGCGCCCGTCAACTGGTGCCCCGGACTGGGCACCGTGCTGGCCAACGAGGAGGTCACCTCCGACGGCCGCTCCGAGCGCGGCAACTACCCGGTCTTCAAGGCCAAGCTGCGCCAGTGGAACATGCGCATCACCGCCTACGCCGACCGCCTGCTGGACGACCTGGACGCGCTGGACTGGCCCGAGGCCATCAAGCTGCAGCAGCGCAACTGGATCGGCCGCTCCGAGGGCGCCCGCGTCGGCTTCCCGATCGACGGCGAGCACGTCACCGTCTTCACCACGCGCCCCGACACCCTGTTCGGCGCGACCTACATGGTGCTGGCGCCCGAGCACCCGCTGGTCGAGAAGTTCACCCCGGACGCCTGGCCCGAGGGCACGCACCACGTGTGGACCGGCGGCCACGCGACCCCGACCGAGGCCGTCGCCGCGTATCGCGCACAGGCCGCCTCCAAGTCCGACGTCGAGCGACAGGCCGAGGCCAAGGACAAGACCGGCGTCTTCATCGGCGCGTACGCGACCAACCCGGTCAACGGCGAGCAGGTCCCCGTCTTCATCGCCGACTACGTGCTGATGGGCTACGGCACCGGCGCGATCATGGCCGTTCCGGCGGGCGACCAGCGTGACTTCGAGTTCGCGCGCGCCTTCGAGCTGCCGATCCGGTGCATCGTCGAGCCGACCGACGGCCGGGGAACCGACACCTCGACGTGGGAGGACGCCTTCGCCTCCTACGACGCGAAGATCATCAACTCCTCGAACGACCAGGTCTCCCTGGACGGCCTGGGCGTCGGCGAGGCCAAGGAGCGCATCACCGCGTGGCTGGAGCGGACCGGCGTCGGCGCCGGCACCGTCAACTTCCGGCTGCGCGACTGGCTGTTCAGCCGCCAGCGCTACTGGGGCGAGCCCTTCCCGATCGTCTACGACGAGGACGGTATCGCCCACGCCCTGCCCGAGTCGATGCTGCCGCTGGAGCTGCCGGAGGTCGAGGACTACTCGCCGCGCACCTTCGACCCCGACGACGCCGACACCCAGCCCGAGACGCCGCTGTCGCGCAACGAGGACTGGGTCGACGTCACCCTGGACCTGGGCGACGGCCGCGGTCCGCGCAAGTACCGCCGCGAGACCAACACCATGCCCAACTGGGCCGGTTCCTGCTGGTACGAACTGCGCTACCTGGATCCGCACAACTCCGAGAAGCTGGTCGACCCCGAGATCGAGCAGTACTGGATGGGCCCGCGCGCGGGGCAGCCGCACGGCGGAGTCGACCTGTACGTCGGCGGCGCCGAGCACGCCGTGCTCCACCTGCTGTACGCGCGCTTCTGGTCCAAGGTCCTGTTCGACCTGGGACACGTCTCCTCCGCGGAGCCGTTCCACAAGCTGTTCAACCAAGGCATGATCCAGGCCTACGTCTACCGTGACAGCCGCGGCATCGCCGTACCGGCACTGGAGGTGGAGGAGCGCGACGGCGCCTACTACTACCAGGGCGAGAAGGTTTCCCGGCTGCTGGGCAAGATGGGCAAGTCCCTGAAGAACGCGGTCACTCCGGAGGCCATCTGCGCCGAGTACGGAGCCGACACCCTGCGCCTGTACGAGATGGCGATGGGTCCGCTGGACGTCTCGCGCCCGTGGGACACGCGCGCGGTGGTGGGCCAGTTCCGGCTGCTCCAGCGGCTGTGGCGCAATGTCGTGGACGAGGCGACCGGTGAGGTCACCGTCGTCGACACCGAGCCGGACGAGGACACCCTGCGTGCCCTGCACAAGGCCATCGACGGCGTGCGCCAGGACCTGGAGGGCCTGCGCTTCAACACCGCCATCGCCAAGGTCACCGAGCTGAACAACCACCTGACCAAGGCGGGCGGCCCCCTGTCACGCACGGTCGCCGAGTCCCTGGTGCTGCTGATCGCCCCGCTGGCCCCGCACATCGCCGAGGAACTGTGGCGCAAGCTGGGCCACACGGACTCCGTCGTCCACCGGGACTTCCCGGTGGCCGACCCGGCGTACGTCGTGGACGAGACCGTGACCTGCGTCGTCCAGATCAAGGGCAAGGTCAAGGCGCGCCTGGAGGTGTCGCCCGCCATCTCCGACGACGAGTTGGAGAAGGTGGCCCTGGCCGACGAGAACGTCGTCAACGCGCTGGGCGGCGCGGGGATCCGCAAGGTGATCGTGCGGGCGCCGAAGCTGGTCAACATCGTGCCCGCTTGATCAACACGGTGACGGCCGTGGGCGTGGGCGGTCGAGGCCGGTGCGCGGGGGCGTGAGCGGCTGGGGCCGGTGCGCGTGGGGCGTGAGCGGCTGGGGCCGGTGCGCGCTTCGGGGTAGTCCCCTACGGGCAGGTTCGGGGTTCCGGTGGAACTCCGGGCCTGCCCGTAGCGTTTACCGTTGAAGAGCGGCGCGAGGTGTGCCGCTTCGGGACCGGAGGAGGAGAGTTCGTGGAAGCAGTGATCGCGATCTTTGCCCTGCTTTTCGTGCTCTTCCTGGCAGTGGGTGTCTACGCGACGGTGAAGGTGGTCGGCGCCGCCAAGCGTGGCGTGGACCGCACCATCAACCAGGCCCGCCGCACGGTGGAGGACCACACCCTGCGGGCCAAGTCCTTCGCCCAGTTCGGCCCCGCCGGTGAGATCGCCCAGCTCCGCCTCAAGCTCCGCACCTCGCTGCGGGCAACCCAGGAGGCCCTTCAGGCGGGCGTCGCCGAGGACGAGTCCCTCAAGGAGTCCCTCGCCCTCTTCGCACGCCTCAGCGGGCACGGCCGCGAACTGGACGACGAACTGAAGGGACTGGAGTCCGAGCCCGACCGGGCCGCCCTCGTCGAGCGGCTGGGCTCGCTGCGCGAGCGCACCGAACGGGTCAGGTCCTCGGCGGACTCCCTGCGCTGGGCCGCCCGCGACCGGGCCCGCCGCTTCGCCGACGACGACCTGGACACCCTCCACGCACAGATCGACCTGGAGGCCGGCGCCCTGCGCCACTGGACCACCGCGGACGACCCCGCACAGGCGCAGGCATCGCCTTCCTGGCCCGAGGCGCCCGCCGCCGGCAGCGCGACCGCAGGACAGACCCGGCCGGAGACGGAGACGCCCTCCTCCCGCGCTGCGGAGGCTCCCGCCCGGCCCGCCATCACGCCACCGGGACCGCGTCCCACCTACCCGTGGCAGAAGAAGCCCCGGCCCGAGAGCACCACCTGAGAGACGTCAGGCACGGTACTGGACCGGCCGTCAGGCACGGTACTGATCCGGTCAAGGGCCGGTCGGCCGTGAGGGGCCGGGCTCCCCTCCTGCGGATACGGCAGGTAACCTCCAGCTCATGTCCCGCCATGTCGCTATCGTCACGGATTCCACGGCCTACCTGCCGCAGCGGACGATGGAGCGCCACGGCATCACCGCGGTGCCGCTGACCGTCGTCCTCGGCGACCAGGCGCTCGAAGAGGGCACCGAGATCTCCACCCGCTCCCTGGCCCAGGCGCTCCAGAAGCGACACTCCGTCACCACCTCGCGCCCCAGCCCCGAGGTCTTCGCGCAGACCTACCGCCGGATCGCCGAGGCCGGCGCCACCGGCATCGTGTCGCTGCACCTGTCCGCCGAACTGTCGGGCACCCACGACGCGGCGGTCCTGGCGGCCCGCGAGGCGCCCGTGCCGGTGCGGGTGGTGGACACCGGCATGATCGCGATGGCGCTCGGATTCTGCGCGCTCGCGGCGGCCGAGACCGCCGAAGCGGGCGGCACGGTGGACGAAGCGGTCACGGCCGCGGAGAAACGAGCCGCAGGCACCTCCGCCTTCTTCTACGTCGACACCCTCGACTATCTGCGCCGTGGCGGCCGTATCGGCGCGGCGCAGGCCCTCCTCGGCTCCGCGCTCGCGGTCAAGCCGCTGCTCCAGCTCGACGGCGGGCGCATCGAACCCCTGGAGAAGGTGCGCACGGCGTCGAAGGCGATCGCCCGCCTCGAGGAACTAGCCGCCGACCGGGCGGGCAGCTCCCCGGTGGACATCGCCGTCCACCATCTCTCCGCCCCCGACCGGGCGTCGGCGCTGGCGGACCGGCTGCGTGCCAGGGTGCCCGGCCTCGTGGAGCTGCATGTCAGCGAGGTGGGTGCGGTGATCGGCGCGCACACCGGGCCCGGTCTGCTGGGAGTGGTGGTTTCGGCTCGGTGAGGAGCGTCCGCCCCACTCGTGCGGGTGGCGGAGTTATCCACAACGGGGTGGTTCTCCCCGGAAATTGAGCAAGATCATCGCGCTTCCGTGAAGTGTTCCATTCTCGTGGCATGGCACTTCGATCACGCACACGCATCACCACAGCGACGAGTGGACCCGGGCGCGGGCCCGGCTCCGACGGACGCGTCCGACACCGACGGTCACCGGCACGCGGCCGGGTGGGGAACCGTCATACCCCGGCCGAGGAGCTGCGCCGACGCGCGGAGCTGCTGTTCGGCGAACGGGCCGGCGAGCGGGGAGAGTCGGGGATGGGGCCGCCGGGGGACGGCGACGGCTCAGCAGGTACGGCCGAGGGCACGGCCGACGGCATGGGTGAGATCACGCGGGAGATCACGTGTGAGGACCGTGCCACGGCCGAGTTGGGAGACCGTGCGGGAGCGACCCGTGGGCCGGGGGACTGGCGGGAGCGGGCCGGGCTGGCTCTGCGGGAGCGGCTGCCGGTGTGGGCGCAGGCGCGGTGCGGGCTGGAACGCGGGAGCGTGCTCGCGCTGGCCGTGGTGGTGGTCGCCGTCGCCGCGTTCGCCGTCCAGCACTTCTGGACCGGCCGCGCGCAGCCCGTGCGGGCTCCCGAAGTGGTGCAGGCAGCCGCTCCCCAGGGAGTCGAGGAGCGGAGCCGGCCGACAGAGCCCTCGCCTTCGTCTCCGGCGTCCGGTGGAGCGGCGGGCACGGCGGCGGAGATCGTGGTCGACGTCAGCGGCAAGGTCCGGCATCCCGGCATTCATCGGCTGCAGGCCGGTTCGCGTGTGGTCGACGCGCTGACCGCGGCCGGTGGGGTGCGGCCCGGTACGAACACCGACGGGCTGAACCGGGCGCGGTTCCTCGTGGACGGGGAGCAGGTGGTCGTGGGTGGACCGCCCGGGGCCGGCGTGCCGACGGCGGGAGGCGGACGCCGTCGTGGTCCG
>NZ_MUBA01000683.1 GCF_002154575.1 Streptomyces bobili
GGGAAGGCGCGGCGCCGAGCGGTGCGCAGCGGGGCCACGTGCTCCTCGGGGGCACCGGCGGCCACCAGCTTGTCCGTCATGTACGCGTACCAGCGGGCGGGCCGGGTCGCGCGGGTCCGCCGGACGATCGCGCCGTCCGCCGCGTGCATCGCGATCCACGCCCCGGAGGCCTCGCGCACCGCGCCCGACAGGCCGTGGTGGTCGGGGTGGTGGTGGGTGACGACGACGCCGTACAGCTCGGTGACGGAGGTGCCGCAGGCGGTGAGCCCGGCGGTCAGGGCGTCCCAGGAGGCCGGGTCGTCCCAGCCGGTGTCGACGAGGACCGGCCCGCGGTCGGTGTCGACGACGTACACCAGGGTGTGCCCGAGGGGATTGTCCGGGATGGGCACGCGCAGCGAGCGCACGCCCCCGCCGTGGTCGTACGTCGTCGGGGGTACGGGGTCCCCGTCCACGCTGCTCGTCATGCGCCCTCCGTCCCACGGCCATTGCCCACTATAACGAGAACTGGTATCAGTTTCTGAGACACCGTCAGAAACTTCGTTCAGGCACGTCGGCACAGACTCAGAGACGCCGGCGCCCTCGGGAGGCAGTCGCCATGGCCGAGCTAGTGGAACACGGACAGCTGTTCATCGGCGGGGAGTTGACCGACCCCCTCGGCAAGGACGTCATCGAGGTCGTCTCGCCGCACACCGAGGAGGTCATCGGGCGCGTACCGCACGCCTCGCCCGCCGACGTGGACCGGGCGGTCGCGGCGGCGCGGCGGGCCTTCGACGAGGGGCCGTGGCCCCGGCTGCCGCTGGCGGAGCGGATCGCGGTCGTCACCCGCATCAAGGACGGGATCGCCGCCCGGCACGAGGAGATCGCCCGCGTGATCTCCTCCGAGAACGGCTCCCCGTACTCCTGGAGCGTCCTCGCGCAGGCCCTCGGCGCGATGATGGTGTGGGACGCGGCGATCACCGTCGCGCGCGGCTTCCCCGTCGAGGAGCGGCGCGACGGCGTCCTCGGGAAGATCCTGGTGCGGCGCGAACCGGTCGGGGTGGTGGCCGCGGTCGCCCCCTGGAACGTCCCGCAGTTCGTGGCCGCCGCCAAGCTCGCGCCCGCGCTGCTCACCGGCTGCACGGTGGTGCTCAAGCCGTCGCCCGAATCACCCCTGGACGCCTACCTGTTGGCGGAGATCACCCGAGAGGCGGGGCTGCCCGAGGGCGTCCTGTCGATCCTGCCCGCGGACCGGGAGGTCAGCGAGTACCTGGTCGGGCATCCCGGCGTCGACAAGGTCTCCTTCACCGGATCGGTGGCGGCCGGCAGGCGCGTGATGGAGGTCGCCGCCCGCAACCTCACCCGCGTCACCCTGGAGTTGGGCGGCAAGTCGGCGGCGGTCGTCCTGCCGGACGCGGACATCGAGGCGACCGTCCCCGGGATCGTCTCGGCGGCCTGGATGAACAACGGCCAGGCCTGCGTCGCCCAGACCCGCATCCTGCTGCCGCGCTCCCGCTACGACGAGTTCGCGGACGCCCTCGCGGCGGCGGCGGGCGCGCTGGTCGTCGGCGACCCGCTGGACCCCGCGACGCAGGTCGGCCCGCTGGTCGCCAGGCGCCAGCAGCAGCGCAACCTCGACTACATCCGCATCGGCCAGGAGGAGGGCGCGAAGATCCTCACGGGCGGCGGCCGACCGCCCGGCCTGGACCGCGGCTGGTACGTCGAGCCGACCCTCTTCGGTGACGTCGACAACTCCATGCGGATCGCCCGCGAGGAGATCTTCGGCCCGGTGATCTGCCTCCTTCCCTACGGCGACGAGGCCGAGGCCGTGAAGATCGCGAACGACTCCGACTACGGCCTGAGCGGCAGCGTGTGGACCGCGGACGTCGGGCACGGCATCGAGGTGGCCCGCCAGGTCCGCACCGGGACGTACTCCGTGAACACCTTCAGCCTCGACATGCTCGGCCCGTTCGGCGGCTACAAGAACAGCGGCCTGGGCCGGGAGTTCGGTCCCGAAGGGTACGGCGAGTACCTGGAGCACAAGATGATCCACCTGCCGGCCGGCTGGGAGGGCTGAGCGGATGGGCGTATCCGGGACGGGAGACCGCTGGCACGTCGAGGTCGACCGCTCCCTGTGCATCGGCTCCGCGCAGTGCCTGCACCACGCCCCCGACCGCTTCCGTCTCGACCCCGCCCGCCAGTCCCACCCGAGCGCCCCCGACACGGGCGCCGACGAACGCGTCCTGGAGGCCGCGGAGAGCTGCCCGGTCGAGGCGATCGTGATCACCCTGGCGGAGAACGGGGAGGCGGTGTTCCCGCCGGAGGAGTAGAGCCGGGAGCGGGCTCTACTCCCGTGCCCCCGGCTCCGGCTCCGTCACGTCGATCAGGCGGCAGACCGTTTCGATGTCGATGCGGACCTGGGCGATGGAGGCCCGGCCCGAGAGCCAGGTGATGAGGGCCGAGTGCCAGGTGTGTTCGATGACGCGGACCGCGGAGAGCTGCTGCGGGGTGGGGTCCGCCAGGCCCATCGCGTCGAGGATGATCGCGGTGGTCTGGCGGGAGACCTGGTCGACCTCGGGGGAGACGCTGCGGTCGGCGAAGGTGAGGGCGCGGACCATCGCGTCGGCCAGGTGCGGCTCGCGCTGGAGGGCCCGGAAGGCGCGCATCAGGGTCTCCGCGACCCGCTCGGCCGGGGTGTCGCCCGCCGGGGGCTTCTTCCTCAGCGTGCCGTGCATCCGCTCCAACTGATCCTGCATCGTGGCGACCAGCAGATGCACCTTGGACGGGAAGTAGCGGTAGAGCGTGCCGAGGGCCACCTGCGAGGACTCGGCGACCTCCCGCATCTGCACCGCGTCGAACCCGCCCCGGCTCGCCAGTCGGGCGCTCGCGTGCAGGATGCGGCGGCGGCGGGCCTCCTGCCGCTCGGTGAGGGGAGCGGCGGAGGGGCGCTGGATGCTCGTATCCACCTTGTCCCCCTTGGCGTGCGCGGGCATGGGCCCCGTTCCGTGACGGTCGGTGAGGGCCTGGGATCACTCAGCGGAAACGGGGCGCCGGGTCGTGGCGTGAATCACCTGATCCACGGCTCACAGCGTCCTTACCTGCCGGTAGATTCAGAGCCTCCCGGACGATCAAGTCTGAAACTTGTTCTAGATTAGCGTCCCGTCGTAGTCTCGCGGGACAGTGCAGGCAGAAGGGGGCCCGGAGTGACCGCTGAGGCCAGTCAGGCGGGGTCCCAGGACCTCGCCGCGGACGGCGGGCGACCGCTCGACATCGCGCTCCTCACCTACAAGGGAAACCCGTTCTGCGGCGGCCAGGGCGTCTACGTCCGCCACCTCTCGCGTGAACTGGCCCGCCTGGGCCACCGCGTCGAGGTCATCGGCTCCCAGCCCTACCCGGTCCTCGACGAGGGCCACGACGACCGGCTGTCCCTCACCGAGCTGCCCAGCCTGGACCTCTACCGTCAGCCGGACCCGTTCCGCACTCCGGGACGCGGCGAGTACCGCGACTGGATCGACGCCCTCGAAGTGGCGACGATGTGGACCGGCGGCTTTCCCGAGCCGCTCACCTTCTCGCTGCGCGCCCGCCGCCATCTGCGCGCCCGGCGCGGCGAGTTCGACGTCGTGCACGACAACCAGACCCTCGGCTACGGCCTGCTGGGCGATGTCGGCGCCCCGCTGGTCACCACCATCCACCACCCCATCACCGTCGACCGGCGGTTGGAGCTGGACGCCGCCGAGGGACGCAAGCGGCGCGCCTCGGTGCGCCGCTGGTACGCCTTCACCCGCATGCAGAAGCGCGTCGCCCGCCGGCTGCCGTCCGTGCTCACCGTCTCCGGCACCTCCCGCCAGGAGATCGTCGAGCACCTCGGGGTCCGCGACGAGCGCATCCACGTCGTCCATATCGGCGCCGACACCGACCTGTTCGCGCCCGACCCGTCCGTGCCCGTCGTGCCGGGCCGCATCGTGACGACGTCCAGCGCGGACGTGCCGCTCAAGGGCCTGGTCTTCCTCGTCGAGGCGCTCGCCAAGGTCCGTACCGAGCAGCCGAACGCCCACCTCGTCGTCGTCGGCAAGCGCCCGAAGGAGGGCCCCGTCGCCGCCGCGGTCGAGCGCTACGGCCTCGAAGGCGCCATCGAGTTCGTCAAGGGCATCTCCGACGCCGAACTCGTCGCCACCACCGGCGGCGCCACCCCCGAGGTCGCCGGACGCGACGGCGAGACCTGCCTGGCCGTACCGCCGGGCGACGCGGGAGCGTTGGCCACCGCGCTGAGCCGGCTCCTCGCCGACCCCGGACTGCGG
>NZ_MUBA01000684.1 GCF_002154575.1 Streptomyces bobili
GTGTAGGCGGGATAGCCGCGCCTGCCTGCTGGAGCGCGGCTATCCCGCCTACACCACCTCCGCCGGCTGGCTCGGCTACGACGACGACAAGCTCACCCGCCTCGCCCGCCGGGCTGTCGCCGACGGCTTCCGCCAGATCAAGCTGAAGGTCGGCGCCGACCTCGACGACGACATCCGGCGCTGCCGGGCGGCCCGCGCCGCCGTGGGCCCGGACGTGCGGATCGCGATCGACGCCAACCAGCGCTGGGACATCGGCGAGGCGATCCGCTGGACCCGGGCCCTCGCCGCGTTCGACCCCTACTGGATCGAGGAGCCCACCAGCCCCGACGACATCCTCGGCCACGCCGCCGTCCGCGAGGCGGTCGCACCGGTCAAGGTCGCCACCGGCGAGCACGTCCACAACCGCGTCGTCTTCAAACAGCTCCTCCAGGCGGGCGCCCTCGACATCCTCCAGCTCGACGCGGCCCGCGTCGCGGGCGTCAACGAGAACCTCGCGATCCTGCTGCTCGCCGCCAAGTTCGAGGTCCCCGTCTGCCCGCACGCCGGCGGCGTCGGCCTGTGCGAACTCGTCCAGCACCTGTCGATGTTCGACTACGTGGCCCTGACCGGCACCACCGAGGACCGCGTCATCGAGTACGTCGACCATCTGCACGACCACTTCGTCGACCCGGTGGTGATCAGGGAGGGGCACTACACGGCACCCACCGCGCCGGGCTTCTCCGCCGCCATGCGCCCGGAGTCGATCGCCCGGTACACCTACCCCGGCGGCGGTTTCTGGGCCGCCGACCTCCGCGACCGCGAGGAGCAGACGGCGTGAACGACTTCGAGGGGCTGACCGCCCTGGTGACCGGCGGCGCCTCCGGCATCGGCCGGGCCACCGCCGAACTGCTGGCCGCGCGCGGCGCCACCGTCGCCGTCCTCGACCTGGACCCGACGGGCGTCGGCAAGCCGTTGCTCGCCCACCGCGCCGACGTCGGCGACGACGCCTCCGTCCGCGCGGCCGTCGCCGCCGCCGTCGCCGAACTGGGCGGCCTGGACGTCCTGGTCAACAACGCGGGCATCGGCGCCCAGGGCACCGTCGAGGACAACGACGACGCCGAATGGCACCGCGTCCTGAACGTCAACGTCGTCGGCATGGTCCGCACGGCCCGCGCCGCCCTGCCCCACCTGCGGGCCTCCGCGCACCCGGCGATCGTCAACACCTGCTCCGTCGCCGCCACCGCGGGCCTGCCGCGGCGCGCCCTGTACAGCGCCACCAAGGGCGCCGTGCACTCCCTCACCCTCGCCATGGCCGCCGACCACGTCCGCGAGGGCATCCGCGTCAACTGCGTCAATCCGGGCACCGCCGACACCCCGTGGGTCGGCCGCCTCCTCGACGCCGCCGACGACCCGGCCGCCGAACGCGCCGCCCTGGAGGCCCGTCAGCCCAGCGGCCGGCTCGTCACCGCCGCCGAGGTCGCGGGCGCCATCGCCTACCTGGCGAGCCCCCTGTCCGGAGCCACCACCGGCACCGCCCTCGCCGTCGACGGCGGCATGCAGGGCCTGCGGCTGCGCCCGGCGGGCTCATGACCACCCTCGGCCGCAGCGGCGTCCGGGTCACCGGCCTCGGCCTGGGCGCCGGACCGCTCGCCAACCTGTACACCGAGGTCGACGACGAGCAGGCGCACGCCACCGTGACCGCCGCCTGGCGGCGCGGCGTCCGCTACTTCGACACCGCGCCCCACTACGGCCTCGGCCTGTCCGAACGCCGCCTCGGCGCGGCCCTGCGCGAGCACCCCCGCGGCGCGTACACGGTGTCCACGAAGGCCGGCCGCAGGCTGGAGCCCTCGGCGGCCGGCGGCGACGATCTCGCCCACGGCTTCGCGGTCCCGGCCACCCACCGCCGCGTCTGGGACTTCACCGCCGACGGCATCCGCCGCACCCTGGAGGCGAGCCTGGCCCGCCTCGGCCTCGACCGCGTCGACGTCGTCTACCTCCACGACCCCGACGACCACGCCGAACAGGCCTTCCACGAGGGCTACCCGGCGCTGGAGAGGCTGCGCTCCGAGGGCGTCGTCGGCGCGATCGGCGCCGGCATGAACCAGACCGCGATGCTCACTCGCTTCGTCCGCGACACCGACGTCGACGTGGTGCTGTGCGCCGGCCGCTACACCCTGCTCGACCAGAGCGCGCTCACCGATCTCCTGCCCGCCGCCCGGCGGCGCGGCAGGAGATCGGT
>NZ_MUBA01000685.1 GCF_002154575.1 Streptomyces bobili
AGAACATCGCGCTCGCCGAGCCGGTGCGCAGCGCGCTGCTGCTCGGGCCCCCGCTCGTCGCGCTGTCCCGCGGACTGCGGCCGGTGATCTTCACCATCAACGCCTTCGCCAACGTCCTGCTGAAGCTGCTGCGCGTCGAGACGAAGGACGAGGTCACCGCCACGTTCTCGGACGCGGAACTGGCGCAGATCGTGCGGGACGCCGGCGAGGCGGGTCTGCTCGACGACCGCGCCCAGGAACGGCTGCACGACGCCCTGGAGCTGGGCCGGCGCCCGGTGCGCGACGTCGTCCTGCCGCTGGAACGTGTCGTCTACGCGCGCGTGGGCGTCACCCCGGAGGAGCTGGAACGGCTGGGCGCCGAATCCGGGTTCTCCCGCTTCCCCGTCGTGGACGAGGGGCGGCGGATCGTCGGCTACCTGCATGTGAAGGACGCGCTGGACGCCTCGCCACGGGACGAGCCGTTCCGGGTGGGGGACCTGCGGCCCATCGCCCGCGTGCGGGAGACGACGCCGCTGGACGACGTCCTGACCGCCATGCGCGGCAGCCGCACCCACCTGGCTGCCGCACTCGGCTCCGACGGGCGGCTCGCCGGGCTGGTCACCATGGAGGACGTGCTGCGGGAGCTGTTCGGGCAGCGGGCCTGAGACCGGGCGGCGGGGGGTGACCGACCGCTGGGTATGGCGTGCGGGTTACCATCGCTGACGCCATGCAGACGAACACCACTCCCCCGCACTCCAGCCTTGTCGCGGTCGGCGACTCCTTCACCGAGGGCATGTCGGACCTGCTGCCCGACGGCACCTACCGCGGCTGGGCGGACCTCCTCGCCGGCCGGATGGCCGCGCACACCCCCGGCTTCCGCTACGCCAACCTCGCGGTGCGCGGCAAGCTGATCGGCCAGATCGTCGAGGAACAGGTGCCGGTCGCGGCCACCATGGGCGCCGACGTCATCACCCTGGTCGGGGGCCTCAACGACACGCTGCGCCCCAAGTGCGACATGGTCCGGGTGACGGACCTGCTGACGGAGGCGGTGGAGCGGCTCGCCCCGTCCTGCAAGCAGCTCGTGCTGATGCGCAGCCCCGGCCGGCAGGGCCCGGTCCTGGAGCGGTTCCGGCCGCGCATGGAGGAGCTGTTCGCCTGCGTCGACGACCTCGCCGCCCGGCACGGCGCACTGGTCGTCGACCTGTACGGCGCCCCGTCCCTGGGCGACCCGCGGATGTGGGACGTGGACCGGCTGCACCTCACGGCCGAGGGGCACCGCCGGATCGCCGAGGCCGTCTGGCAGGGCCTCGGGTACGACCCCGAGGACACCGAGTGGCGCGAGCCGATGCCGGCTACGGTGCCGCCGGCCTGGGTCGCCCGCCGGGTGGCCGACGCCCGGTTCGCCCGGCAGTACCTGCTGCCGTGGATCGCCCGCCGCCTCACCGGCCGCTCCTCGGGCGACGGCCTCCCCCCGAAGCGCCCCGACCTGCTGCCGTACGAGGGACCGCGGCGGTAGGCGTGGGTGACGTGGGTCTCGGCGGCCGTAGTCGTGCGTGACCCGCGTCTCGTAGGTTCCGCCGAACACGGCGATGGCACTGGCCTGCACGAATCGCCAGTAGAATCCGTACACGTGACTTCTGCTCCCGCCAAGCCCCGCATCCCCAACGTTCTCGCCGGACGCTACGCCTCCGCCGAGCTCGCCACGCTCTGGTCGCCCGAGCAGAAGGTGAAGCTGGAGCGTCAGCTCTGGCTCGCCGTGCTGCGGGCGCAGAAGGACCTCGGGATCGAGGTGCCGGATTCGGCGATCGCCGACTACGAGCGTGTCCTCGACCAGGTCGACCTGGCCTCCATCGCCGAGCGCGAGAAGGTCACCCGGCACGACGTGAAGGCGCGGATCGAGGAGTTCAACGACCTCGCCGGGCACGAGCAGGTCCACAAGGGCATGACGTCCCGCGACCTCACGGAGAACGTCGAGCAGCTCCAGATCCGACTGTCCCTGGAGCTGGTCCGCGACCGTACGGTGGCCGTGCTGGCGCGGCTGGGCAAGCTGTCCGGCGAGTACGCCGAGCTGGTCATGGCCGGCCGCTCGCACAACGTGGCCGCGCAGGCCACCACCCTGGGCAAGCGGTTCGCGACGGCTGCCGACGAGCTGCTCGTGGCGTACGGGCGGGTCGAGGAGCTGCTCGGCCGCTATCCGCTGCGCGGCATCAAGGGGCCGGTCGGCACCGCCCAGGACATGCTCGACCTGCTCGGCGGCGACGCGGCCAAGCTCGGGGACCTTGAGCAGCGGATCGCCGGGCACCTCGGCTTCTCGCAGGCGTTCACCTCGGTCGGCCAGGTCTACCCGCGCTCGCTGGACTACGAGGTCGTGACCGCTCTGGTGCAGCTGGCGGCGGCCCCGTCCTCGCTCGCCAAGACGATCCGGCTGATGGCAGGGCACGAGCTGGTGACCGAGGGCTTCAAGCCGGGCCAGGTCGGTTCCTCCGCGATGCCGCACAAGATGAACACCCGCTCCTGCGAGCGCGTGAACGGCCTGATGGTGATCCTGCGCGGCTACGCGTCGATGACCGGCGAGCTGGCGGGCGACCAGTGGAACGAGGGCGACGTGTCCTGCTCGGTGGTGCGCCGGGTCGCGCTGCCGGACGCGTTCTTCGCGCTCGACGGCCTGCTGGAGACGTTCCTGACGGTGCTCGACGAGTTCGGTGCCTTCCCGGCCGTCGTCGCCCGTGAACTGGACCGCTACCTGCCGTTCCTCGCCACCACGAAGGTGCTGATGGGCGCGGTGCGGGCGGGCGTGGGCCGGGAGCTGGCGCACGAGGCGATCAAGGAGAACGCGGTGGCCTCCGCGCTGGCGATGCGCGAGGCCGGCGCCGGGCGCAACGAGCTGCTGGACAAGTTCGCCGCCGACGAGCGCATCCCGCTGGACCGCGCGCAGCTCGACGCGCTGATGGCCGACAAGCTGTCCTTCACGGGTGCCGCGGCCGACCAGGTGGCCGTCGTCGTCGGCCGCGGCACCCGTGAA
>NZ_MUBA01000686.1 GCF_002154575.1 Streptomyces bobili
CCATCGCCCCGGTGGTCAGCGTCCAGAACCGCTACGGCCTCGGCGAGATGGCGGGGCTCGATGCCGGAGACGCCGAGGTGGCGGACGAGTCCGGCCTGGCGCAGCTCGGCGAGGGCGCCGAAGTGTTCGGCGATCGAGTCCTGCTCCATCCGGCGCAGGTACACGAGGTCGAGGTGGTCCCGGCCGAGCTGGCGCAGGTTCTCCTCGACGTGGCCGCGGAGGTCCTCGGGACGGGCCGAGGTGCCCCACTCCCCCGACCAGTCGCGGAAGGGGCCGACCTTGGTGGCGATGAGCAGGTCGTCCGGGTACGGGGCGAGCGCGCTGTTGATGAGTTCGTTGGCCGAGCGCAGGGAGGAGAAGTAGAAGGCCGCGGTGTCGATGTGGTTGACGCCGAGGCCGGCCGCCTTGCGCAGCACGGCGATCGACCGGTCGCGGTCGCTCGGTGTGCCGAGGTGGAAGGCGGCGTCACCCGTCAGCCGCATCGCGCCGAAGCCGACGCGGCCGACGGTCGTGTCGCCCAGTGTCCAGGTGCCGGCGGCGTCCGCGGTGATCGTTTCCGAGGTCATCGGCGGAGTGTCGCACACCGCGTGCGGGTCAGCAGTAGAGATTGCCGCCCGGGGAGACGCCGAGGATCTGCGCGAACTGCTGGTACTTGGTGACCCGGCTCTGCACCTGCGCGGGGTTCCTGCCGTCGCACTCCAGGGAGCCGTTGATGGAGCGGATGGTCTGCCCGAAGCCGGCGCCGTTGACCATGGCGTTGTGGGGGGTCATGGTGCCGGGGCCGTTCTGGGTGTTCCAGTACCACAGGCCCGTCTTCCAGGCCACGGCCGCGTCGTTCTGCACCAGCCAGGGGTTGTTGAGGAGGTCGATGCCGAGCGCGTCGCCCGCTGCCTTGTAGTTGAAGTTCCAGCTGAGCTGGATGGGGCCGCGGCCGTAGTAGGCCGCCTGGCCGGCCGGGCAGCCGTAGGGCTGGCTCCAGTCGCAGTAGTGCGGGTAGTTGGCGGTGTTCTGCTCGACGATGTGCACCAGTCCGCCGGTCTCGTGGCTGACGTTGGCGAGGAAGGCCGCCGCCTCCTGCTTCTTGGTGGTGTCGCTGCCGGTGTTGGCGAATCCGGGGTAGGCCTTGAGGGCGGCGGTCAGGCCGCTGTAGGTGTAGAAGGAGTTCCGGCCCGGGAACATCTGGTTGAACTGCGCCTCGGTGACCACGAAGGTGCCCACGGGCGTCCCCGGTCCGCTGTCGCAGGCGTACGGCTCCCAGTACCAGGTGCTGATGACGGGGTCGTAGCCCGGATTGTCGTGCTCGGCGATGTAGGCCCTGCCGTCGGTGTAGCGGACGATGTCGCCGGTGCGGTAGGCCTTGCCCGCCGTCCAGCTCGGGTAGCTCGAACAGGCGGCGGCGGACGCGCTCGTGGCCGGCAGGAGCACGGGTACGGCGCCGGCGAGGACGAGTGCGGTCACGACGGCGGAGATGCGGCGTCTCGACACGGGATCAACTCCTTCGCGGAGCACGGCCGTCCCCGGCGCGGGCAGGGCGGAGCCCGGCCTGGTGCGCGTGCCGGTGGGGACCGGTCGCGGCGCGGGGCCGGCCGTGGTGGGGGGTGTGGAGCCACACTCAACCGCTTTGGTCTGTACCAGTCAAGGGTGTAGACCAGTCAACCCGGCCAGAGCCCGGCCAGAGCCCGGCCGGAGCCCGGACCGAGCCCTGCCATTGCCCTGACAGAGCCCGGCCGGGTCCAGTGTCGAGGCCGCTGCCGACCACTTCAGCCCCCGCCGAAGGAGTGTCCCCGTCCGCTCAGCTCAGCGGCTTCTCCAGCACCGCCTTGCGGTGGCTGAAGGTCTCCATCGAGTAGCGGCCGTGGTAGTTGCCCATGCCGCTCTCGCCCACTCCGCCGAACGGCAGGTCGGAGACGGTGAGATGGGCGAGCGGCAGCCCGTGCCCCAGGCCGCCGGAGGAGGTCTCGGCGGCGATGCGCGCGCGGGTCTCCTCGGACTCGGAGAAGACGTAGAGCGCGAGGGGCTTGTCGCGGTCGTTGATGAACGCGATGGCGCCGTCGAGGCCGTCGGCGGTCACGATCGGCAGGATCGGGCCGAAGATCTCCTCCCGCATGACGGGCGAGGCGGGGTCGACGTCGGCGAGGACGGTCGGCGCGATGTACTTGTCCTGACGATCACTGCTCCCGCCCACCACGACCCGGCCGGAGTCGAGCAGGCCGGTGAGCCTGTCGAAGTGGCGCTCGTTGATGATCCGGCCGTACTCGCCGGAGGTCTGCGGGTCGGCGCCGTGGACCTTCTCGACGGCCTCGGCGAGGAGGGGTTCGAGCGCGGCGGCCGTCTCGGGGTCGGTGAGGACGTAGTCGGGGGCGACGCAGGTCTGGCCGGCGTTGAGGAACTTGCCGCGGGCGAGCCGGTCGGCGACGACGGCGAGGTCGGTGCCGCGGTCCACGAACGCCGGTGACTTGCCGCCGAGTTCGAGGGTGACCGGGGTGAGGTGCTCGGCGGCGGCACGCATCACGATGCGGCCGACGGCGCCGTTGCCCGTGTAGAAGATGTGGTCGAAGCGCTCGGCCAGCAGGGCCGTGGTCTGCGGGATGCCGCCCTCGACGACGGCGACCGCGTCGG
>NZ_MUBA01000687.1 GCF_002154575.1 Streptomyces bobili
CCGAAGGCCGCGACGAGCTGGAAGGCGCCGCTGACGACGAGGTAGACGCCGAAGAGGACGCCGGCCGCGAACAGGGAGGCGCCCGGCCAGACCAGGACCAGGACGCCGAGGACCAGCGACGCGGCCCCGGTGAGCAGGACGATCTGCCAGGCCGCGCGGGACAGAGCGTGCAGCGGGCCCTCGAACGGCGGCTCGGGTTCGTGCCGGTGCGATGCGGCCGTGTGGGGTGGGGCCGCGTGCGAGGGCGTGGCGTGCGACGGGGCGGCGTGCTGGGCGCGGACTCTGCGGTCGTCCTGCTCCGGGTCCCAGGGGGAGCCGGTGGGTGGCTCGGTCATGGACCCAGCTCAGACCCGGCGCGGGCGGCCCGCCACTCGGGACGGGCCGGACAGGTTCCTGGACCGGCCTTCGGCAGGGGAGGGCGGTGCGGTCCTAACCCTTGGCGGCCTTCGCCGCCTTGGCCGCCGCCTTCATCTCCTGCTTGTGCGCCCGCACCTTGACCAGCGACTCCGGGCCGGTGATGTCGGCGACGGACCGGAAGGACTTCGCCTCGCCGTAGGCGCCGGCCGCCTCGCGCCAGCCCTGCGGGCGGACACCGAGCTGCTTGCCCAGCAGGGCCAGGAAGATCTGTGCCTTCTGCTTGCCGAAGCCGGGCAGTTCCTCCAGCCGTCCCAGCAGCTCCGCGCCGGTGGGCACACCGTCCCAGACGGCGCTCGCCTCACCGTCGTAGTGCTCGACGAGGTACTGGCACAGCTGCTGGATCCGCTTGGCCATCGAACCCGGATAGCGGTGCACGGCCGGCTTCTCCGACAGCAGGGCGGTGAAGGCCTCCGGGTCGCGGGCGGCGATGTCGTGCGCGTCCAGGTCGTCCGCGCCGAGCCGGTCGGCGATGGTCCGGGGTCCCTTGAACGCCCACTCCATCGGAACCTGCTGGTCCAGCAGCATCCCGACCAGCGCGGCGAGCGGGGACCGGCCCAGAAGCTCATCGGCCTCGGGATCCTGGGCGAGGTGAAGGGTGACGTCCATACCCTCGATCATGCCGCGCGGGGGGAGGGGACGCGCGCGCTCGCCCGGAGCGGTCCCCGGCCGCCTCCATCGCCGTCAGACCGTCGGTCCGTCAGTCGGCCCGCCAGTACCCCAGCGCGTGCGTCCGCTCCTTCGGGACCGCCAGGTCCTTGCGGACGTAGGCCGACAGCGTGCGGGTGGTCCGGGTGTCGCAGGCGATCCAGACGTACGGGTCCGGGGTGGCCGCCAGGAGTGCGGGCAGCTCGGTCTTCACCCGGTCGACCAGTTCGGCGCGGGGGGTGCGGCGGAGGTCGTGGCGGGCCGGGTCGGTGCGGAAGGGGAGGTCGTCCCCGCCGCCCTCGAACCAGATGGTGGCCGGGGTCGCGCCGAGGGCGTCGAGGAGGGAGTTGATCGCGGGGAGCGAGGCCGGGTCGCCGATCGCGAGGATGCGGGAGGGGGCCGGGGCGGGCTCGGCGAAGCCCGTGCCCTGGACGGTGGCCTCGATGGTGTCGCCGGGCTTCGCGGCCCGCGCCCAGTCGCTGGCGGCGCCCTCGTGCAGGGCGAACTCCAGGGCGAAGGTGCCGGCCGCCGGGTCGGGGTCGACCAGCGTGTAGGCCCGCTGGTGCGGCTTGCCCGCGTTGGTGAACCACAGCCGTACCCACATCGTGGGGTGGACGCCGGTCGCGGCGAGCAGCCCGCCGTCGGTGAGGTGCAGCCTCCGGTAGTCCGGGGTGACCTGCTCGGACCCCGTGACGGTGAAGGTGAAGTCCTTCCCCCGCATCAACTTGAGGACCGCGCCCTCCCAGCCCCTCCCCTGCGCCATGCCTGTTCACCTCTCACGTACGATTCCTGCACCGATTAATTAGGTGAGCCTAACCTAAACGTAAGTGGGGTCGCAGGGTGACGAGTGAGACGGACGGAGCCGCCCGGCAGGCGGAAGGAGAAGCGGAAGGAGAAAACGGGGAGATCTACCGGGACGCCTGGGGCATTCCACACCTGCGGGCCGGCAGCGCCCGTGCCCTCGCCCGCCTCCAGGGCCGGGTCACCGCCCGCGACCGCGCCTGGCAGCTGGAGATCGAGCGGCACCGCGCCCAGGGCACCTCGGCGTCCTTCCTCGGCCCCGAGTCCCTCCCCTGGGACCGCTTCGTCCGCCGCGCCCGCCTCGACGACACCGCCCGCCGCTGCTTCACCACCCTCCAGGAGCGCGACCCCGAGACCGCCGACTGGGTACGGGCGTACGTCGACGGTGTCAACGAAGGCCTGCGCGTGACCCCCGAGTTCGAGCGCGTCGGCCTCACCCCCGGCCGCTGGGAGTCCTGGACCCCGCTGGCCGTCTGGCTCTCCACCCACATCCTCTTCGCCGGCTTCCCCGCCAAGCTGTGGCGCGAGGAGGCCGCCCGCCACCTCGGCGAGGACGCCGTCGGCCTGTTCGCCACCGACGGGCCCGGCACCTCCGGCAGCAACGGCTGGCTCGTCAGCGGCGCACGCACGGTCACCGGGCAGGCCGTCATCGCCGGCGACCCGCACCGCTTCATCGAGGACCCCGGCGTCTACCAGCAGATCCGGCTGGCCTGCGACGAGTTCGACGTCGTCGGACTGGCCGTGCCCGGCGTCCCCGGCATCGCCCATTTCGGACACACCGGCACGGTCGCCTGGGCCATCACCAACGCCATGGCCGACTACCAGGACCTCTACCGCGAACGCCTGCGGCGCACCGGCGCCGGCGTCGAGGCACTCGGCCCGGACGGCGACTGGCGGCGGATCGCCCGGCACACCGAACTCGTCCGGGTCGCCGGTGAGGAGCCCGTCGAGGTCGAGGTGCTGGAGACCGAGCGCGGCCCGGTCATCGCGGGCGGCCCCGAAGGCCTCGACGACGGGAACGCGGACGGCACCGACGACGGCACCCCGCTCGCCCTCGCCCTGCGCTACCCGCCCCGCGTCACCGGCGACCTCGGCTTCTCCGCCCTGCTGCCCCTCCTGCGGGCCCGCCGGGTCGCCGACGTCGACCGCGCCCTCGACATCTGGGCAGAGCCGGTCAACGTCGTCCAGGCCGCCGACACCGAGGGCGGCCTGCTGCACCGGGTCGCGGGCCGCGTGCCCGTCCGCGCGCGGGCCAACCGCACCCGCCTCGTGCCCGCCTGGGAGCCCGGCCACGAGTGGACCGGCTGGCACGAGATGCCCCGCGCAGGAGTCACCGACGGCGTCGCCGTCATGGCCAACCAGCGGGGACCGGCCGCCGGGCTGGGTGTCGAGTTCGCCCCGCCGCACCGCGCCGACCGCATCCGCGCGCTGCTCGAGGAGCGCCGGGAGTGGGCCTCGTCCGGCATGTCCGCCATCCACACCGACACCCACCTCGCCTCCGCCGCGGTGAGGCCGTCGAGGGCGGCCAACTGGCCCAGCAGGGCCGCGGCGGAGGCGAGGTGGG
>NZ_MUBA01000688.1 GCF_002154575.1 Streptomyces bobili
GTACGCAGCAGCCTGAGCGCGCTCACGGGGCGGGCGCCTACTCCACCGCACGCCCCGTGAGCGCGCTCAGGCTGCTGCGTACGTGATCGATGTGCGCCTGTACGTCGTCCCACCGCTCGCCGTGCTCGCGCAGTACGCGTTCCGTGTCGCGCGCGAGGTGTTCCGCACGCGCGCGTGCCTCCGCGAGAAGCCCGGCGGCATGCGCGTGGGCCTCCTCCTGGCGCCGGCGGGCGGCCTCCTCGGCGTCGGCGAAGGCCTGTTTCGCCTCCGACAGCGCCGCCTCGGCACGTGCCACCTGCCGCGCGTGGTGCGCGTCGAGCGCGGCGGCCCGTTCGGCCTCCTCGCGTTCGGCGGCGGCCCACCGCTCGGCCCGGTCCCTCTCCTGGTCGGCGAGCAGGGCCGCCGTGCGCCGGCGCATCTCACGCAGGGCCGCGAGGGCCTCGCCCCGGTTCGCCTTCACCTCGCGCCGGGCGCCGATGCGCGTGTCGTCGGCCTCGGCGCGCGCCGCGAGCAGCTTCTGCCGGGCCCGTTCCGCGGCCTCCGCGCGCGTCTCGTCCGCCCGCTCCCGCGCCGCCGCACGCAGCGCGGCGGCGTCGGCCTCGGCGCGCGCGACCTGTTCCTCGGCCGCGCGCCGGGCGCCTTCGCGCACGGCCGCCGCCTCCTCCCGCGCGAGCTGGAAGATACGCCGCGCACGCTCACCGAGACCGTCGTACGTCTGCGGCGCCAGCCGGCTCACCGCCTCCCGCAGCCGTACGGCCTCCGCCTCCATGTCCCTGGCCAGCACGGTCAGCCGGGCAGCCCGCTCCCAGGCGGCGTCCCGGTCGGCCGAGAGGGCGGCGGCGTACTGCTCGACCTGTTCTGGCCGGTAACCGCGCCTGCGGACGGTCATGAAACCGGGTGGTGCCATCGAAGCGCTGATCACCTGGAACCCCTCTCCACCAGACGGACGCGTAAGAGATGATTTCGCGCATATCTTGATGTATCGGGCGCGAGTGTTCATAACGCGACACTCCGCGAACAGGTCACGGTCAACCCCGGCCGGACACGCACACGAAAGGGCCGGGCCCGGTCACACGACCGGGCCCGGCCCTCACCCGCACAGCTGTCACCCGGCGGCCGTCAGCGGGACGTACGCCTCACAGCAGGCCGTCCCACATCTCCTCCAGCAGCACCGACCACCAGCTCTCCGGCGAACCCAGCGCCGCCGGGTCCAGCGCCGCCAGCTGCGCCTGGAAGTCGACGGTCCAGCGGCCCGCCTGCTCCTGGTTCAGACCGAACCGCAGCCGCCACATCCGCCCCAGCAGCGCGAGGCAGCGCGCGAACTCCGGCAGCCCGCTGTTCACGAACTGCGGCGGCACGGGCGCCCCGCCCGGCCCCGCCTCCACCGGCACGGCGACGATGTTCGCCGTGCCGTACTGCACACACAGCGCCTTGCCGAAGTCGCTGCCCATCACGAGGTACGACCCCGCGTCCGCCGCCGGCTGCACACCCCGCTCCGCCGCCAGCTCCGCCAGCGTCGGCACGGGCCGCCCCGGCTGGGCCTGCGCCCAGAAGAACGGACCGAGGTCCATCGGCAGACCCGCCACCACCAGCGTGTGCGCCACGACCGGCGGCACACCCTGGCGGGACACGGCCGCCTGCTCGAACCGGAACACCCCCGGCCCGAACGCCGCGGCCATCTCCTGCGCGATCGCCTCCGGCGGGATCGGCGGCGCGGGCTGCACCGGCTGCAACGGCGCCCGCACCGGGGCCGGACGGGCGGGACCGTCGGCGACCTGATGCAACTCACCCTGGTGGGCCAGCAGTTGGCGCATGCCCTGCTGCCGGCTCGCATGGTCCGTGCCGTACGGCGCGATGCTCGTGATCCGCGCCTGCGGCCACTGCTCGCGCATCATCCGCGCGCAGTAGGCCCCCGGCAGCTCGCACGACTCCAGCTCCGTGTGCAGCTCCAGCACCTGGTCCGGCGGCACGTTCATCGCCCGCAACTCATGGAAGATCTGCCACTCCGGGTGCGGTGTACCCGGCGCCGAACGCCGGATCAGCTGCTGCTCCGACCCGTCGTGCGCCCGGTAGCGCAGCACGGCCTGATAGCCCGGCCCGACGGTCGGCTGTCCCTGCTGGGGATACCCGTACGCCTGAGGCTGCCCAGGTCCGGGCATGCCCGGCGCAGGCATGGCACCGGGCGGCATCCCAGCGCCCGGAGGCATCCCGCCCGGCGGCATCGGCGGCTGCGGTGCCTGCGGCGTGTACGGGGCGCTCGGCGGCGGTGGCGTGCCGGGGCCGCCCGGCCCGGCCAGCATCGTCGCGGCATGGTGCGCGGCACCCTGCGCCCCACCGGCGGACCCGTGGGCGCCGGGCATGCCGGGGGCGGCCGGAGGCTGCGGAGCACCAGGGGCCCCCGGAACTCCCGGCGGACCCGGCGGACCCGGCCGCTGGGGAGCACCCGGCGGCTGTGGCGCCCCCGGACCCATCTGGCTCGGGTCGGCGAACATCGTCGCGGCGTGGTGCACCCCACCCGGAGGCGTACCACCCGGCTGGTTCGGCGGGGCGGGCGGATTCGGCCCGCCAGAAGCACCCGGAGCACCAGGGGCACCCGGAGCGCCGGGCGTACCCGGACCCTCGGGACCCAGCGCCGACACCAACTGCGTAGGCACATAACCGCCCGCCGACGCACCCGGAGCACCCGGACCGGCGGCAGGCGCAGGCGTCGCACCCGGCCGCACGCCCGGCGCACCCGGCGCGCTCGGCGGAGGCGGTGGCGGCGCCCCACCGACCCGCCGGCGCGGCGGCGGAGCCGCCTTGCTGGTGGCGGCATCGGCGATGTCCCCGGCGTTCGGCGCGAGCGACCGGGACGGCGTGCTCGGAGCACCCGGACCGGCGGGCGGCTGCGGGACACCGGGCGGCTGCTGACCGCCGTAGGACGACCCACCGGGCGCGGGGGCACCCTGCGGACCGGGCGGCGGCGGGGGCGGCGGAGTCGCCGGCCCACCCGGAACCGGCGCCGGGTTGGAGGCCGGCGGAGGAGTCGGGGTGGGCGCACCCGGCCCGGCCGGGTGCTGTAGCGCCGGCGCGACCGTCGTGGACGGAAGCCCGCTGCCGCCCGAGATCAGCGCCGTCTTGGCGTCCGGCACGGACGTCGGCGGCGGTACGTCGTCGTCGTCGGAACCGCTCAGCTGCGGCGCGAACACCGTCACCGGCAGCGGTACGGAACGGTCGTCACCGGAATCGCCGTTGGTGTCCGTGCCCGCCCACGGCGTGGCCCCCACAGGCGTCGCGGGCGGCGTCGGCACCCCCGCCTGCGTCCGGGGCAGCGACGGATCAGCGGCCCCCGGAGCGGAAGCGGACGGAGCCGCAGCAGGAGCAGCAGAGGCAGAAGGAGTGGCTGCGGACGACGGAGAAGCAGCCGCCTCCCCGATCCCCAGCCGGTCGGCCGCCTCCTGCAGCCACTCCGGCGGCGACAGCAGGAACGACGTCTGATTCAGATCCACCCGCGCCGCAGGCGCCGGCGCGGGCTCCGGCTCACCCTCCGGACGGCCGTACTCCTCCTCGTAGCGGCGGACCACCTCGCCCACCGGCAGCGCCGGCCACAACGTGGCCTCACCACTGTCCCGGGCGAGCACCAGCCGCTGGCCGCCCCCGTCCGAACGCGGCCCCTCCGCCCGGTCCTCGGCCCACACCACGAACCCGAGCCCGAACTCGCGGACCCGCACCTCACGGTGCTGATAGGCCGGAACGTCCCCGTTGACCCACTCTTCACCGCGCTCCTGCGCCTGCGCGAACGTCACCATCGCCGGATCACTCCCCCACGCCGACGGACGAAACAGAAGAACCGGCGGCAGCGGGAACAACCCGCGCGAAACCACCGTCCACCATCAGATTCGCCACCGTCTCCAACTCGGGCGGTCGTCCCGCCAACCGCGACAGGAAGGCATCGAAATCCTCACCGCACGGCAGCAGCAACCGCTCCACCCGCTCCGCCGGCGACCAGGCCGGATCCACGTCCCGCACATCGTCGTACGCGCAGAACCACACCGAACCGATCCGCTCGCCCTTCACCTTCACGGCCAGCAGACCGCCCTGCACGAACGCGACCCCCAGGTAGTCCTTGGTCAGATGGTCACGCAGGCACTTGTTGACGTACACCAGATCGTTGACCGCCGCCTCGTCGCGCACCGTGAAGAACGGCTGGTCCACCAGCAGCCCCAACTCCGCGTCCAGGGCGGGTCCCACCGGGGCACAGCCGCCCGCGGCCTTCAGGAACGACCGGTACGCACCGGGCAACCGGTACCCGAGGTCCTCCTCGACCCCCTGCACCTGCTGTTCCGACACCGCCACACCGGACTTCGGCAGCCCGAAATGCGCCGGACGCGTCTCCTGCAACGGCCGCGTCCCACGCTTCGCCTGATCCACCACCGCCGTCACGATCCCACCGTGATGCCGCAGCAACGCCTTCACCTCGACCGGAACCAACTCCAGCCGACGCGAGCCCACCACGTGATGCCACGTCCAGCCGTGCGGGGTCGCCACGCTGTCCACCGTGTCCCACAGCTCGTGCCCCGACGCCGACAACGCCGCGTTCGCCGACACGTAATCCGTCAGCCGCAGCTCATCGACGCCGAAACCCTCCGGCGGATCCGCGATCTCCGCGGCCGCACGGGCATAGGCCGAGAAGTCCGGGTAGCCGTGCTCGTCCACCCGCACCCCTCTCGGGTGGCGTGCGGCCCGGACCGGATCCGGAAAATGCACGACCTGCCCGGCGTAGGCCGCGTTCGGCGGCGCGGCTCGCTGCCCGAGCCGACCTGTCGTCATGGCGGTTGCCCCCTGCGGCACTCTGGACGGACCCCGGCGGCCGAATCCGCATCCGGACCCGACCACCACACTCCGTATCCGACTGTCTCCAACGGTCTCAGGCGCGCGTCAACCGCGCGCCACGCGGTGCCGACAGCCTATGCGGTACGACGACACCGGTCACCGGCCCTCCACTTCCGTGACCTGCCGTCACCCCGCCGTGACAGCCAGCCCAAACACGGGCGTGTCGCGCCGCCCCAGCTTTCCCACACCCCACGCCATTTGGCACTCTGAGTCCTCCGGGGGATGCACGGGAGGGGAATGACGATCATGAACGCCACACAAACGGGACCGCACACCAGCCGCTCCGGCGACCCCCGCATCGGCTGGAGCAGCGACGAGACCCTCCACGCGCCCGTCCTGCGCCACCGCCGCGACGGCATACTCCCCACCGTCGCCGCCGCCCTCTCGGTCCGCGGCGCCACCCTCACCGGCACCGCCGCCCGCGGCGACCAGCCCCCCGCACTGCACCCCCTCGTCCAGGACTTCCTCGACACCCTCCCCAGCGACCGGCGCGACCGCTACACCGGCCGCTGCGCCGAAGCACTCCTCATCTCCCGGCACATCGCCGCGGCCGACGCCACCCGCAGCAGACGCGCCACCCGCAGACCCATGACCAACGGCGAAGCCCGTAAAGCACTCAAACAGGCGAAACTCACCGCCCGGCGCATCCGCGAGGACGGCGACCCCCTGCACGGCAGCTTCGCCGCCCCCTGCCGCGCCTGCACCGCCCTCAGCGCCCACTTCGGCGTCCGCATCGTCGACCCCACCACCGACGACAGCTGACCTCGCCCCGCACACCGCCTCGCGCCGCCCCACGACCCCGACGAACGAAGGGCAGATGCACCCCGACCGCACCACCACACGCTTCCCCGTACCCACCGACGCCGCCCTGCGCGCCGCCGGCTGGCAACCCGGACGCTGGGACATCAAACAGGCCGAGATCTGGGCCGACGCGCTGCGCGAACACACCTCACCGGCCGGCCACCGCCACGCCGTCTTCCCCGCCGCCGTCGAGGCCTGGGCCGAATTCGGCGGCCTCCACATCACCCCCACGGGCCCCGGCCGCCAGATCGCCCCCGCCGCCGTCCACCTCGACCCTCTCCACGGGCTGCACCTCGCCCGCACCCTCGCCGACCTCGGCCGCGCCCTCGACACCGACGTCAGCCCCCTCGGCGCC
>NZ_MUBA01000069.1 GCF_002154575.1 Streptomyces bobili
ATGGTCTACATGGCGGCCGTGGATGACCTCCTCCCCCACGGCCGCCATGTAGACCATGGCCGCGGCCCCCACCAGGTGGTGCAGATGGTGGGTTCCGCTCCTGGCCACCCACAGGGCCCGCAGCGCGGCTCCGCCGAAGACGACCGCGTACGCAGGCCAGACCCAGGCCGGCGGAGTGAAGGCCGAGCCGGGTACCGCCATGACGGCCATCCCGAAGCCCATGAGCGCCTCGTCGCCCGCGGCCCGGCGCTGTGTCTCGTCGCTGCTGCGCATCCGCAGCAGGCAGTAGGCCCCGGTGGCCGCGCACAACGCGACCAGCAGCCAGCCGGGCGAAGCCGGTCCGTGCACGCGTACCTCCCCGCTCGACGGACGGTCCAGGAATGCGATGCCCCCGCCATGCGGCGCGCACGCGAGCGCAAGGAAGTACACGGGGAGCATTGGAGGGAGCACGGGAGGTGAGGAGGTGCCCGCCGACGCGGTGACCCGCGAGTGGTGGCAGCGCGCCCGGCCGCGGGAGCGGGTCGTCGCGGCCGAGGGGGACCGGACACCGTACGCTCGCCGCGACGGTCCGGCGCCAGGGACTCCTCCTGACCCGGCACGACGAGGCGAGACCGGAGGATGTACGGCCATGACGGCGACGCAGGGACAGCCTGTGGACGGGGACGACGCGGGCCGGCCGGCCGGCGGGGACGAGAGCGTGCGAGGACCGCTCGGCGGCGGTGACGCCGCGCAGGCGCGGTCCGCCGGAACCAAGGCCACGCCAGGCCGCCCCGCCCCCCATGGAGCGAACACCCAAGGAGCGGGCACCCAAGCAGGGGGCACCCAAGGAGACGGCGGCCGTGCGGACACCGTCGCCGCCGTGGTGCGCCAGTGGCAGGACGTGCGTCCCGAGCTGGACACCGGCCCCGTGGAGATCATCGGGCGGGTCAACCGGTGCGCCGCACTCCTTCAGCAGGCCGAGGACGCCCCGCTGCGGCGTGCCGGGCTCAGCCGGGCGGAGTTCGAGCTGCTCGGTGCGCTGCGCCGCACCGGTCACGAGCTGACCCCCGGCGAACTCGCCCGCGAGACGTTCTCCTCGGGCACCGCCGTCACCAAGCGCGTCAGAGCGCTGACCGAACGAGGCCTGGTGGAGCGACGCGGCGACACCCGGGACCGCCGCGTCGCCCACCTGAGCCTCAGCGAGGCCGGCCGTACCCTGATCGACGGCGTCCTGCCCGAGCAACTCGCCTACGAGAGTGCCGTACTGGCCGCCCTGGACGCCGACCGGCAGGACGAACTCGCCGGACTGCTCAGTGAGTTGCTCAGCCGCCTGGAGGAGTACACGCGGGCCCTGCGGGTCTGACGGCGTCGTCGGTCACCGCACGTCGTGGACCGTACGGCGGTGTGTGGAGCGCCGGTCGTCGATGGCCTGCCAGCGGTCGCCGTAGACGGTGCGGGTGACGCCCGGATCGCGCAGGAACTCGTGCGGGAAGCCGAGCGGCACGGCGCTCACCTCGTCGAGGCGGGCCACGGCGTCGGCGTCCAGGCGGACGTCGAGGCAGCCGAGGTTGTCCGCGAGCTGGCTCTCCCTGGTGGCCGAGACGAGCGGTACGACGTTTCCGGGGCGGCCGAGCAGCCAGGCCAGCGCGACCTGGGCCGGGCTCCAGCCGCCCTCCTCCGCGATCTCCAGGACCGCGCTGATCACGGCCGCCTCGCGCCGGTCCTCCTCGCCGGACCCCAACCGGCCGGACTCGCCCCGCCGGTACTTCCCGGTGAGTTTTCCGGCCGCGAGGGGCGCCCACGCCATGATCGCCATGTCGAAGGCCCGTGCCTGCGGCAGGAGTTCGCGTTCGGGAGTGCGTTCCAGCAGGCTGTACCGCAGCTGTGAGCCGGCGAACGACGTCCAACCCCGCAGCTCCGCAAGGGTGTTGGCCTGCGCGATCTCCCAGGCGGGCCAGTCCGAGACGCCGACGTAGAGGATCTTGCCCGCGCGTACGAGGTCGTCGAGCGCGCGCATGACCTCGTCGACCGGGGTGAACTGGTCGCGGGCGTGGACCCACAGGACGTCCAGCCGGTCGGTCCGCAGCCGGCCCAGGCTGGCCTCCACGGACTGCACCAGGTTCTTGCGGTGGTTGCCGGCGGCGTTGACGTCACCTTCGCGGACCGCGCAGGTGTACTTGCTGGCGAGGACGAACTCGTCGCGCCGCCCTTCCAGCAGCGCGCCGAGGAAGCGTTCGGAGTCGCCCCCGGTGTAGATGTTGGCCGTGTCGACGAAGTTGCCGCCCGCCCGCGCGTAGCGGTCCAGCATCTTCGCGCTGGTCTCCTGGTCCGCGCCCCAGCCTCCGTCGCCGCCCATGGTCATCGCCCCGAGGCCCAGTTCGCTCACGCGCAGACCGGTCCGGCCGAAGAGTGTGTACCGCATGTCGTCGTTCTCCCCCTGAAGGCGATCGCCAGGCGTTCGCACGTCCATCGTGAGCCGTGCCAAGGCGATCGGAAGTCACCGATGGCACGACGCTAGGGCCTGAAGCGCGCTCGAAGGCAACCCGGTGCCCAGTGCCCGGCAGCCGTGGACGTACTTCCGGCACGGTCAAGGGCTCAGCGCTCGTCGGCGGCCCGGTACACGCCGAACACCGCTCCGCGCGGGTCCCGCAGCACCGCGATCCGGGGGCCGTCCGGCACGGAGACCGGCTCCGTCAGCGCCGTGCCGCCCGCCCGTCCGGCCGCCGCCGTCGAGGCGTCCACGTCGGCCACCGCGAAGTACGGCAGCCAGTGCGGCGGCACCTCGGGCGGGAACGTGTCGTCCATCGTCATCATCCCGCCGAAGTCGGCGCCGCCGACGCCCCACCGCGTGTAGTGCTCCGAGGTGGCCACGGTCCAGCCGAACACGGTCGTGTAGAAGGCCTCGGCCCGCGCGGTGTCGCGGGTCACCAGCTCCACCCAGCCCAGCGAGCCGGGCGCGTTGAACAGGCCCGCGCCCGGAAAGGTGCGGGCCTGCCACAGCTGGAACGCCGCGCCGCCCGGGTCGAGGGCGACCACGAACCGGCCCACGTCGAACACGTCCATCGGGCCGACCAGCACCTTGCCCCCGGCCTCCTCGATCATCCGCGCGGTGACGTCGGCGTCGGAGACCCCGAAGGACACGTTCCAGGCGACCGGCCGGCCCTGCTGGTGGAGCGGCGTGAGCGCGGCGACGGCCGCGTCCCCGAGGTGCGCCACGGTGTAGCCGCCCGCCTCCTGCCGCGGATCGGTCTCGCACCGCCAGCCGAACAGCTCCGTGTAGAACCGCTGGGCGGCGGCCGGATCGTCGGTCCCCAGCTCGGCCCAGCAGGGCCCGCCGGGCACGGGCGCGTCGAGCTTCATGGCGTTCCTTCCGAAGGGAGCACCCCCCTCCAGCACGCTAAGCCCGAGCCCGGTCCGCGGCATCCGCTGAGGTCAGGTACCCGGGCGGTACCGCAGCGGATGGCCCGCCGGCACCTCCACCAGCACGATCGGCGTGCCGTCCGGGTCGGCGATCCACATCTCGACCAGGCCCCACGGCTCCTTCACCGCGGGCCTGACGATCGGCACCCCGGCGGCCGTCAGCTCCTCCTGGGCCGCCGCCACGTCCGGCACCTGCATCCACAGCCGTACGGCGGGGTCCGGTGGCGTCCGCGCCCGCCCGGAGACCTCGAGGAACCCGCCGCCGAGGAAGTAGACCGTGCCGCGTTCGGACCCCGTACCGAACTCGCGGTACACGGCCAGGCCCAGCTGCTCCCCGTAGAAGGTGCGGGAACGCTCGGGGTCGGTGGGGTGGAGCAGGATTCGACTGCTCAGTACATGCACCATGCATCGGGAGCCTAGAGGCCGGTTAGGCTCGGCGGTGCCCAGCCGCGCGACAGATGATCCGGAGAGCCCCGCATGGACACCAACACCACCGAGTCCAGCTTCCGTGACGCCACCGATGCCGACGTGGACGCGCTGGTCGCGCTCGTCGAGTCGGCCTACCGCGGGGACTCCAGCCGGGCCGGCTGGACCACGGAGGCGCACCTCCTGGAGGGACAGCGCACCGACCCCGAGGGCGTCCTGGACGTCATCAAGTCGCCGGACGCCCAGGTGCTGATCGTGGAGCAGGCCGGCCGGATCGTCGCCTGCTGCCAGCTCGAACACCGCGGCGACCACGCCTACTTCGGCATGTTCGCGGTCAGCCCCACGGTCCAGGGCGGCGGTGTCGGCCGGACCGTCCTGGAGGAGGCCGAGCGCCGGGCGCGCGCCGACTGGGGCGTCACCGAGATGCGCATGACGGTGATCGTCCAGCGCGAGGATCTCATCGCCTGGTACGAGCGGCGCGGCTACCGCCGTACCGGACGGATGACGCCGTTCCCCTACGGCGACGAGCGCTTCGGCGTCCCGCAGCGCGACGACCTCCGGTTCGAGCTGCTGGTCAAGCCCCTCGGCTGAGGCTCACGCCGTGAGGCGGCCGGTGTGCCTGATCTCCGGCCGGTCGGTGGTCGCGCCGTCCAGCCCGAAGGCCCGGACCAGCCGCAGCTGGTCCGGCGTGTTGACCACCCAGCCGATGATCCGCAGGTCGTGCCCGCGGGCCTCCTCGACGATCTCCAGGGTGAGCCGCCGCAGGTTCAGGCACACGGTCGCGGCCCCGGCGGCCACCGCCCGCTCGACGACGTCCCCGTGGTAGCGGCTGGCGATGAGCGCGGTGCGCACGCCGGGAACCAGCCGGGCCATCTCGGCGATCGCCTCGTCGTGGAACGAGGACACCTCCACCCGTTCCACCAGGTTCCGGTCGAGCATCACCTCGGCGAGCGCCCGCGCCGCCTGTACGTCCTTGATCTCGGCCTGGAGCGGCACCGACACCGCCGCCAGGACCTCCTCGAAGACCGGCACCCGCTCGCCGAGCCCGGCGTCCAGCGCGCGCAGCTCCGCGAGGGTGTGATCCGCGACCGCGCCGCTGCCGTCGGTCGTGCGGTCCACCTCGGCGTCGTGCATGACCACGAGCGCGCCGTCCTTGCTGAGGTGCAGATCGAGTTCGACGGCGTCGAGACCGGCCCGCTCGGCGGCGACGAACGACCTGAGGGTGTTCTCGGGTTCGACGCCCATGACCCCGCGGTGGCCGATGGTGAGGAGGTTCAAGAGATGGCTCACTTCCCTGGACGGACCGGTGCGCCGGCGCGCGCATCGTTGCGATCCCTACCCAGCCGCCCGCACCGAAAGCATCTGTCCACTCGATGACGTGCAGGAAAAAACGCGGTGACGATGGCATCACGCAGGATAATTTCCCGAAGGTCATCTTGCTGGAGGAATCCTCTTATGCGTACGGTGTCCATACGTGAGGTTCTCCTGTGGAGGATGGGACATGACGCAGATTCTTGTGCAGGTGGGTGCGGAGGAGCGGGTTCCTCCCGTGGCCAGGGTGGTGGAGCACCCGGCCTGGCCCGTGCTCAAGGATGCCGTGGAGCGGATCCGGCCCTGGCAGGCGAAGGACGGGTCGATCGACTTCACGGCCGAGGTTGCCCCTGAGCGCGCCGACGCCGAAGAGGCCGTGAACCGCGTGGCCGCCGCGGTCGAGGAGCTGTCGCCGCTGCTCCCGCACGACGCGGACTACCACCGCGCGCTGGTGCAGGATCTGCGCCGGTGGGCCGAGGGCGGCTTCGAGGTGCCGGACTTCCTGGACTCGCTGCTGGCCTTCCAGCCCGCCGCGAACCGCGCGGACGGCCTCCAGCACCTGGTCGTCTTCCCGATGTACACGCAGAACGGCAACCCGGACCGCAACCTCGAGGCGGTCGTGCTGCGCATGGTCTGGCCGGACTGGCTGGCCGAGCTGGAGCGCACCCGCTTCGACAACCCGCTGTTCTGCGGCATCACCTTCGAGGACTTCACGGCGGGCTACGACACCAACTCCGCCGTCCTCTTCCCGGAGACCATCGCCGTACGCGAGGCGCCGGAACGATTCTCCTGGGGTGGCATCTTCTGCGACCGCGAGGCCGCCCGCTTCCGCCGCGTCACCGACGCCGCCGTCGGCATCCTGGGCCTGGAGCTGCCCGAGGACGTCGCCGCCATGGTCCACGACCAGAAGCGCTGCGAGGAGGCCTTCGTGCTGTGGGACATGGTCCACGACCGCACCCACAGCCACGGCGACCTGCCCTTCGACCCCTTCATGATCAAGCAGCGCCAGCCGTTCTGGATGTACGGCCTGGAGGAGCTGCGCTGCGACCTCACCGCCTTCAAGGAGGCCGTGAAGCTGGAGGGCGACGGCATCCCGCAGGCCCGTGACGTGCAGTACGCGGTCCTCTTCGACCGGATGTTCCGCTTCCCGGTCACCGGCGAGCGCGTGCGCAACTACGACGGCCTCGGCGGCCAGCTCCTCTTCGCCTACCTGCACAAGCACGACGTCGTCCGCTGGACCGACAACAACCTGCACATCGACTGGCAGCGCGCCCCGCAGGTCACCAACGAACTGTGCGCCGAGATCGAGAAGCTCTACCGCGACGGCATCGACCGCCCCAAGCTCGTCCACTGGTTCGCCGGCTACGAGCTGGTCTCCACCTACCTCGCCCCGCACCCGGGCTCCAAGTGGGCCAAGGGCCCGGACGCCCTGGACCTGACCCAGCCGCCCCGCAAGCTCGTCGATGACGTGCTTCCGGACGAGTTTCCGCTGAGCATGTTCTATGAGGCACTGTCCAAGAAACTGAAGAACGTGATTGCCTCGACCCGGGGCATCACGGCGGACGGCGCCGAGCGGATCGCCGCGTGAGCGACCTGCGTACCGAGAACGCTCAGGAGGCGAGGACCATGGGGAACGGGGCTCTCAGCGGTGCGGTGATCGCGGTGGCCGGTGCGGGCGGACCCGCCGGCCGGGCGGCACTGATCAGGCTCGCGGAGGCGGGCGCGACGGTGGTGGGCGCGGACAACGACCCCGAGCGTCTCGCGGAGGCCGTGGACGCGGCGAGCTACGCCGCCGGCGGCGCGACCGTCATCGGCGAACCGGTCGACCTGCTCGACCTGCGGTCCACCCAGGAGTGGGCCGCCCGCGTCGAGAAGGACTTCGGCCGGGTGGACGGGCTCGTGCACCTCGTCGGCGGCTGGCGCGGCAGCGAGACCTTCACCAAGACCAGTCTCGACGACTGGGACTTCCTGGAACTGCTGCTCATCCGCACCGTGCAGCACACCACGCTCGCCTTCCACGAGGCGCTCCAGCGCAGCGACCGCGGCCGGTACGTCCTGATCAGCGCCGCGGGCGCGAGCAGCCCCACCGCGGGCAACGCCGCGTACGCCGCGGGCAAGGCCGCCGCCGAGGCGTGGACGCTGTCCATGGCCGACTTCTTCCGCAAAGCGGGGGGCCCCGACGGGCCGACCTCCGCGGCGGTGATCCTGGTGGTGAAGGCGTTGGTGCACGACGCGATGCGCGCCGACCGGCCCAACGCGAAGTTCGCGGGATTCACCGACGTCAAGGATCTGGCCGAGGCCATCGCCGACGTCTGGGAGAAGCCCGCCGCCGAAGTGAACGGACACCGTCTGTGGCTCACCGAGAAGCCGTGAACCCACCCCGCACCGACGCGCGTCGCCATCACGACCCGGAGGTCCGCGGTTTCGCCAGCGACAACTACGCCGGCGCCCACCCGGAGGTGATGGCCGCCCTGGCCCTGGCCAACGGCGGCCACCAGGTGGCGTACGGCGAGGACGACTACACCGAGAACCTCCAGAGCGTCGTCCGCGGCCACTTCGGTCCTACGGCGGAGGCGTTCCCGGTGTTCAACGGCACCGGCGCCAACGTCGTCGCGCTCCAGGCGGTCACCGACCGCTGGGGCGCGGTGATCTGCGCCGAGAGCGCCCACATCAACGTGGACGAGGGCGGCGCGCCGGAACGCATGGGCGGCCTCAAGCTTCTCACCGTGCCGACGCCGGACGGCAAGCTCACTCCCGAGCTGATCGACCGGCAGGCGTACGGCTGGGAGGACGAGCACCGGGCGATGCCGCAGGTCGTCTCGATCACCCAGAGCACGGAGCTGGGCACCCTCTACACGCCCGACGAGATCCGGGCGATCTGCGAGCACGCCCACGCGCACGGCATGAAGGTCCACCTGGACGGCTCCCGCATAGCCAACGCGGCGGCCTCCCTGAACGTCCCGATGCGGACGTTCACCAACGCGGTCGGCGTCGACATCCTCTCGCTCGGCGGGACGAAGAACGGCGCGATGTTCGGCGAGGCGGTCGTCGTGATCAACCAGGACGCCGTCTCCCACATGAAGCACCTGCGCAAGCTGTCCATGCAGCTAGCCTCCAAGATGCGCTTCGTCTCGGTGCAGTTGGAGGCTCTGCTGGCCAAGGATCTCTGGCTGCGCAACGCCCGGCACGCCAACGAGATGGCGCAGCGCCTGGCCGAGGGTGTGCGTGCGGCGCACGGGGTGGAGATCCTCTACCCGGTCCAGGCCAACGGAGTCTTCGCCAAGCTGCCGCACGAGGTGAGTGAGCGTCTGCAGAAGCGGTTCCGCTTCTATTTCTGGGACGAGTCGGCGGGCGTGGTCCGCTGGATGTGCTCCTTCGACACGACGGAGGAGGACGTGGACGCCTTCGTGGCGGCGC
>NZ_MUBA01000689.1 GCF_002154575.1 Streptomyces bobili
CCAGGCGGCGTCGAGGGAGAGGACCGGGGCACCGGCGAGCACGAGGGGCAGCCAGGCCATGAGGTAGGCGAGGTCGTTGCCGTAGTAGTACGGGTCGGAGGCCCAGCTCACGGTCAGCCACAGGCTGAGGGAGATCAGCGCGCCGCCGAGGGCGGCGAGGCGGGTGAGGACACCCAGCAGGGTGCCGATGCCTACGGCGAGTTCGCCGAAGGCCATCGCGTAGCCGAAACCGGTCGGGCTCTTCAGAGCGAGGTCGACCAGGGCGGGGATGGCCGAGGAGTCCCGCACGGCCCGCATGGTGTCGCCGATCGAGCCTGCGCCGCTGTCCTTGAGGAAGGCGCCGTCGGTGAGCTTGTCCAGCCCGGCGTAGATGAAGGTGATGCCGAGGAAGACGCGGAGCGGGAGGAGGGCGTAGCGGGTGGCGGTGTCCCGCCAGTTGCCGCGGTCGCCGTCGAGATAGGGGGAATGCGTGTCCGTTCGCATGCCGTGAGTCATCGCCCGTAGCCGCCTCTCGCCCGCGTTGATGGACCCCTCGACAGACCATACGTACGAAAGGGACGGTGCGCTCAATGGCCGGCCGGGTCCTGGGGCATCTCCTTCCCAGGTGCCGCGGGTCCCAGTCGCATGCTCGGGGCGCGTGCTCGGGGCGCGCGTGTCTCAGTCCGTCACGTCGATCGCGTAGCGGTTCGTCTCCACGCCGGCCGCGGTGATCACCTGTACCTCCACCCGGCCGGGTTCGACCTCCGCCGGGACCGGGACGGTGAGTACCGCGTCGGTGGGGTTGCTGAAGCCCCCCGCGACCGGGACGAGGGGGACGTGGACATGGACGGCGCCGATGCGCACGACCATGCGGGAGAGGCGGTCGGCGGTCTGCGCGCCGGGCGGCACGAATCCGGCGCCGCGGATCTCGATGTCGTCGCCGGTGCGGATCGGGCCGTCCAGGTCGCCGGCCTCGCGGGAGCGGACGACGGAGAGGACGACGGGTCGCCCGCCCTCGGCGTACTTTCCGGCGAGGTAGGTCGCCGCCGACACCAGGACGACCACGGCGAGGCCCCAGGGCAGGTCCGGGAGCTGGTCGGGGCGGCGGGCGAGGCGTACGGCGGCGAAGGCCAGGGCTACGGCGCTGATCACGACGTACTGGATGTCGGCGAAGGTGCCGCGGCCGGCGTCGTCGGTGAGCAGGTCGGCGGCCCGGGGGCGGTGCGCGCGGACCTTCTGGAGCCGCTGGCCCAGGACGCGCAGGCCGACCACCCGCCGCACCAGCACGGCGATCGCACAGACCACGGCGAGGACGGTCACCGCGCCGGCGCCGCGCGCGAGGTCGAGTCCGGAGATCAGGGCGTCGCGCTCGGCGGGCCCGGAGGCGGCCGCCAGCCGGCCCACCAGGACCAGCACCGCGTACGCCACGAACAGCACCCAGGCGGCGGCGACCACGCGGGAGGTGGACAGGCGGTTGTCCTCGCCGATCACGGGGGCCAGCGCGCCGCCGCGCGCCCGGTGGAGCCAGGAGGCGGCGGTCAGGGCGCCGCCGACGAGGAGCGCGGCGAGCAGCCCGGCGGTGCGGGCGGTGGTCCAGCCGGCGCCGATCGCGGTCAGGGACTGCACGAGCAGCAGGGTGACGACAGCCGCCCCCACCGTGCAGGCGGTGCGCTGCCACACCCGGTTCAGCCAGGACTCGCCCTCGGCTCGGCCGCGCTCGGCGACGAGTTCCGCGGACTGGGTGAGTTCCTCCGAGACCCACTGGCGCGAGGCCGAGGCCGAGTGGGCGACGGCGGCGGGAAGTCCCTGTCCGGCGGCGAACTCGTCCCGCTTCACCAGGAAGGCGGCGACCGCCCGCCGGTGCCCCTCGCGCGCCCCGTGCGGGCAGTCCCCGCAGGCGCAGCCACCGTCGTGAGCACCCGGCTCCGGGCCTTGTCTCGCCTCCTGCACCGCCACTGCCGACGCCTGCCTTCCCCGCTACCCGTACGGCCGGTGACCCCTGTGAAACCGGCCCACCGAGCCTGTGAACAACTCCCCTGCGACGACAGCGAATTGTGCCCTACGGCACACCGCCCCGCTCCGGCAGGTCTGGTCAGCGGGGGTGAATTCGATGTCGCCGTGTTGACGCGGCTAGCTGAGCAGGTCCGGTTCGCCGCGGCTGATGTCCTGCCAGAGCGGCTGGTAGTTGATCCACGCCACCAGGTCGCCGCCGAGCTGTTCCCGGGTCGCCACGGCCGCCTTGTGCTCGATGAGGACGGGCCGGCCGGCGGCGCGGGCGGTGAGCTGGACCTGACTGGAGCGTTCCATCGACAGGAACCACCAGGCCGCCGCGTCCACCGAGTCGCCCACGGTCAGCGGGCCGTGGTTGCGCAGCACCAGCGCCTTGCGGCTGCCGAGCGCCGCGGCGATGCGCCGGCCCTCCTCGGCGTCGACGGCGACGCCCGTGTAGGCGTCGTACAGCGCGATGTCCTCGTAGAAGGCGCAGCTCTCCTGGGTGATCGGGTCGATCAGTTCGCCGAGGGCCGCGAGCGCGCGGCCGTGGACGGAGTGGCAGTGGGCGACGGCGACGACGTCCGGCCGGGCGGCGTGCACCTGCGCGTGCACGGTGAACGCGGCCTGGTTGACGTGATAGCGGCCCTCGACGACCTGTCCGTCGGCGTTGACGAGGACGAGGTCGCTCACGGTGACGTGTTTGAAGGGCACGCCGAAGGGATTGACCCAGAAGCAGTCGCCGTATTCGGGGTCGCGGGCGGTGATGTGTCCGGAGACCCCGTCCTCGAAGCCGTGCCGGCCGAAGATCCGCAGGGCGCCCGCGAGCCGTTCCTTGCGGTACCGGCGTTCGTCCTCGACCGACTCGTGGATCGGCGGCATGGCGAAAGCCAACCGGTCGGTGGGCAGCGGGGCGGGTGACGTGGGCCCGTGCATCGGTCCTCCAGCACTGGGATGTGTTACGGGCGGAAGGTACCTTCGGCCGGCGAAAAAGGGCAGAGCGTCACGCGGAAGACTCCCCGCGACGACTCCGGCGGTCGTCGGTGCGGTCGTCGGTCCGGTCGTCGGTGCGGTCATCGGTCCGGTCGTCGGTCCCGGTAATACCGGACACAAGGTGTCTGGTATCCGCGCCACACTCGCCGTATGACAGCACGTCGTACGACAGCAGTGAACTGGGCGGCGTTCGCCGAGGCGGAGCCGGATCTCGCGCGGGTCACCGAAGAGCGGTTCGGGGCCTTCACCCACCACGTTCTCGCGACCCTGCGCAAGGACGGCTCCCCGCGCACCAGCGGCCTGGAGGCGCGTTTCCTGGACGGGGAGCTGTGGCTCGGCATGATGCCGGGCTCGCTCAAGGCCCTGGACCTGCGCCGCGACCCCCGTTTCTCGCTCCAGGCCAACCCGGGCGACGGCACCGGGATGGGCGGCGGGGACGTACGGATCAGCGGGCGGGCCGTGGAGGTCGGGGACGGGGAGGCGAGGGCCGGATACGTGAAAGAGGTGGAACCGCCGCAGCCGTTCCACCTCTTCCGCACCGAGCTGACGGAGGTCGTACGGACCTACGTCGAGGACGACACGTATCTCGTCACCCAGTTCTGGAAGCCCGGAGAGCCGGTGCGCACCCTCAAACGGACCTGACCCCCGTGAAGGGGCTCACTCCCACTCGATGGTGCCCGGCGGCTTCGAGGTCACGTCGACGACGACCCGGTTGACGTCACGCACCTCGTTGGTGATCCGGGTGGAGATCTTCGCGAGGACGTCGTACGGCAGGCGCGACCAGTCGGCCGTCATGGCGTCCTCGGAGGAGACCGGGCGCAGGACGATCGGGTGGCCGTAGGTGCGGCCGTCGCCCTGGACGCCCACACTGCGGACGTCGGCGAGCAGGACCACCGGGCACTGCCAGATCTCGCGGTCCAGGCCGGCCGCCGTCAGTTCCTCGCGGGCGATCGCGTCGGCGTCGCGGAGCAGATCGAGGCGGTCCTTGGTGACCTCGCCGACGATCCGGATGCCCAGGCCGGGACCGGGGAACGGCTGACGCTGGACGATCTCCTCCGGCAGGCCGAGTTCCTGGCCGACCATGCGGACCTCGTCCTTGAACAGCTTGCGCAGCGGCTCGATCAGCTGGAACTCGAGGTCCTCGGGCAGTCCGCCCACATTGTGGTGCGACTTGATGTTGGCGGTGCCGGTGCCGCCGCCGGACTCGACGACGTCCGGGTACAGGGTGCCCTGGACGAGGAACGCGACCTCGGGGCCCTCGTCGGCGATGATCTCCGCCTGGGCCTGCTCGAAGACGCGGATGAACTCGCGGCCGATGATCTTGCGCTTCTCCTCGGGGTCGGAGACCCCCTTGAGGGCGTTGAGGAAGCGCTCCTCCGCGTCGACGACCTTCAGCTGGACGCCGGTGGCGGCCACGAAGTCCTTCTCGACCTGCTCGGTCTCGCCCTTGCGCATGAGGCCGTGGTCGACGTAGACGCAGGTCAGCTGGGAGCCGATGGCCTTCTGGACCAGGGCGGCGGCCACCGCGGAGTCGACACCGCCGGAGAGACCGCAGATGGCGCGCCGGTCGCCGACCTGCTCGCGGATGGCGGCGACCTGCTCCTCGATGACGTTGCCGGTCGTCCAGTCCGGGCGGAGACCCGCGCCGCGGTAGAGGAAGTGCTCCAGGACCTGCTGGCCGTGCGTGGAGTGCATGACCTCGGGGTGGTACTGGACGCCGTAGAGCTTCTTCTCGTCGTTCTCGAAGGCGGCGACCGGCACGACGTCCGTGGACGCCGTGACGGAGAAGCCCTCGGGGGCGGCGGAGCAGGCGTCGCCGTGCGACATCCACACGGCCTGCTCGCCCGGCGTGCCCTCGAAGAGGGTGGAGGACGTGCGGGAGACGTGCAGTTCGGTACGGCCGTACTCGCGGGCGCCGGTGTTGTCGACGGTGCCGCCGAGGGTCTGCGCCATCAGCTGGAAGCCGTAGCACATGCCGAAGACGGGTACGCCGGCCTCGAACAGCTCACGGTCGAGGCGGGGGGCGCCCTCCTCGTAGACGGACGAGGGACCGCCGGAGAGGATGATCGCCGCCGGGTTCTTGGCGAGCATCTCGGCGACGGGCGTGGTGCTCGGCACGATCTCGCTGTAGACCCGGGCCTCGCGGACTCGACGGGCGATGAGCTGGGCGTACTGCGCGCCGAAGTCGACGACCAGGACGGTGTCGGGGGCGGCGGCAGTAGGAGTCGCTGATGACACGGGGGCCTTCCGGCGGTTTGGGCGGGGTCTCTGTGCTGGCCAATTCTACCGAGACGGGCGCGGGACCGGTCCCGTCGCTTCCGCCGAGGTGGGCGCGGCACCGGTCGCGTCGCTTCTCCCGGCGTGGGCGCCGGACGGTCGCGTCACCGGGGAGGGGGCCGCCGGATCGGTGCCGGCCCTCGCCTGAATGCCGCCGTGCCATACTGGCCCCATGCTTTCGCACGCGACCTTCGTCTTTACCTATGGCACCCGGCCCGCCGGCTGCCATGGTCGTGCTGCTTGAGCTGACGCAGCGACTTCCCAGGCGCCCCGGGCCGACAAGGCCCGGGGCGCCTGTCGTTTTCCCTCCGGGTCAGGTCGCTCCGGGGTCTCCGCACCCACCCACCACCACAGGAGCCCCCATGACCGCCACCGACGTGACCGGCGCCCGTTCCTCCGAGGCGGCCGGCGTGATCACCGGCGCGCGTGACCGCATCGACGCGCTCGACGACCGGATCATCGGTCTCATCCAGGAACGGATCGCTGTGTCCGCCGTGATCCAGGAGGCCCGGATCACCTCCGGCGGCCGTCGCGTGAACCTGTCCCGCGAGATGGAGATCCTCGATCACTACCGGCAGGCCCTCGGCAAGCCCGGCACCCCCCTCGCCATGACCCTCCTCGAACTCTGCCGTGGTCGCATCTGAGTTCGGCACCCTTCTCACCCGTCCGGCGCGTGACCGGCCCCGGACGGCTTCGTTGGTCCCGATGTCCGTTCCAGCCAGGGGCGGGCCCGGAAGAACCACGCGTGGCTCACCTGGGGCGATGAGGCGTACGGATCGTGCCGTGCGCCGTGGGACCTCGCTCCGGGGAAGTGACCGGACGGCAGGGGACAGCGGCCCGGTCACCCAAGAGAACGGCCGGCCTCGGGGACGCTCGGGGCCGGCCGGCGGGAAGAGTAAAAGTGCGTAAGAGCTGGGTCAAACGGTTGCGGGCGCCGCGTTCATCCAGCACGATGCGTAGAAAGCCCCAAGTCCCGCCGGGGACAGCGGCATTGCACCACCCTCCCCCACATTGATCTGCTCCGACCCGCTATGTGGCGTTCCGTCCCCACCGACCGCCAAAGGTTCAGACCAGATGCTCGCCCTGCGTGCGCCCCGGCGGCCACCCGGCGCGGACGCGGGCGAGCATCTGGTC
>NZ_MUBA01000690.1:0-235 GCF_002154575.1 Streptomyces bobili
CCCACCACCCGCCGCGCCGCCGCGACCGATCGAACCCGGCCACGCCCAACCCCCGTGGCGTGCGCCACAACGGCGAAGAGGCACCCCGCAGTCAGGTCACCGCACCCCGTAACCTGTCCACCATGGCAGAGCCAGTCGTGCGCATCCCGGATGCGAAGGTCGCCCTGTCGACTGCCTCGGTCTACCCGGAGTCGACGGCGACGGCCTTCGAGATCGCCGCGCGCCTCGGCTACGA
>NZ_MUBA01000690.1:272-875 GCF_002154575.1 Streptomyces bobili
GCGCGCGGCGGCCGAGAAGCTGGGCGCGAGCACCGTCGTCGTCCACCCGCCCTTCCGCTGGCAGCGCCAGTACGCGCGCGACTTCGTCCAGGGCATCTGGCGGATGGCGGACGAGACCGACGTACGGTTCGCCGTCGAGAACATGTACCCCTGGCGCTACCGCGACCGCGAGATGCTCGCGTACGCGCCCGACTGGGACGTGACGAAGGACGACTACCGGCACTTCACGATCGATCTCAGCCACGCCTCGACCGCCCGTGCGGACGCGATCCACATGCTCGACCGCATGGGCGACCGGCTCGGCCACGTCCACCTCGCCGACGGCAACGGCTCCGCCAAGGACGAGCACCTCGTGCCCGGCCGCGGCTCGCAGCCCTGCGCCGAGCTTCTGGAGCGGCTCGCGCTGAGCGGCTTCGACGGGCATGTCGTCATCGAGGTCAACACCCGGCGCGCGATGTCCAGCGCCGAACGTGAGGCCGATCTAGCGGAGGCGCTGGCGTTCACGCGTCTGCACCTGGCGTCGGCGGTGAAAGTGCCCCGCCGGTGACAGACACGGGAGCGCGCCGCCGCGGACGCCCCCCGCGCGCGGAGTCCGCCGACACC
>NZ_MUBA01000691.1 GCF_002154575.1 Streptomyces bobili
GCTCAAACGCCCGGCTTCCACCCCAGTGCCGGGCCCAGGTGCGTCGCCATGTCGGTGAGGATCTGGACGTAGTCCTCGGGGGCGAAGGTGAAGGGGAGGGCGAAGGCGACCTCGTCGATCTCGCGGAACGCGGCGTGGGCGTGCAGGCGTTCGGCCAGTTCGGCGGAGGTGCCGACCAGGTCAGGGGCGAACAGGAGCCGGGCGGGGCCCTGCGGGGACGTGGTGCGGGGGAGGCGCCGGGCGGCGAACTCCTCGTACTTCGCGCGCTGTTCGGGCGTGGCGGAGTCCGTGGGGATGACGACGAGGCCCTGCGAGACGCGGGCCGCGTCGCCGTCGGGGTGCGCGGCGCGGAAGGCACGCACCAGGGCGAGCTGCAGGTCGGCGAAGTCCCCTTCTCCGTCCGGGCCTTCGGCCTTGACGACGCTGCTGGTGAGGAAGTTCATGCCGTTCTCACCGGCCCACCGCGCCGAGCCGAGGCTGCCGCCGCCGTACCACAGGCGGCTGCCCAGGCCCGGGGAGTGCGGCTGCACACGGTCGGAGAACACCTCGAAGCCCTCGGTGCCGCTGAAGCCGCTGGCGGGCTCGCCGCGCACCAGGTCGAGCAGCCGACGCTGACGCCCGGATTGAGCCGGCCACCCGACAGGACGTCGACGGTCGCCAGGTCCTCCGCCAGCCGCAGCGGGTTCTCCCAGCCCAGCGGGATCACCGCGGTGCCCAGCTCGATCCGGCTGGTGCGCTGAGAGGCCGCCGCGAGGACGGCGACGGGGGAGGAGATGCCGAACTGCAGGTGCCGGTGGCGCAGCCAGGCGCTGTCGAAGCCCAGCCGCTCGCCC
>NZ_MUBA01000692.1 GCF_002154575.1 Streptomyces bobili
ACAGGATCAGGCACGCCCGGGGAAGAAGATCTTCACCTCGCGGTCGGCGGACTCCTCGGAGTCGGAGGCGTGGATCAGGTTCTCGCGGACGATCACACCGAAGTCACCGCGGATGGAGCCGGGGGCGGCGGCGATCGGGTCGGTCGGACCGGCCAGGGCGCGCACGCCCTCGATGACCCGCTCGCCCTCGACGATCAGGGCGACGACCGGGCCGGAGGCCATGAACTCCACCAGCGGCTCGTAGAAGGGCTTGCCCTTGTGCTCGCCGTAGTGCTGCTCCAGGGTGTCCTGGTCCAGGGTGCGCAGTTCCAGCGCGGTGATCTGCCAGCCGGCCTTGCGCTCGATACGGCTGATGATCTCGCCGGTCAGGCCACGACGGACGGCGTCGGGCTTGAGCAGGACGAGGGTGCGCTGGCTCACTGGGTGACTCCTTCTACTGCCGGGGTGCGGTGGGACGAGATTACAGGGCGTGTCCTGGCCCCTGTCACGCAGCGTCAGCAGTGTCCGAGGGGTTGGCGGCGGCCTGCGCGGCGAAGCGCGCCTTGGCCGCGTCGATCTCCCGGCCGTAGTGCACGGACGCCCACCACAGGGCCCCGAAGAGCAGGCCGAGGATGAACATCATCGGCACGACGAAGCCGCTGAGGACGAGGGCGATCTGGAGCGCCCAGCCGAGGGCCACGCCTCCCGGCCGGGTGACCACACCGCACAGCAGCAGGCTGAGGAACATCGCGATGCCGCACACCGTCCACACCGTGGACGTGGTGAGGTCGGCGTCCTTCATGGCGACCAGACCGGCGAAGCCGATGATGAAGAACTCGCCGATGAGGGTGGAGGAACAGAGCGTACGCATGGTGTGAGGACTCAGCCCTTCCCCAGGAGCAGCCGGGCTTCCCCGACCGTGATGACGGAACCGGTGACCAGGACGCCGCCGCCGGC
>NZ_MUBA01000693.1 GCF_002154575.1 Streptomyces bobili
ACCCTCGGCAGCGCCGGCTGGACGTCCTGGAACGGCTGGACCATGAGACCGACGTCTGGGTGGCCACGGCCGGGCCGGACGGGGTGCCGTGTCTCGTCGCGCTGTGGTTCGTCCGGTACGAGGAGTGTCTGTGGCTGTCGACGCGGCTCACCAATCCCACCGGCCGGGGCGGTGGAGGCGTTCGCCGCGAAGACGGGGTGGGATCCCCGCCAAGACGGCACGGCGTACGCGTTCTTCAGGGTGCGGCCCCGCGACGTCCAGGCCTGGCGGGAGGTGCGCGAGCTGCGCGGGCGGCATGTGATGCGCGACGGGGTGTGGGCCGCATAGCCCCTCCGGCATTTCTGCCGGACTCTCACCCCGCCTTCGTGTGCGCCTCGTTCAAGCCGTCCAGTTCCTCGGCCGTCAGCCGGAGGGCTCCCGCCGCCACGTTCTCCGTGAGGTGCGCGGGGTTGCCGGTGCCGGGGATGGCCAGGACGTGCGGGCCTCGGGCCAGGGTCCAGGCCAGGCGGATCTGCGCGGGGCTCGTGCCGTGGGCGCGGGCCGCCGCCAGGACCGCTTCGCCGTGGGCGGTCGTGGCGCCGTGCGGGCCGCTGTCGCCGGCGATGGCGTAGAAGGGGACGAAGGCGATGCCCTGTTCGCCGCACAGGCGCAGGAGTTCCTCGGCGGCGGGCTGGTGGTCGCCGAGG
>NZ_MUBA01000694.1 GCF_002154575.1 Streptomyces bobili
GCCGATGCGGGACGCCTCCTCGCGGGCCGCGGCCTGATGGAGGAGGCGTCCCGCATCGGCGCACCCCTGGGCATCCTGTGCGCGGTGGCCTCCGGCGCGTACACGATGGCCGTCCTCTACGACCCGGCCGACTCCTCCTTCGGCCCGCTGACCACCCTCGGCGCGACCCTCGTCGCCGGCTGCTCCCTCGCCACGCTGCTGACGGCCGCGGTCGAGGCCCGTCAGGCCCGCGCCGGGACGACGGCCGCCCTGCTCCGCCTCGGCGCCCCGTCCACGGCGCTGCGTAGCGCGGCGGCGCTCCGGGCGGGCGCCCTCGCCGCACTGTTCGTCCCGCTCACCCTGACCGTGGCCGCCCTCGCCGCGCTGCCGCTGACCCCGTGAGCCACCGCACGAACACCGCACGCGCATCCGAGCGAAGATCCGAGCGAAGAAAATCTTCGACCACCGATGACTTCCGCGCGGGCCCCGGGTCTACCCCACCGAAGAACACGCGCACCGCGCACCAGCCGTACGACCCGATGGGAGACACCCGATGAGCACCCCGGCATACCAGCAGATGGTCTTCGTCAACCTGCCCGTGAGCGACCTGGACGCCTCCAAGAAGTTCTTCACGGAGCTGGGCTACTCGCTCAACCCCCAGTTCAGCGACGAGAACGCGGCCTCCGTCGTGATCAGCGACAACATCATCGCGATGCTGCTGACCAAGCCGTTCTACTCGACCTTCACCAAGAAGGAGATCGCGGACGCCACGAAGACCAGCCAGGTCATGATCGCGCTGAGCGCCGAGAGCCGCGAGAAGGTCGACGAACTGGTCGACCGAGCCCTGGCGGCGGGCGGTTCGCCGGCCAACGAGACGCAGGACCACGGCTTCATGTACGGCCGTTCCTTCGACGACCTCGACGGCCACACCTGGGAGGTCGTCTGGATGGACCCGGCGGCGGTCCAGGGCTGATCCGCCGGAGCGCGGCACGCCTGGCACGGGCGGGTGCGTCCGACACCCGCCCAGCCGTAGGTTCTTGAAGCGTTGAAACGTCCGGGCGGTGAATGAGCGGGCAAAGCCAAGCGCCCGGAGGCATCGACGGATTGACACTTCTTATGGAACGCTTATAGACCTGTGGGACCCCTGGGGAGGCTGTCGCCGCCGCACGGGGGCGGCATCTCCCCCTCCGCCCTACGCAGTTGCACATCACGTAAAGGACAAACGTGTCCCCATCCCGCCGTACCGCCGTCAGTTCGCTGCGCATATTCGGTCTCGTCGGCGCCTCGGCCGCCCTTGTCCTCGGCGCCACCGGCACCGCGCTGGCCACCGACCCCCTCGGAATCGGCCAGTTCTCCGCGGCAGCCTCCTGCGACGGCTCGAAGGGTGTCATCACCGTCACCGACACCGACGCGACGGCAACCCCCGCGGTCGTCACGGTCTTCCTCCAGAACAACAACGCCGACCTGAAGCGGATCGGCGCGCCCACGCCGGTCAAGGGCTCGGCCAAGGGCGTCGCCGTCACCTTCGCCGAGAACTGGGCGCCGGGCGCGAAGTACCGGATCCACATCAAGTCGGGCAACGACCTCGACGCCGACATCCCGATCCTGGAGGCCCCCGCCAAGGCCTGCACCGGCGCCGACGACACCCCCACCAC
>NZ_MUBA01000695.1 GCF_002154575.1 Streptomyces bobili
CCGCGCGGCCGTCTACCGTAAGTGGGGGATCGAGCCGCTGGCCGCCCCGCCGGGTCCGCCGGCGACCAAGCCGGCACTGCCGGGCGCCGGTGCGGGGCAGGTGCCGGTGATCAGCGAGATACCCACCAAGGAGAAGATCGTCTTCCTCACGTTCGACGACGGGGCGGAGAAGGACCCCCGGTTCCTGACGATGATGCGAGAGCTGGGCGTCCCCTTCACCATGTTCCTCACCGACGCCGCCATCCGGTCCGACTACGGCTACTTCAAGCCCCTCCAGGCCCTCGGCAACGGTGTCCAGAACCACACCCTGACCCACCCGAACCTGCGCACCCTGGGGCCCGCCGCCCAAACGCGGGAGATATGCGGCCAGCAGAGCCGGCTGAAGGACCACTACGGCACCGCGCCCAGGCTGTTCCGGCCCCCCTACGGCAACTGGAACGAGGCCACCCGCATCGCCGCCGCGTCCTGCGGCATCGAGGCGATCGTGCTGTGGCGCGAGTCCATGCAGATCAAGAACATGCAGTACCAGCTGCCCGGC
>NZ_MUBA01000696.1 GCF_002154575.1 Streptomyces bobili
AGGCGGCGCTCGTCCACGGCGTGGTCGGCGTGGACATGAACGCCGGCCACCTCGCCGCCTGGACGCCCACGGCAACCCCTCCGGCGCCCCGCGCCGCTTCTCCTACGGCCTGAGAGGCACCGCCGGGCACCGTGACGCCCAGGTCCGCCACGCCCTCACCCGCCTGCTGCACTGGGCCAGAGCTTGCGGTGTGAAGGCGATCGCGGTGGAGGACCTGGACTTCGCCGCGGAGAAGACCCGCGAGAAGCACGGCCGCAAAAGGCGGTTCCGCCAACTGATCTCCGGCATGCCCACCGCCAAGCTCCGCGCCCGGCTGTCCTCGATGGCGGATCAGAGGGGTGTCGCGGTCATCGCGGTGGACCCGGCCTACACCAGCCGGTGGGGTGCCCAGCCCTGGCAGAAACCCCTCACCGGCACGACCCGTCAGACCACTCGCCACGACGCTGCTGCCGTGGCGATCGGAAGGCGCGCCCAGGGACACCCGATCCGGCGACGGACGGCACCGCCCCCACACGACCGGAGAGATCGTGCGGGGCATCGGACCGTCCAGGCCGGACCGGGCGTCCCCGGGCGTGAGGGAACCCGCCCCCGCATTCCCGGACCACGGACACGATCCGTCGGCGCCGGACGCGGAGCGAACGCGGGCAACCAGAACGCCCAACACCGTCCGGGGCGTTCGGCCGAGCAGGAGACCTGGCAACAGGACTCACTCCCGCTCAGCCTTGAGGAACGGTTCGGATCAGTTGCTCGTGCAGGTCACTTGGTGTCGGCGGGCCCGCAGCGGCTGTCGCCGTCGCACCGGACCGTCTCGGTGACGGTCACGGTGACCGTGGGCCGCCCCGGTCCGGCGGGCTGCGCGGAGCGCGGCGGGGCGAGCGGCGAGGGGGTGGCGGATTTGCAGTCGCCGAGCCCGGCCACCCGGAACAGCTGCTTGTCGCCGACGTCCGCGCGGAGGTCGCCGCGCACGCAGGAGCCGTCGACGGCCCGCGTGACACGGCCGGTGACGGTGATGTCCCGTCCGTTGCCGGTCTCGCCCTCGCAGTCGACGGAGGCGACCGTCTCCCTGGTCCCCTCATCGGCGGCGTCACCGTAGTCGGCGGTGCAGGTCAGCCACCGCACGTCGACGTCCCGGCGCTCGATCTCGGCCGTCGCCGCCTCGTCGG
>NZ_MUBA01000697.1 GCF_002154575.1 Streptomyces bobili
CCGCCCGGACGCCGCCACCCACCGCCGCATCGGTAAACGCTTCGCCGAACTGGCCTTCACCAAGGGCCCCTTCGTGACCTCGGCCACGGTCTCGTCCGGGCTGCTGATCGTCCGCACGATCCGCCCGCCTGAGGCAGGTCGAGAGTCAGGGCTTCGGCGGGTCAGGCGTTTTGGACCTGCTGGGCGCGTGCAGCGACCATCGAGGCCAGCTGCTCGAACTCCGCGCTCCATTCCGGGTCATCCGGCACCACCGGATCGTATTCCAGCTCGACGAGGACAGTGCCGACGCGGAGCACGGCATGGGCTGTCGTCTCGTCGAGGTCGGCGTTGTAGTGGGTGATCGCGGCACGCTGGTCGCCGAGCTCCGGGAGGGGGATCTCCGTCGCCTTGTTGTTGTCGGCGATGCCCGACCGGGTTTCCTCGAATCCCTTTGCGGTCAGCGCTACGCGGGGGCAGGACCACACCGTGAACACGGCGGCGACCACGGTTCCCTCACTGGTTCGCCCGTAGGCGGTCCTGAATCTCGCCTCGGCCCCTGAGCATCCGTTGTCCTCGTTCTTCCCAGTCCTGACGGTCCCGGATCTCTCCCAGCCGGACGGCATGCTCGTCAGGTCCGGAACCACCCGCTTGACCTCGCTGACGTTCAGGGCTCGCACGGCATGGCGGGCGCTGTCGTCCTGCGAAGACTCGGGGGAGTCGTCGACCACGATCAGGTTCATGCCCCCGTACACGGCCAGCACGACCAGGGCCAGCAGCAGCGCGGCCCCCAAGGCGATGACGGCCCGCCCGCCCCGGGTGTTGTTGATGGTCAGCGGGCCGAGGGCGATGGAGCTGCGCGACACCTGGCTGCCGGTGATCAGCAGGCTGCCCGTGGCGTTGGTTCCCGGTGCGGTCAGCCGCAGTTGCAACTGACGCCGCAGTTCCGGATCGGCCTCGATCTCCTCCTGGATCACGGACCGGGCCGAGTCCTGTGCGGCAGGGTCCTCCGGGGCGTGGTTCAGCGTATCCAGGGCCGCCCGTCCCCGCTCCGTCGAGACCAGGCGGGCGCGTAGGGCATCGGCGACCGCGGCTCCGGCACCCTGTCCGACCGCGCCCGCCGCTCCGGTCACCGTCGCGGTCATGACCGCGA
>NZ_MUBA01000698.1 GCF_002154575.1 Streptomyces bobili
GCGGGACGCGTCCCGCTCCTTCTGCGGCTCGTGGCCGGAAAGCACCCCACGGCTCCGGAACCGCCGGCGCCGCCGCCCCGATCCGTGGAGCACACCGAAACCGAAGGGGAACAGCCATGTCCGCGACCGACGACGAACGCCTGACCGGCCTGGCAGCCTCCCTCGCCCGCGACGACCCCCGGTTCGTCCGGTCGCTGGACGAGGGACGGCCGGCCCCGCCCCGTGAATACCGCCGCCTCCGCGGCTGGTCGTGGCTCGCCGTAGCGACCGCCGCGCTGATCGCCAGTGTGGTCCTGCCGCACGGCCTGCTCCTCGCCGCGGGCCTGGTCCTGGCGGGCCTGTCCGCCCAGCTCTTCGACCCTCACCTGTCGCGCCCTCACCTGTCGCGCCCTCGCCGGTGGAGGCCCCGCGGTTGAGGCCCCGCGGTCGAGGCCGCCGCAGGGCCGCCGGACGGCGTTTGTTAGGCTCCGGGGGCCTTTCCACGGGGGAAGTCCGGTGAGAGTCCGGCGCTGACCCGCAACGGTGTGCGCGACGACCTGACGGTCCGTCGTGTGAGCCCGATCGCCCGTGGTGGGCAGCGACCCGTTGACTGCTCGCCGAGGACTGCGAGAGGGGGACCGCGCGGCCCGCGGGCCGTACGGGCTGTCTCACGGTCCATCAGGCGGCCGAGGTGAAGGACCGCCACCGCCCGTGCTTCGAAGACCTACGGCGAGCCGCAGCCGTAAGCCCCTCGTGCCCCTGGCCGCCGCACTGGGCCTCGTCCTGCTCCTGTCCCTGCTGTGCGCGGTCGCCCTGGGCGCCACGGGCATCGGGGGTGCCCAGGTGCTCCGGCTGCTGTGGGCCGGCCTCACCGGCGGGACCGTCCCCGCCCGGGACGGCGCCGCGTACACCATCGTCTGGGAGATCAGGCTGCCGCGCGTCGTGCTCGGAGCCGTCGTCGGGGCCGGGCTCGCCTCGGTCGGCGTGGCCGTGCAGGCGATGGTCCGCAACGCCCTCGCCGACCCGTTCGTGCTGGGCATCTCCTCGGGCGCGGCCGTGGGCGCCAACGCCGTCATCCTGCTCGGCGCGTTCGCGGGCCTCGGCGTCTGGGCGCTGTCGGTCTCCGCGTTCGGCTCGGCGCTCGCCGCGATGGCGCTGGTGTACGCCGTCGCCCGCACCCCGAGCGGTCTCACCCCGCTGCGGCTGATCCTGACCGGGACGGCACTGGCGTACGGCTTCGAGGCCCTGACGACCGTGATGGTGTTCGGCGCGGCCCGTGGCGAGGCGGCCCGCTCGGCGATGATGTGGCTGCTGGGCAGTCTCGGCGGCGCGACCTGGGCGCAGGTGCCGATCGCCGCCGTCACCGTCACCCTCGGCTGGGCCTGGCTGCGCCGGCGGGCCGAGGCGCTCAACGCGCTCGCGATGGGCGACGAGACCGCCGCCGCGCTCGGCGTCCGGCCCGCCACGCTGCGCCGCGAGCTGTTCCTCGTGACGGCGGCCGTGACCGGGACCGTGGTCGCGGTGAGCGGCGCGATCGGCTTCGTCGGCCTGATGGTGCCGCACCTCGTGCGGATGGTCGTCGGCGCCGATCACCGCCGCGTACTGGTCCTGGCCCCCCTCGCCGGAGCCGTCCTGCTGGTCTGGGCGGACCTGCTGTCCCGGCTCCTGCTCGCGCCGGCCGAACTCCCCGTCGGCGTGGTCACCGCCGTCGTCGGCGTGCCGGCGTTCCTGCTGCTCATGCGGCGCGGCGGCCATGCCTTCGGGGGCCGCTGATGGCTCCGCCGGTGGAGGGGAGCATGCGGCCTGGCCGGGAGGGCGTGCGGGGTGCGGGCGTGGCCGGCGGTGTGCCGCGGGCCTCGGGGCGCGTCGTTCGTCGGTGTGTCGGCCGGCCTGTCGTCGGTGTGGCGCGGCGGTCGTGCGGTCGGGGGCCGCTGGTGATGTCCCACCTCGGAGGAGCACATGCGTCTTGACCTGGAGGGCGTCACCGTCGA
>NZ_MUBA01000007.1 GCF_002154575.1 Streptomyces bobili
CCGGCTCCTCGCCCCCTGGCGGGAGGCCTATGGCGACGCCCTGCGCCTGGAGGCCGTCTGGCACGGCCGGACGGGCACCGGACCCGGCTCCCTGCGCCTGGCCGCCCGTACCGTCGGATTCGCCGCCGAACAGCGGGTCCGCCCGGTGCTCAGCAACGCCGTCCGGTACGCCGACCCCGGCCAGGGTCCGGTCGCCGACGTCCTGGACGCCGCCCGCCGCCTGATGCCCATCGACCCGGCCGGGGAACTGGACTCCGGCGAGGCCTGGCTGAAGGACGCGGACGCCATGCTGCGCGCCGCCGAGCGGATCGTGGAGGCCGCGGGCTTCCGGCGGGACACCGCCCACCGGCTGCTGGAGCAGACCCGGGCGACGGCCGCCGAGTGCCTGGTCGACCCGGAGGACGACCTCGGCATCGGCACCGTCCACTTCCCCGAACCGCACCTCGTCGGCGCCGGCCGCCGCACCGCCCAGCGGACACTGGCCTCGCGGGCGACGGCGGGAATGGTCCGGCACGGCTACGACGGGCGGCGCGACTACTGGGAGCGGATGCACCACGAGCTGGACATCATCGCCCACCACGGCTTCGCCTCCTACTTCCTGACGGTCGCTCAGGTGGTGGACGACGTACGGGACATGGGTATCCGGGTCGCCGCGCGCGGCTCCGGCGCGGGCTCGCTGGTCAACCACCTTCTCGGCATCGCCCACGCCGACCCGGTCGAGCACGGGCTGCTGATGGAACGCTTCCTGTCCAAGGAGCGGGTGGTGCTGCCCGACATCGACATCGACGTGGAGTCCGCGCGCCGGCTGGAGGTCTACCGCGCGATCATCGGCCGGTTCGGCACCGAGCGGGTCGCGACGGTCGCGATGCCGGAGACGTACCGCGTCCGGCACGCGATCCGGGACGTGGGCGCGGCTCTGTCCATGGACCCCGCCGAGATCGACCGCGTCGCCAAGTCCTTCCCGCACATCCGGGCGCGGGACGCCCGCGCGGCCCTGGCGGAGCTGCCCGAACTGAGGCCGCTCGCGGCGGAGCGGGAGAAGTACGGAAAGCTGTGGGAGCTGGTCGAGGCCCTCGACGCCCTCCCGCGCGGAGTCGCCATGCACCCCTGCGGGGTCCTGCTCTCCGACGCCTCCCTCCTCTCCCGTACGCCGGTCATGCCGACCAGCGGCGAGGGGTTCCCGATGGCGCAGTTCGACAAGGACGACGTCGAGGACCTCGGGCTGCTCAAGCTGGATGTGCTCGGGGTGCGGATGCAGTCGGCGATGGCGCACGCGGTCACGGAGGTGGAGCGCGCGACGGGGGAGCGGATCGACCTGGACGCGGTGCCCCCCGGTGACCCGGCGACGTACCGGCTCATCCGTTCCACCGAGACGCTGGGCTGCTTCCAGATCGAGTCGCCGGGCCAGCGTGATCTGGTCGGGCGGCTCCAGCCGGCCACCTTCCACGACCTGGTCGTCGACATCTCGCTGTTCCGTCCGGGGCCGGTCGCCGCCGACATGGTGCGGCCGTTCATCGAGGCGCGGCACGGGCGGGCACCCGTCCGCTACCCGCACCCGGACCTCGCCGAGCCGCTGAAGGGCACGTACGGGGTCGTCGTCTTCCACGAGCAGATCATCGACATCGTCGCGATCATGACCGGCTGCGGGCGCGGCGAGGCGGACCGGATCCGGCGCGGGCTGTCCGACCCGGAGTCGCAGGGACGGATCAAGGTGTGGTTCGGGCAGCGGGCGGCGGCGAACGGCTATGACGCGGAAACGATTCGGCGGACCTGGGAGATCGTCGAGGCCTTCGGGTCCTACGGCTTCTGCAAGGCGCACGCGGTCGCCTTCGCCGTGCCGACGTACCAGTCGGCCTGGCTGAAGGCGCATCACCCGGCCGCCTTCTACGCCGGGCTGCTCACGCACGACCCCGGGATGTACCCGAAGCGGCTGCTGCTGGCGGACGCGCGGCGGCGCGGGGTGCCGATCCTGCCCTTGGACGTGAACCGGTCGGGCGTCGCCCACCGTATCGAACTGGTGTCTGAATCCCCTGGGGTGTGGGGTCTCCGGCTCGCCCTCTCCGACGTGCACGGCATCAGCGAGGCCGAGGCGCGGCGGATCGCGGACGGGCAGCCGTACGCCTCGCTGCTCGACTTCTGGGAACGGGCCCGGCCCAGCCGTCCGCTCGCCCAACGACTGGCCCAGGTCGGCGCCTTGGACGCCTTCGGCGCCAACCGGCGTGACCTCCAGCTGCATCTGACGGAGCTTCACCGAGGTTCCCGAGGCGGCGGCGGAGGCCAACTCCCCCTGGCCGGAGGCCGGAAGACCGCTCCCGCCGGGCTGCCCGACCTCTCCTCGGCGGAGCGGCTCAGCGCCGAGCTGGGGGTGCTGTCGATGGACGCCTCGCGCAATCTGATGGACGACCACCGGGAGTTCCTCGACGAGCTGGGCGTGGTGTCGGCGCGGCGACTGCGCGAGGCGCGGCACGGCGAGACGGTGCTGGTCGCGGGCGCCAAGGCGGCCACCCAGACCCCGCCGATCCGTTCCGGCAAGCGGGTCATCTTCTCCACGCTGGACGACGGCACCGGGCTGGTCGACCTCGCCTTCTTCGACGACTCCCACGACGCCTGCGCCCACACCGTCTTCCACTCCTGGCTGCTGCTGGTGCGCGGAGTGGTGCAGCGGCGCGGGCCGCGCAGCCTCAGCGTGGTGGGCGCCGCCGCCTGGAACCTCGCCGAACTCGTCGAACTCCGCGCCGAGGGAGGCCTCGACGAGGTCGCGGCACGGCTCGCGGAACCACCACCCGCACCGGACGGCGCGGACGGCACGGACGGCACGGAGGGGCCGGAAGGCCCCGACGGTCAGGGCGGTGATCCGACCCACGGCCGGCGCATCCGCCTGCCCACCGGCTATCAGATGCACCCGTGGGCGGATCTGCGCCCCGCGGGCCAGGAGGCCTCACAAGGGCCTTCGACAGTAAGGAAGTTGTGGCACCAGAGTCCGGGGAGTGCGGGATGACCATCCTCTGCGTACGTTTCCAGCTGCCTCCGCCGCACGAGGCCGCCCTGCCGGGGCTGCTCGAACTCCTTCAGGAGTTCACCCCCGTCGTCGAGGCGCTGCCACCGGACGGGGCGCTGATCGATGTGCGGGGCGCCGAACGGTACTTCGGGCGCGGCGCGGTCGAGCTGGCGTCCGTGATCCGGGTGCGGTCGCTCGCCCTGTACGGCGTCGACTGCATGATCGGCGCCGGGCCCGGCCCGATGCTGGCCCGCATGGCACTGCGGGACGCCCGGCCCGGAGTGACCCGCGCCGTGACCGAGGACGGGGTACGGGAGTTCCTCGACGCCAAGCCCGTCGCCGCGCTCCCCGGCGTCGGCACCGCGACCGCCCGCACCCTGTGCGAGTACGGCCTCGACACCCTCGGCCGGGTAGCCGCCGCGCCGCTCTCCACCCTCCAGCGCCTGGTCGGCGCGAAGGCGGGCCGCGAACTCCACGACAAGGCGAACGGCATCGACCGCGGCCGGGTCGTCCCCAACGCGGTCTCCCATTCCCTCGCCACCGAACGCCCCTTCGGTCGCGACGAGTTGGACCCCCACCGGCACCGCAGAGCGCTGCTGTCGGCCGCCGAGGAAATGGGCTCCCGGCTGCGCGCAGTGGAGAAGGTCTGCCGCTCCCTCACCCTCACCGTCCGCTACGCCGACCGGTCCTCGACCACCCGCAGCCGCACCCTCGGGGAACCGACCGCGCACTCGGCCGACCTGACGAGGACGGCGTACGGCCTGTACGAGGCGCTCGGCCTCCAGCGCGCCCGCGTCCGCGCGATCGCCCTGCGCGCCGAGGGCCTCACCCCCGCCGAACAGGCCTCCCACCAGCTCACCTTCGACCCTGTCGACGAGAAGGCCCGCCGCATCGAGGAGGTCGCCGACCGCGCGCGGGCGAAGTTCGGCCCGAGGGCGGTGATGCCGGGGGCGCTGGCGGCGTGAGGAGGCTCCGGAGCGGGGTGGGGCGGCCGGTCCCCGAGGAGGTGGCCCCGCCCTCGCTCGATAGAGTGCGCGAATGACATGGAAAGGCCCGACGTTTCGGACGGTGGACGGGGAGCGGATCGACGGGGTCTGGTGTCATGTCTGGCAGTGGGACGAGTGGCGTGACACCTACGTCGTCGAGGACCTGCTCGTCTACGCCGACGGGACGGTGCGCTGCGAGCGGACGACCGACCTGGCCGGCCTGGAGCGGATGCTGGACCGGGAGCTGATCGTGCTCAGGGATCCGGCGGCGCCTCCGTGGGAGGAGCCGGAGAACAAGTGGGAGTCCCGGTATCCCGAAGCGCTGACCCCGGAGGGCTTCCTCCTCGAAGTCGCCGACCGGATCGAGGAGTTGGCAGGACGGCCGACGGTCCATGACCGCTTCCGGGAGGCGGTCCGGCGATTCCAGGGAGCGCCCACCGAGACCAACCGGTCCCTCCTGCGCGGCGCCTATCTCGCCATCGCGCCCCATCTGCGCGTCTACTGCCTCGGCGACATGGACCGCCAGGACCGGCCCCTGCGGATCCTGTTCACCGACCTCGGCGAACCGGTCGACGGGGACGGGCCGCCGGCGACCGCCGAGATGCACCGCCAGGCGCTGGACTACTTCCGGGACCGGGAGAAGGCCGTCGCCAGGGCGGACGAGCGGCAGGCCGTCCGGCACGCGGACGATCCCACGTCGCCGGGCAGCCCGGCCATCATCCTGAACCAGATCTTCTTCCCCAACGGCCGCCCCGCCGACCCCGGCCTCTCCGCCCTGCGCAACGACTTCCCCGTCACCCTCCACCACGCCGGCGACAGCTACCCCTCCGTCCACCACGGTTACTGGGCCCTGTCCACCGCCGAGGAGGCCGACCGCCTCGCCGTCCGCGACGCCCCGACCACCGACGCCGCCCACGAACTGGGTGCCCTCGCCTCGCGCCGCGAGGACTGGGCGGACGTACGTCTCGCCGTCATGGCCGGTCTGCTGCGCGCCAAGTTCACCCAGCACCCGGCGCTGGCCGAGATCCTGCTCGGCACCGGGGACGCGCGGATCGCCTACAGCGGCTACGAGGAGTCCCCGTACTGGCGGACCGCCCGCGACGATCAGGGCCGCAACTGGGTGGGCCGCCTGCTCGAACTGGTCCGTTCGGAACTGCACGCCGCCGGGACCGGTTCCGGGCTCAGTTCGCCCACGGGGGAGTGAGCACGGTTCCGTCGGCCAGTTCCGCCGTCAGGCCGACCGAGGTGGTGACCCAGGTGATCGCGGTCTGATCCGTCGGGTTCTCGACGCTCAGGGTCGACCCGGCGTTGATGATCACGGTGTCGCCCGCGCCGACCCGCTCGGTGCGACCGTCGAGCGTGAGGGCCAGCTCCCCGACGAGGACGAGGAAGATCTCCTCCCGGCTGACGGTGTGCGCGGGGGCCTTCGTCCCCGGCGGGACCTCGCCCCGCCAGGCGGCCAGCTCCATGCTGCCGGTGCGCGGGGCGGCGTACGAGACGAAGCGGGCGCCGTGGATCTCGTGGGTCACGGCGTCGGAGGAGCGGATGAAGGGCATGGGTGTCTCCCGAGAATTTGGTCAAGCTACTTGACTAGTTGTGTTGTCATGATGGTCAAGCAGATTGACCAATACGTCAAGGATGTTTCAATGCGGAGGTGCAGAACTCCGAAGCCCTCGCCCTGACCGCCGTCCTGCTCGCCGCCGCCGGCGACCTCACGCGGCGCATCAATGACGGGGTCGAGGCCCGTGGGTTCGAGGGGCGGCCCGCCTTCGGCTTCGCCTTCACGCGGCTCGCCCCGGACGGGGCGACCGTCACCGAGCTGGCCGCGCACCTCGGGGTCACCAAGCAGGCGGCCAGTCAGCTCGTCGACGAGCTGGTCCGCAAGGGGTACGTCGAGCGGCGGGCGCATCCCGTGGACGCGCGGGCCCGGCTGGTCGTCCTCACCGAGCGTGGCTGGGAGTGCACCCGCGCCGCGGAGGCGGCGGCGGCCGACGCCGTAGGGGCATGGGTCGAGATCCTCGGGGAGGCTGAAGTGCGCGTGCTCTGTGACCGTTTGGCGCGAATCGCTCCCTACGGTCCCCTCAGGCCCACCTGGTGACTGTGCGTCAGGCGCCCCGGTCGTCACCGACTACCACTGGAAGTTTTTACCGACGCGTAACTTCACACTTCAGCTACTCGCCCGTAACTTGACGAGTGAACAGCATCCTCGTGATCCGGATCACCAGGCGTAACGCCGTCGAACCCCCCTTGAGCCGCAAGGAGATCACGCGATGCTGCCCTGGAAAAAACGCCTGATCAGACCGCTCGCCGCCCTGTTGCTGGCGATCTCGGTCACCGCCGTCCCCGCCGCGACAGCCTCCGCCTCCGCCTCCACCGCGTCAAGCAGCGGCTGGAACGACTACGACTGCAAGCCCTCCGCCGCGCACCCCCGCCCCGTCGTCCTCGTCCACGGCACCCTCGGCAACTCCGTCGACAACTGGCTCGGCCTCGCGCCCTATCTGAAGCACCGCGGGTACTGCGTCTTCTCCCTCGACTACGGCCAGTTGCCCGGAGTCCCCTTCTTCCACGCCCTCGGGCCCATCGACAAGTCGGCGGAACAACTGTCGGCCCACATCGACAAGGTGCTCGCCGCGACCGGCGCCGCCAAGGCCGACGTCGTCGGCCACTCGCAGGGCGGCATGATGCCCCGCTACTACCTCAAGTTCCTCGGCGGAGCCGCCAAGGTGAACGCCCTCGTCGGCATCGCCCCCAACAACCACGGCACCACCCTCGCCGGGCTCACCAACCTGCTGCCCTTCTTCCCCGGCGCCGAGGACCTCCTCACCGCCGCCACCCCCGCCCTCGCCCAGCAGATCGTCGGCTCCGACTTCATGACGAAGCTGAACGCGGGCGGCGACACCGTCCCCGGCGTCCGCTACACGGTCATCGCCACCCGCTACGACGAGGTGGTGACCCCGCATCGGACGCAGTACCTGAGCGGGGCGAACGTCAGGAACATCCTCATCCAGGACCTCTGCCCCCTCGACCTCTCCGAGCACGCGCTGCTCGGACTCACCGACCGGATCGCCTTCCACGAGGTGGCCAACGCGCTCGACCCGGCCCGCGCCACCGCCACCACCTGCGCCTCCGTCCTCGGCTGACGCAGGCGGTTTCGCCGGGGCCCGACCGGCCTGAGCCGCCGGTCGGGCCCCGGAGTCCGTCGGGTCAGCGCCCGCTCCGGCCACCGCCCACGGCGCGACGCCGCACCGACGCGAACAGCACGCCCGCACCCAGAGCCAGTACGGCCGCCCCGCCGACCGCGAGATACGGCGTGCTG
>NZ_MUBA01000070.1 GCF_002154575.1 Streptomyces bobili
GACGGCGGCGTTCTCGTCGAAGCGGATGTACGAGCCGTCCGGACGGCGGCGTTCCTTGACGGTGCGAACGATGACCGCCTTGACGACGTCACCCTTCTTCACGTTGCCACCGGGGATCGCGTCCTTGACGGTGGCGACGATGACGTCACCGATGCCCGCGTAGCGGCGACCGGAGCCACCGAGCACACGGATGCAAAGGATTTCCTTCGCACCAGTGTTGTCGGCGACACGCAGTCGCGACTCCTGCTGGATCACGTCTATCTCCTGTTTGTCTGCCGGTTCCCGGCAGACAAACAGGAGATAGACGTGATCCAGCAGGAGTCGCGACTGCGTGTCGCCGACAACACTGGTGCGAAGGAAATCCTTTGCATCCGTGTGCTCGGTGGCTCCGGTCGCCGCTACGCGGGCATCGGTGACGTCATCGTCGCCACCGTCAAGGACGCGATCCCCGGTGGCAACGTGAAGAAGGGTGACGTCGTCAAGGCGGTCATCGTTCGCACCGTCAAGGAACGCCGCCGTCCGGACGGCTCGTACATCCGCTTCGACGAGAACGCCGCCGTCATTCTGAAGAACGACGGCGACCCTCGCGGCACCCGTATCTTCGGCCCGGTCGGCCGTGAGCTGCGCGAGAAGAAGTTCATGAAGATCATCTCGCTCGCGCCGGAGGTGCTGTAAGCATGAAGATCAAGAAGGGCGACCTGGTCCAGGTCATCACCGGTAAGGACAGGGGCAAGCAGGGCAAGGTCATCGCGGCCTTCCCCCGTGAGGACCGTGTCCTGGTCGAGGGTGTCAACCGGGTCAAGAAGCACACCAAGGCCGGCCCCACCGCCAGCGGTTCTCAGGCCGGCGGCATCGTGACCACCGAAGCCCCCATCCACGTCTCCAACGTTCAGTTGGTCGTGGAGAAGGACGGCAACAAGGTTGTCACGCGTGTCGGTTACCGCTTCGACGACGAGGGCAACAAGATCCGCGTTGCCAAGCGGACGGGTGAGGACATCTGATGGCTACCACCACCACTCCGCGTCTGAAGACGAAGTACCGCGAAGAGATCGCGGGCAAGCTGCGTGACGAGTTCCAGTACGAGAACGTCATGCAGATCCCCGGCCTCGTCAAGATCGTGGTCAACATGGGTGTCGGCGACGCCGCCCGTGACTCGAAGCTCATGGACGGTGCCGTCCGTGACCTGACCACCATCACCGGTCAGAAGCCGGCCATCACCAAGGCCCGCAAGTCCATCGCGCAGTTCAAGCTGCGCGAGGGTCAGCCGATCGGTGCTCACGTCACGCTCCGTGGCGACCGCATGTGGGAGTTCCTGGACCGCACCCTGTCGCTGGCGCTTCCGCGCATCCGCGACTTCCGCGGTCTGTCCCCCAAGCAGTTCGACGGCCGTGGCAACTACACCTTCGGTCTCACGGAGCAGGTCATGTTCCACGAGATCGACCAGGACAAGATCGACCGCGTCCGGGGTATGGACATCACCGTGGTCACCACGGCGACCAACGACGCTGAGGGCCGTGCGCTCCTTCGTCACCTCGGCTTCCCCTTCAAGGAGGCGTGAGCGAGATGGCGAAGAAGGCTCTGATTGCCAAGGCTGCTCGTAAGCCCAAGTTCGGAGTACGCGGCTACACGCGCTGCCAGCGCTGCGGCCGTCCGCACTCCGTGTACCGCAAGTTCGGCCTCTGCCGCGTGTGCCTTCGTGAGATGGCTCACCGTGGCGAGCTGCCGGGCGTGACCAAGAGCTCCTGGTAATCCCCTAATTCGGGATTCCTGAGCTCTCGGTAAGTAAAGGGCAGTGTCAGGTGCCCTCCCCTACATGCCGTAGGCTAGGAGGGTTGGGCGCCTGACGCCCGTACGACTTACTACGCCGTAGGTCCACCGCGCCGCACCCGTCCCGTCTCGGATCGGGGAGAGGGATGGCGCACCAGGAAACCCCGGCGAGAGAGGCCACAGGCCAACTCATGACCATGACTGATCCGATCGCAGACATGCTGACGCGTCTGCGGAACGCGAACTCGGCGTACCACGACTCCGTGACGATGCCGGCATCGAAGATCAAGTCTCACATCGCGGAGATCCTCCAGCAGGAGGGCTTCATCACGGGCTGGAAGATCGAGGACGCCGAGGTGGGTAAGAACCTCACCCTCGAGCTGAAGTTCGGTCCCAACCGTGAGCGCTCCATCGCGGGCATCAAGCGGATCTCCAAGCCCGGTCTCCGGGTTTACGCGAAGTCCACCTCCCTGCCCAAGGTGCTGGGCGGCCTCGGCGTGGCGATCATCTCCACGTCGCACGGTCTCCTCACCGACAAGCAGGCCGGCAAGAAGGGCGTAGGCGGAGAAGTTCTCGCCTACGTCTGGTAGCGGAAGGGAACGGAGGAAACAGCTATGTCGCGCATTGGCAAGCTCCCTATCACGGTTCCCGCCGGCGTGGACGTCACCATCGACGGCCAGACGGTTTCGGTCAAGGGCCCCAAGGGCTCGCTGACCCACACCGTCGTTGCGCCGATCGAGATCGCCAAGGGTGAGGACGGCGTTCTGAACGTCACCCGCCCCAACGACGAGCGTCAGAGCAAGGCCCTGCACGGCCTGTCCCGCACGCTGGTGGCGAACATGATCACCGGCGTGACCCAGGGTTACGTGAAGAAGCTCGAAATCAGTGGTGTCGGTTACCGCGTGACCGCCAAGGGCTCGAACCTCGAGTTCGCGCTCGGTTACAGCCACCCGATCACCGTCGAAGCCCCCGAGGGAATCACCTTCAAGGTGGAGAACCCGACCCGTTTCCAGGTCGAGGGCATCGACAAGCAGAAGGTCGGCGAGGTTGCGGCCAACATCCGCAAGCTGCGCAAGCCCGACCCGTACAAGGCCAAGGGTGTCAAGTACGAGGGCGAAGTCATCCGCCGCAAGGTCGGAAAGGCGGGTAAGTAAGCCATGGCATACGGGCAGAAGATCCTGAAGGGCGACGCCTACAAGCGTGCCGCGATCAAGCGCCGTCACATCCGGATCCGCAAGCGGATCGCCGGTACGTCGGAGCGCCCGCGTCTGGTCGTCACTCGCTCCAACCGCCACATCGTGGCGCAGGTGATCGACGACCTCAAGGGCCACACCCTGGCTTCGGCGTCCACACTGGACACGTCGATCCGCGGTGCGGAGGGCGACAAGTCGGCGCAGGCCAAGCAGGTCGGCGCCCTGGTCGCAGAGCGTGCCAAGGCCGCCGGTGTCGAGGCCGTCGTTTTCGACCGTGGTGGTAACCAGTACGCCGGGCGCATTGCCGCTCTGGCGGACGCAGCCCGCGAGGCCGGACTCAAGTTCTGAGTCCTGGTTCCGTAGCTAGCGGAGACAGAGAGAGGTAATTCCAATGGCTGGACCCCAGCGCCGCGGTGGCGGTGCCGGTGGCGGCGAGCGGCGGGACCGGAAGGGCCGTGACGGTGGCGCAGCTGCTGCCGAGAAGACCGCGTACGTTGAGCGCGTCGTCGCGATCAACCGCGTCGCCAAGGTAGTGAAGGGTGGTCGTCGCTTCAGCTTCACCGCGCTGGTCGTGGTGGGCGATGGTGACGGCACCGTCGGTGTCGGTTACGGCAAGGCCAAGGAGGTGCCGGCCGCGATCGCCAAGGGTGTTGAAGAGGCCAAGAAGCACTTCTTCAAGGTCCCCCGTATCCAGGGCACCATCCCGCACCCGATCACGGGTGAGAAGGCGGCGGGCGTCGTCCTGCTCAAGCCGGCGTCCCCCGGTACCGGCGTTATCGCCGGTGGCCCGGTGCGTGCCGTGCTCGAGTGCGCAGGCGTTCACGACATCCTGTCGAAGTCGCTCGGCTCGTCGAACGCGATCAACATCGTGCACGCGACCGTGGAGGCCCTGAAGGGTCTGCAGCGTCCCGAGGAGATCGCGGCTCGCCGTGGTCTGCCGCTCGAGGACGTCGCTCCCGCGGCTCTGCTGCGTGCGCGTGCCGGGGCTGGTGCTGCGTAATGGCTCAGCTCAAGATCACGCAGACGAAGTCGTACATCGGCAGCAAGCAGAACCACCGTGACACCCTGCGTTCGCTCGGGCTCAAGCGCCTGAACGACGTGGTTGTCAAGGAGGACCGCCCCGAGTTCCGCGGAATGGTTCACACCGTCCGCCACCTCGTGACGGTCGAGGAGGTCGACTGATCATGGCGGAGAACAACCCGCTCAAGATCCACAACCTCCGTCCCGCCCCGGGCGCCAAGACCGCCAAGACCCGTGTGGGTCGTGGTGAGGCGTCGAAGGGTAAGACGGCTGGTCGTGGTACCAAGGGCACGAAGGCTCGTTACCAGGTTCCGGCGCGCTTCGAGGGTGGGCAGATGCCCCTCCACATGCGCCTTCCGAAGCTCAAGGGCTTCCGGAACCCGTTCAAGGTCGCGTTCCAGGTCGTGAACCTCGACAAGCTGGCGGAGCTGTACCCGGAGGGTGGCGAGGTCACCGTCGAGGGTCTCGTCGCCAAGGGTGCCGTTCGCAAGAACAGCCTCGTCAAGGTCCTCGGCCAGGGCGAGATCTCCGTGGCGCTCCAGGTGACGGTCGACGCCGTCTCCGGGTCCGCCAAGGAGAAGATCACCGCCGCCGGCGGTACCGTCACCGAGCTCGTCTGAACACCACAGGCGCCTCGATGACCTGAGCGATCCCGACCGGGGATACCCCACAAAAGGGGTATCCCCGGTTGGTCGTTCCTAGGGCGGCAGTGTCGCCGGTAAGGTGGCCTGCACTGCCCTCTTTCACAAGGTGCTTCCGATGGGGCACCTTGGGCGGCAGTCGACCGTTACACATGTCGTTGTTCTTATTGGAACCTCAACACCGTCACCCTTGACGCAGACGCGCGGGGGTCGCAGGAGGCACCGTGCTCACCGCGTTCGCCCGGGCGTTCAAGACGCCCGACCTGCGCAACAAGCTGCTCTTCACGCTCGGCATCATCGTGGTCTACCGGGTCGGCACCCATGTCCCGATCCCGGGTGTCGACTACAAGAGCGTCCAGACCTGCGTGGACGAGGCATCCGGCAACCAGGGCCTCTTCGGTCTGGTCAACATGTTCAGCGGCGGCGCGCTGCTGCAGATCACGATCTTCGCGCTGGGCATCATGCCGTACATCACGGCGAGCATCATCCTTCAGCTGCTGACCGTGGTCATTCCACGCCTGGAAGCGCTCAAGAAGGAGGGCCAGTCCGGTACGGCGAAGATCACCCAGTACACCCGGTACCTCACCGTGGCACTCGCCATCCTTCAGGGCACCGGCCTGGTGGCCACCGCCCGTAGCGGCGCGCTGTTCTCGGGTTGCTCGGTGGCCGGCCAGATCGTCCCGGACCGCGCGATCTTCACCACCATCACGATGGTCATCTGCATGACCGCCGGCACGGCCGCCGTCATGTGGCTCGGTGAGCTGATCACCGACCGCGGCATCGGCAACGGCATGTCGATCCTGATGTTCATCTCGATCGCCGCGACCTTCCCCTCCGCGCTGTGGGCCATCAAGAAGCAGGGCACGCTGGCCGACGGCTGGATCGAGTTCGGCACGGTCATCCTCGTCGGCCTCGTCATGGTCGGCCTGGTCGTCTTCGTCGAGCAGGCCCAGCGCCGCATTCCCGTGCAGTACGCGAAGCGCATGATCGGCCGCCGGTCCTACGGCGGCACCTCGACGTACATCCCGCTGAAGGTGAACCAGGCCGGTGTGATCCCGGTCATCTTCGCCTCGTCGCTGCTCTACATTCCGGCGCTGATCGTCCAGTTCTCCAATTCGCAGGCAGGCTGGGCGACCTGGATCACACAGAACCTGGCGGACACGGCGGCGCCCGCGCACATCACTCTCTACTTCTTCCTGATTGTCTTCTTCGCGTTCTTCTACGTGGCCATTTCCTTCAACCCCGAGGAAGTAGCCGACAACATGAAGAAGTATGGTGGCTTCATCCCGGGCATCCGGGCTGGCCGACCGACCGCTGAGTACCTGAGTTACGTACTCAACCGGATCACCTGGCCGGGTTCGCTGTATCTGGGGCTTATCGCTCTCGTGCCGACGATGGCGTTGGCTGGTTTCGGGGCAAACCAGAACTTCCCGTTCGGTGGCACCAGCATCCTGATCATCGTGGGTGTCGGGCTGGAGACGGTGAAGCAGATCGAGAGCCAGCTCCAGCAGCGCAATTACGAAGGGTTCCTCCGCTGATGCGTATCGTCCTCGTCGGGCCGCCGGGTGCCGGTAAGGGAACGCAGGCCACTCGCCTTGCCGAGAAGCTGCGCGTACCCCACATCTCCACGGGCGACCTGTTCCGCGCCAACATCAGCCAGCAGACGGAGCTCGGGAAACTCGCGAAGTCCTACATGGACGCCGGCAACCTCGTCCCTGACGAGGTCACCATCGCCATGGCGAAGGACCGCATGGAGCAGCCGGACGCCGAGCGCGGCTTCCTGCTCGACGGTTTCCCGCGCAATGTCTCGCAGGCCGAGGCGCTGGACGAGCTCCTCACCACCGAGGGCATCAAGCTGGACGCGGTACTGGACCTGGAAGCTCCCGAGGAGGAGGTCGTCAAGCGGATCGCCGGCCGGCGTATCTGCCGTAACGACTCCTCGCACGTCTTCCACGAGACGTACAAGAAGCCGTCGAAGGACGGCGTCTGTGACGTCTGTGGCGGGGAGCTGTACCAGCGCGACGACGACTCCGAGGACACCGTCCGCACGCGGCTGGAGGTCTACCACACGCAGACCGAGCCGATCATCGACTACTACAAGGCACAGGGCCTGGTCGTGACGATCGAGGCCATGGGCCCGGTGGACGAGGTCACCGGCCGTGCGCTGGCGGCACTGAAGCGCGAGGACGACGGCCAGTAGGTCTCCGTCCCGGGTACGGCCGTGGAGTCCTCCGGGACGCCACGGCCGTACTGTTGTGTACGTATATGTCATCGACCGACCTGAGTGACGGAGAGCGCAGGCCCCCCATGGTCCAGATCAAGAGCCCCGAGCAGATCGCCAAGATGCGTGCGGCGGGCCTGGTCGTCGCCGCCATCCACGCGGCGACGCGGGAAGCGGCGGTGCCGGGGGCGTCGACGAAGGACCTCGACGAGGTCGCCCGCAAGGTCCTCGCCGAGCACGGTGCGAAGTCGAACTTCCTCGGCTACGGCGGTTTCCCCGCGACCATCTGCACCTCGGTGAACGACGTCGTCGTCCACGGCATCCCCTCCGACGAGGTCGTCCTCAAGGACGGGGACATCATCTCCATCGACTGCGGCGCGATCGTCGACGGCTGGCACGGCGACGCCGCCTACACCGCCTTCGTCGGCTCCGGTCACGCCCCGGAGCTGATCGAGCTCTCCCGGGTGACCGAGGAGTCGATGTGGGCCGGCATCGCCGCGATGAAGCTGGGCAACCGGCTGGTCGACGTGTCCCGGGCCATCGAGACGTACATCCGCCGCCAGCCGAAGCCGGGCGGTGGCCGCTACGGGATCATCGAGGACTACGGCGGCCACGGCATCGGCACCGAGATGCACATGGACCCGCACCTGCTGAACTACGTCGACCGCAAGCGGGGCAAGGGGCCGAAGCTGGTTCCCGGTTTCTGCCTGGCCATCGAGCCGATGGTGTCGCTGGGGACGCCGCGGACGGAGGTCCTCTCGGACGACTGGACCGTCATCACGACGGACGGGACCTGGTCCTCGCACTGGGAGCACTCGGTCGCGCTGACGGAGCAGGGGCCGCTGGTGCTGACGGCGGTGGACGGCGGCAAGGCGAAGCTGGCCGAGCACGGGGTCGAGGCCGCGGCGGACCCGCTGGGCTAGAGGGTGCCGGGCGGGGGCTCGAGGTTCTTTGCTCGCCCCCGCCGCCCCTTCCGTGCCCTGCCCCTGGGGGCTGTCGCCCCCCGAACTCTTCTTGCCTCGCTTAAGGATCTCCCTTGCGGGGCACACTTCCTTGGCCCCGATTCGTGTTTCCTGGTGCGCTGACGTAGACTGACTCGTCGGCTCTTGTGCACCCGCATGTCTGTATGCGCCCGTAAGGGAAAGCCCAGGAGTCGATCAAGGTAGTCGATTCGAAGGGCGAAGCGTGGCCAAGAAGCAAGGTGCCATCGAGATCGAGGGCACTGTCGTCGAGTCTCTTCCGAACGCGATGTTCAGGGTTGAGCTCCAGAACGGCCACCAGGTCCTGGCGCACATCAGTGGCAAGATGCGCATGCACTACATCCGCATCCTCCCTGATGACCGGGTCGTGGTGGAGCTGTCTCCGTACGACCTGACGCGTGGCCGGATCGTCTACCGGTACAAGTAGATCTTGCCCAGGGCCCCCGTGCGTTCCCGCACGGGGTGACCGGCAACTGACCCGGAGAACCTGACATCCCATGAAGGTCAAGCCGAGCGTCAAGAAGATCTGCGACAAGTGCAGGGTGATCCGCCGTCATGGTCGGGTCATGGTGATTTGCGAGAACCCGCGCCACAAGCAGCGCCAGGGCTGATCGCACTCAGGTCTCCACCCTCTGCATCACGCAGAACTTCGCGCGACGCGAGCTGAATATGTTCATACGCAGAGCCCAGACCTCAGGTCTGACACCCCCGGTTCGGAGGCCGGGGACCCAGTCCGTACCAAATCTTCCCAGGAAGAGGCCGGCGGCTGGGACACGGTTCTGTGGAAGACCTCCGAAGATCACCAGGAGCCATTGAATGGCACGCGTTTCCGGTGTTGACATCCCGCGCGAAAAGCGCGTGGAGGTCGCCCTCACCTACGTGTTCGGCATCGGCCGAACCCTGTCCCAGGAGACGCTGGCTGCGACCGGCGTCGACCCGAACACCCGCGTTCGCGACCTCTCCGAGGAGCAGCTCGTCGCGATCCGCGAGTACGTGGACGCCAACATCAAGACCGAGGGTGACCTCCGTCGCGAGATCCAGGCCGACATCCGCCGCAAGGTCGAGATCGGCTGCTACCAGGGTCTCCGTCACCGTCGTGGTCTGCCCGTCCGCGGTCAGCGCACCAGCACGAACGCTCGTACCCGCAAGGGCCCGCGTCGCGCCATCGCCGGCAAGAAGAAGCCGGGCAAGAAGTAGTCCGCAGCAGACGCACTGTGCGTTCTGGGGGATGCCCCCCGGACCTCCGAAGCGGTCTTCGCTGTAGGACCGACCACCTCCCGTAGGAGTAATAGATGCCCCCCAAGGGTCGTCAGGGCGCTGCCAAGAAGGTGCGCCGCAAGGAAAAGAAGAACGTCGCGCATGGCCAGGCGCACATCAAGAGCACGTTCAACAACACGATCGTGTCCATCACGGACCCGGCCGGAAACGTGATCTCGTGGGCCTCCGCCGGCCACGTCGGTTTCAAGGGCTCGCGCAAGTCCACGCCGTTCGCCGCGCAGATGGCCGCCGAGTCGGCTGCCCGTCGCGCGCAGGAGCACGGCATGCGCAAGGTCGACGTGTTCGTCAAGGGTCCGGGCGCCGGTCGTGAGACCGCCATCCGTTCGCTGCAGGCCACGGGCCTCGAGGTCGGCTCCATCCAGGACGTCACCCCGACGCCCCACAATGGCTGCCGTCCGCCCAAGCGTCGCCGCGTCTGACGCACGGCTGCTTGTCGGACTGAGGTTGTCGGGCGGTATGGCTCTTGCGAGTCATATCGCCCGTACCCTTGTCTCATATCAGGGCGTCAAATAGCGGGCGCCCCTGACAGAAGGAACGCACCATGCTGATCGCTCAGCGTCCGTCACTGACCGAAGAGGTCGTCGACGAGTTCCGCTCCCGGTTCGTGATCGAGCCGCTGGAGCCGGGCTTCGGCTACACCCTCGGCAACTCCCTCCGTCGCACGCTCCTCTCGTCGATCCCGGGTGCGGCGGTCACGTCCATCCGCGTCGACGGTGTCCTGCACGAGTTCACCACCGTGCCGGGCGTCAAGGAGGACGTCACCGACCTGATCCTCAACATCAAGCAGCTCGTCGTCTCCTCGGAGCACGACGAGCCCGTCGTGATGTACCTGCGCAAGCAGGGTCCGGGTCTGGTCACCGCCGCCGACATCGCGCCCCCGGCCGGTGTCGAGGTGCACAACCCCGACCTGGTCCTCGCCACGCTCAACGGCAAGGGCAAGCTGGAGATGGAACTGACGGTCGAGCGTGGCCGCGGTTACGTCTCCGCCGTGCAGAACAAGCAGATCGGTCAGGAGATCGGGCGCATCCCGGTCGACTCGATCTACTCGCCGGTTCTCAAGGTCACGTACAAGGTCGAGGCCACGCGTGTCGAGCAGCGCACCGACTTCGACAAGCTGATCGTCGACGTCGAGACCAAGCAGTCGATGCGCCCGCGTGACGCCATGGCGTCGGCCGGCAAGACCCTGGTCGAGCTGTTCGGTCTCGCCCGCGAGCTGAACATCGACGCCGAGGGCATCGACATGGGCCCGTCCCCCACGGACGCCGCCCTCGCCGCCGACCTGGTCCTGCCGATCGAGGACCTGGAGCTCACCGTCCGGTCGTACAACTGCCTCAAGCGTGAGGGTGTCCACTCCGTGGGCGAGCTGGTCGCCCGCTCCGAGGCCGACCTGCTCGACATCCGCAACTTCGGTGCGAAGTCGATCGACGAGGTCAAGGCGAAGCTGGCCGGCATGGGCCTCGGCCTCAAGGACAGCCCGCCCGGATTCGACCCCACCGCCGCCGCCGACGCCCTCGGCGCCGACGACGACGCGGACGCGGGTTTTGTGGAGACCGAGCAGTACTGATCGGTCTCCCCTCCGGGAGCGCCCCTGCGGGGCTGCTCCCGGATCTCCGACGGGCGACCGCCCGCTCGGATACTGACTCCGGTACCTGGTACGGCCGGGGCAGACACTGAGGAGAAAGACCATGCCGAAGCCCGCCAAGGGTGCCCGTCTGGGCGGCAGCGCCGCGCACGAGAAGCTGCTTCTCGCGAACCTCGCGAAGCAGCTGTTCGAGCACGGCCGTATCACCACCACCGAGGCGAAGGCCCGCCGTCTGCGGCCGTACGCCGAGCGTCTGGTCACCAAGGGCAAGAAGGGTGACCTTCACAACCGTCGCCAGGTGCTCCAGGTCATCTCGGACAAGAGCATCGTGCACACGCTCTTCACCGAGATCGGTCCGCGTTACGAGAACCGCCCGGGTGGCTACACCCGTATCACCAAGATCGGTAACCGTCGTGGCGACAACGCGCCCATGGCTGTCATCGAGCTGGTCGAGGCGCTGACCGTGTCGCAGCAGGCGACCGGTGAGGCCGAGGCCGCGACGAAGCGCGCGGTCAAGGAAGACGCCCTGAAGAAGGACGAGGCCGTCGAGGCCAAGTCCGACGAGGTCGTCGAGGACGCTGCCGAGGCCAAGGCCGAGGACGCGTCCGAGGAGTCGAAGGACGCCTGAGGCTCTGCCTTGCGTGTGAGCGGGTCCGCCCTTCGGGGCGGGCCCGCTCTCGCGTTGTCGAGAGGATCTAGGGGTGAGTGACGAAGTACAGCCCGGTTTCGTACGGGTGCGGCTGGACCTGTCCTACGACGGGGCGGAGTTCTCCGGGTGGGCCAAGCAGGCCGGCGGGCGGCGGACCGTGCAGGGGGAGATCGAGGACGCCCTGCGTACGGTCACCCGGTCGGGAGAGACGTACGAGCTGACCGTGGCCGGGCGTACGGACGCCGGGGTGCACGCGCGGGGGCAGGTCGCGCATGTCGATCTGCCGCGCGAGGTCTGGGCGGAGCATCACGCGAAGCTGCTCAAGCGGCTCGCCGGGCGGCTCTCCAGGGACGTACGGGTGTGGGCGCTGCGGGAGGCCCCCAGTGGCTTCAACGCGCGGTTCTCGGCGGTCTGGCGGCGGTACGCGTACCGGGTCACCGACAACCCGGGCGGGGTGGACCCGCTGCTGCGCGGTCACGTCCTCTGGCACGACTGGCCGCTCGACGTCGACGCCATGAACGAGGCGGCCGGGCGGCTGCTCGGGGAGCACGACTTCGCGGCCTACTGCAAGCGGCGCGAGGGGGCGACCACGATCCGCACCCTTCAGGAGCTGAGCCTGGTGCGCGGTGACGACGGGATCGTCACGGCGACCGTGCGGGCCGACGCCTTCTGCCACAACATGGTGCGCTCGCTGATCGGTGCGCTGCTGTTCGTGGGCGACGGGCACCGGGGGCCGGAGTGGCCGGCGAAGGTGCTGGCCGCGGGCGTACGGGACTCGGCGGTGCATGTCGTACGGCCGCACGGGCTGACGCTGGAGGAGGTCGGCTATCCGGCCGACGAGTTGCTGGCCGCGCGCAACAAGGAGGCGCGGAACAGGCGGACGCTGCCTGGGGCCGGGTGCTGCTGACCCGGCCCCGGTCGGTCTAAGTCACTGGTTCGCCGCCGCCGATGCCTGGGTCTCGCCGCGGCGGCGGATCTGCTGGAACGTGAACTCCGCGAGGCCGTCCCCGGCGGCGAAGACCTGGGTGTCCTTGGTCGTCACGTCCTTGCCGGCCGTGAAGCCGGTGATCGTGAAGTAGGCGTAGCGGCCGTAGGAGTTGGTCGTCGAGCGGCAGATCGCGCCGGCGCAGAAGGACTTGGCGTCGGTGCCGGTCAGCGCCTTGACGATGCTGCTCTTGTCGGCCTGGCCCTTGGCCTTGAGGGCCTGGGCCTCGGTGTCGAAGACGGCCACGCCGACCGTCACGGCGACGCCGTCCTTGACGTAGGTCACGCGCATCAGGCGGGTGCAGTTGTTGTCGGTCAGCACCTTGGGCAGGGTGCCCTGGACGGCGGTGACGCAGTTGGTGGTGTCGGCCTTCGCGGCCTTCTTGTAGACGGCCGAGCCCATCGTCAGCTGTCTGCCCGGGAACATGATGTCCGGGCCGTTGGGCGCGCTGTCCTTGGCCTTGCTGGAGACGAACTCCTTGGGGTCCAGCGGCGGCGGGGCGCTGGTCGGGGCGAAGGACGGGGTCGCGGACGCGCTCGGCAGGTCGGCGGTGGCGGGCAGCGAGGACGGCCGGCCCGACGCCTCGTCACTGCCGTTCGCCGACACCACGGCCATGGCGACGGCGGTGCCGACGCCGAGTGTCGCGAGCACGCCCCCGCCTATCAGCAGCAGCCGGCGGCGCTTGTTGCGCGATTCCGACGCCTCGGCGAGCGCGGCCCAGTCCGGCGTCGGGTCCGTGGCGCCGCTGGTCCACGGCTGCTCGGAGTTCCGTTTCCAGGGATCCCACTGGGACTGAGGTCCCCCCTGCCCATAGCTCATGGGCCGCATCTTAGACGGGGCCGGAGGTGTGCTGTTCCGCCTCAACAAGCTCCGCTGCCCCTAGCGTTCGGGGAATGAGTACGGGCAAAGACGACATCTCAGGGTGGTTGGTACGGCGTTCTCCCTGGCCGCCATGGCTGGGCCTGGTCGCGGTGCTGGGCGTGCTGACCGGGCATGTGGCGCGGGCCACCCCGGACGGCGGCATGGACAACGCGATCGTCGTCCGGGCGGCACGCGCCTGGCTGGAAGGGCGCTCCCCGTACGACGATCCGCACTTCCTGTATCTGCCGGGAGCGGTGCTCGCCGCCGTACCGCAGGCGCTGCTGCCGCCGGAGCTGCTGCGGGTGCTGGTGCCGTCGGCGGTCATGGCCTGTCTGGTGGGCGGCTGGGTGTGCGCGCTGCGGCTGCACCGGGTGCCGCTGGACAGCCGGCTCGCGGCGCTCGGGCTGACCGCGCTCGCCGCGGGCTTCGCGCCCTTCGGGCATCTGGTGCGGCTCGGCAACTGGACGGTGACGGCGGTCCTGGCCCTGCCGCTGGGGCTGCTGCTGATCAGCCGGGGCCGCTGGACGGCGGCGGGCGCGGTGCTCGGTGCCGCCCTGGCGCTGAAGCCGCTGCTGGCCCCGCTGGCGCTGCTGTTCCTCTTCGCGGGCCGGTGGAAGGCGCTCGCCGTGCTGGCCGCGGTGCCGGCGCTGGCCTCGGGGGCGTGCGCCCTGCTGCTGCCCGACCCGGCCGGCTTCTTCACCCGGACCCTGCCGTTCCTGCTGCACGGCCAGGACGCCTTCGTACGGCTCTACGAGGCCTCCCCGGGGGCCGTGCTGCCGCGGCTGGGGGTGCCGCAGCTCGCGGCCCGCTCCCTCGCGCTGGCGGCCTGCGCCGCGGGACTGGTGGCGGCGTACCGGCGCTGGCGTCGTGCCGAACCCGGCCCGCTGAGGCTCTCCGAGACCGCGGCGGGGCTGATGCTTTCGGTGTTCCTGGTCTCACGGCCGTCGTACGACCACTATCTGGTGGTCGTCGTGCCGCTGCTGCTCGCTGGGCTGCCGTACGCGGGTTCGGTGGCGCGGGGGCCGTGGTTCTGGCTGGCGATGGTGCCCCAGCTGCCCGGTCTGACCTGGCCTTATCTGGAACAGGTGCAGCGCCGGGCCTTCAAGGACGCGGTGACGTTGTGCCTGCTGGCGGCCACGGTGGCCGTGCACCGGGCGGACCGGAGGGCGAGGACGGGACCGTCCCGGCCGACGGGTGGGAGCGCGCGGGCGGCTGTTCCCGGCGGCGATCACATTTACACTGGGTGAGAAGAAGCAGTGATGCCCGGCGGCCAAAGGCCTCGTTTTGACCCGGCCCAGCCACCGCAGGTATCCTGCATCTTCGTTGTGTATTGGCTTGCTCATTCTCACGGGACGGGCCCTTACACCGGTCCACCGGGCCGATGACCAGCGACCTGCACGCGGTATGCGTCCCGCGGTGCGGTCAGGGCTGTCGTGATCGTCTTCGGTGACCTTGTCAGGACCACTCACTCGAAGCGAAGGCTACGAACCGTGCGTACGTACAGCCCCAAGCCCGGCGATGTGACGCGCCAGTGGCACGTCATCGACGCTCAGGACATCGTCCTGGGTCGTCTCGCCAGCACCACCGCCTCCATCCTGCGCGGCAAGCACAAGCCGATCTACGCACCTCACGTCGACACCGGTGACTTCGTCATCATCATCAACGCCGACAAGGTGCACCTGTCCGGCAACAAGCGGACCCAGAAGATGGCCTACCGCCACTCCGGCTACCCGGGTGGTCTGCGCTCCGTCCGTTACGACGAGCTGCTGGACAAGAACCCCGAGAAGGCCATCGAGAAGGCCGTCAAGGGCATGCTCCCGAAGAACACGCTGGGCCGTCAGATGCTCTCGAAGCTGAAGGTCTACAGGGGTGACCAGCACCCGCACGGCGCGCAGCAGCCGCAGCCGTACGAGATCACCCAGGTCGCGCAGTAAGTCCGGCCACACCACCCCAAGCTAAGAGAATCTGAGGAGAACCGTGGCCGAGACCACTGCCGAGCAGCCGCTCGAAGAGCTTGACATCGACAGCTACACCACCGAGTCCGAGGTGCCCGTCGAGGGCGAGTACACCTCGGAGTCGCTGGCCTCCCGCTTCGGCGAGCCGCAGCCGGCCGCCGGCCTGGGCCGTCGTAAGAACGCCATCGCCCGCGTCCGGATCGTTCCGGGCACCGGCAAGTGGAAGATCAACGGTCGCACCCTCGAGGACTACTTCCCGAACAAGGTGCACCAGCAGGAAGTCAACGAGCCGTTCAAGGTCCTCGAGCTCGAGGGTCGCTACGACGTCATCGCCCGCATCTCCGGCGGCGGTGTCTCCGGTCAGGCCGGTGCGCTCCGTCTCGGTGTCGCCCGCGCGCTGAACGAGGCCGACGTCGACAACAACCGCGGCGCCCTCAAGAAGGCCGGCTTCCTCACGCGTGACGACCGTGCGGTCGAGCGCAAGAAGGCCGGTCTCAAGAAGGCCCGTAAGGCCCCGCAGTACAGCAAGCGTTAAGCTTCGCTGCCTGCTCGTACGGGCTGCGGGCCGATCGGCCCGCTCCTACGTACTCCGAACGCCCCGGCGGCACGCCACAGTGCCGCCGGGGCGTTCGTTTTCTCGCAGCCGTGGGCGTATAACGGCACAAGGTGCTCAAAGGCTTGTGTGATCGGATGTTCAGGGCATCGAATGCCTGACCGCGGGAGCCGCGCTGATCCGTCGACGCGCCGCACGGCTTTCGAAACTGACGCTTCCTCAGGAGGACAAGTGGGACGACTCTTCGGCACGGACGGCGTGCGCGGTGTCGCCAACGTGGATCTCACGGCCGAGATGGCGCTCGGCCTCTCCGTCGCGGCGGCGCATGTGCTGGCCGAGGCGGGCACGTTCGAGGGCCATCGTCCGGTGGCGGTCGTCGGACGGGACCCGCGTGCGTCCGGGGAGTTCCTCGAAGCGGCCGTCGTGGCCGGCCTGGCCAGCGCGGGCGTCGACGTCCTGCGGGTCGGCGTGCTGCCGACGCCGGCGGTCGCCTACCTGACCGGCTCGCTCGGTGCGGACCTCGGCGTGATGCTCTCCGCGAGTCACAACGCCATGCCGGACAACGGCATCAAGTTCTTCGCCCGCGGCGGCCACAAGCTCGCCGACGAGCTGGAGGGCAGGATCGAGGCGATCTACGACGAGCACCGCACCGGCGCTCCCTGGGACCGCCCGACCGGTTCCGGTGTCGGCCGCGTGCGCTCGTACGACGAGGGCTTCGACCGCTACGTCGCCCATCTGATCGCCGTACTCCCGAACCGGCTCGACGGGATGAAGATCGTCCTCGACGAGGCCCACGGTGCCGCCGCCCGTGTCTCGCCGGAAGCCTTCACCCGGGCCGGAGCCGAGATCGTCACGATCGGCGCCGAGCCCGACGGGCTCAACATCAACGACGGCTGCGGCTCGACCCACCTGGGCAAGCTGAAGGCCGCCGTCGTCGAGCACGGAGCCGCTCTCGGTATCGCCCACGACGGTGACGCCGACCGCTGCCTCGCCGTGGACCACACCGGCGCGGAGGTCGACGGGGACCAGATCCTCGCCGTGCTCGCGCTCGCGATGAAGGAGCGGGGCGCCCTGCGCTCGGACACCGTCGTCGCGACCGTCATGTCCAACCTCGGCTTCAAGCTGGCGATGGAAGCCCAGGGCATCTCGCTGGTCCAGGCCGCGGTGGGCGACCGGTACGTGCTGGAGGAGATGAAGCAGCACGGGTACGCCCTCGGCGGTGAGCAGTCCGGCCACGTGATCATCCTCGACCACGCGACCACCGGTGACGGCACCCTGACCGGGCTCATGCTGGCGGCGCGGGTCGCGCAGAGCGGACGGACGCTTCGGGAGCTGGCGTCCGTCATGGAGCGGCTGCCGCAGGTACTGATCAACGTCCCCGACGTGGACCGGTCCCGGGTCGCCAGCTCGGCCGACCTCGCCGCCGCGGTCGGCGAGGCGGAGCGTGAGCTGGGGGCCACCGGGCGGGTTCTGCTGCGGCCCTCCGGGACCGAGCCGCTGGTCCGGGTCATGGTGGAGGCGGCGGACATCGACCAGGCCCGGTCCGTCGCGGGGCGGCTGGCCGATGTGGTGAAGTCGGCGCTCGGTTAACTCCGGTCGTTCCGGGAAGGTGCGCGGCTCTGTTACCCGGTGACTTTCTGTTGCCGGGTCCAGAGCCACTTCTGGATCAGCAGGGTCGCGATTCCCGCCAGGATGATGCCCAGCAGGTTCAGCAGGAGTTGTTCCGAGGAGCGCAGGGTCTGGTTGGTGTCGCCGTAGATCAGGGCCACGGCCGCGTTGGCGGCGGCCGGGACCGTGGTGACCGAGATGGCGACGCCGACCAGGGCGCCCGACTTCGACGAGGTGAGCGAGAGGGTGCCGGCGGCTCCGGCGAGGACCGCCACGACGAAGGAGAACCAGTCCGGGGCGTAGATGAAGCCCGTGTTCGGACGGTCGGCCTCCAACTGGTCCTTGGTGAACAGACCCACGGCGTCCATGAAGTAACTGAAGCCCACCGTCACCGCCATGGCTACCGCGAAGCCCACCAGCAGGGCGATCAGGGAACGCAGGGCCAGACGCGGGGCGCGGTGTACGGCGGCCGTGCAGATGCCGGCCAGTGGGCCGAACTCCGGGCCGACCGCCATCGCGCCCACGATCAGGATCGCGTTGTCGAGCACTACACCGCAGGCCGCGATCATCGTGGCCAGGGTGATGAAGGCGAGGTAGGTGACCGAGAGGGTCGACTCCTCGTGGGTCGCGTCCACCAGGTGTTCCCACAGGACCGCGTCGGCGCCCTCGCCCGGAGCGTCCGACTCGGCCTTGTCGGCCCGCGCGGACAGTGACAGGTCGATGTTCTCCACGGCGATCGAGCCGGTCTGCGCCAGGCCCAACTTCTGGAGCCCGGTGAGGAGTTGGTCGCCCGCCTCGCGGGCCACGTCGCACGTCACGACGTCGCCCCCAGGGCTGCGGGCGGCGCCCGGAAACACCGCGAGGTGGGCGGTGCCGACCGTGTTCTCGATCAGGCGGATCGCGTCGTCGGTGCTGTCGGGCGGAGTGATCAGGCGCAGGTGCAGCATGGCGCCCTTTCTAACAGGCCGGGATCACCGCTCGCGAGGCCGGGCGGCAGGCTCGGATCACGGAGCCGGCGCGGTTGCGTGGCGGGCCCGGATCACGGAGCGAGGCCGGGCGGGATCACAGCTTGCGCAGGCTCAGTCGCTGCACCGTGTGATCGGGGCCCTTGCGGACGACGAGGGCGGCCCGGCCGCGGGTGGGGGCGATGTTCTCCACCAGGTTGGGCTTGTTGATGGTCCGCCACATCGTGCGGGCGTACTCGAGTGCCTCCTCCTCGGAGACCTGGGTGTACTTGCGGAAGTACGAGTGCGGGTCCTGGAAGGCGGTCGCGCGCAGCTTGCGGAAGCGGTTGAGGTACCAGCGCTCAATGTCCTCGACGCGGGCGTCGACGTACACGCTGAAGTCGAAGTAGTCGGCGAGGCCGACGCGGGTGCGTCCGTCCTTGCCGGGGAGCGCCGGCTGCAGGACGTTCAGGCCCTCGACGATGAGGATGTCGGGGCGGCGCACCGTGAGGCGCCGGTCGGGGACGATGTCGTAGATCAGGTGGGAGTAGACGGGGGCGGTGACCTCGTCCTTGCCGGCCTTGATGTCGGCGACGAAGCGGGTGAGGGCGCGGCGGTCGTAGGACTCGGGGAAACCTTTCCGCGACAGCAGGCCGCGGGACTCCAGCTCCTTGGTGGGGAGCAGGAAGCCGTCGGTGGTGACCAGCTCGACGCGCGGGTGTTCCGGCCAGCGGGACAGCAGGGCCTGGAGGAGGCGGGCGACCGTGGACTTGCCCACCGCCACCGAGCCGGCGACCCCTATGACGAACGGGGTGCCGGACTGGGAGCCCTGTTCGCCGAGGAAGGTGTTCAGGGCCGAGCGCAGGCCGTCGGTGGCGCCCACGTAGAGGTTCAGCAGCCGGGACAGTGGCAGGTAGATGTCACGGACCTCGTCGAGGTCGATGACGTCACCGAGGCCGCGCAGCTGTTCGACCTCGTCGGCCGTGAGCGGCTGCGGCGTCTTGTCGCGCAGGGCGCTCCACTCGGAACGGGTGAGGTCGACGTAGGGAGTCGCCTCCGGCTTGTGCCGGTGGGCGCTCCGGGGCATCGGGGAGACCGGAGAGATCACAGTCCATTGTTAACGGAGTTTGAACAGGACGACAGGTGGGATCCGTCACCCCTGCCCACCCCCGTGGGAATTTCCGAAATCGGGCACGTGGAGGCTCTTTCGGGGCGCTCTCCCGCCGTACGCTGCCGGGCATGTGTGGAATCGTGGGATACGTGGGGTCTCAGTCCGCTCTCGAGGTCGTCATGGCCGGGCTGAAGCGGCTGGAGTACCGGGGCTACGACTCGGCGGGTGTCGCCGTCCTGGCGGACGGGGGACTCGCCGCCGCCAAGAAGGCGGGCAAACTCGTCAATCTGGAGAAGGAACTGGGGGCCCGGCCGCTGCCGGCCGGGACGACGGGCCTCGGGCACACACGCTGGGCCACGCACGGCGGGCCCACCGATGCCAACGCCCACCCCCATCTCGACAACGCCGGACGTGTCTGCGTCGTGCACAACGGGATCATCGAGAACTTCGCCCTGCTGCGGGCCGAACTGGCCGAGCGCGGGCACGAGTTGCTGTCCGACACCGACACCGAGGCCGTGGCGCACCTGCTCGCCGAGGAGTACTCCGCCACGGGCGACCTCGCGGAGGCCATGCGGCTGGTGTGCCGCCGGCTGGAGGGGGCGTTCACGCTGGTCGCGGTGCACGCCGACGAACCGGACGTGGTGGTCGGCGCGCGCCGGAACTCGCCGCTGGTGGTGGGCGTTGGGGAGGGTGAGGCCTTTCTCGCCTCGGACGTCGCCGCGTTCATCGCCCACACGCGGTCGGCGATCGAGCTGGGTCAGGACCAGGTGGTGGAGCTGCGCCGGGACGGGGTGACGGTCACCGGCTTCGACGGCAGTCCGGCCGAGGTGCGGTCGTACCACGTCGACTGGGACGCGTCGGCCGCGGAAAAGGGGGGTTATGACTACTTCATGCTCAAGGAGATCGCCGAGCAGCCCAAGGCTGTCGCCGATACCCTGCTCGGCCGGATCGACGCCTCCGGGGCGCTGACCCTCGACGAGGTGCGGATCCCGGCCGCCGAGCTGCGCGAGGTCGACAAGGTCGTCATCGTCGCCTGCGGTACGGCGTTCCACGCGGGCCTGATCGCCAAGTACGCCATCGAGCACTGGACGCGCATCCCGTGCGAGGTGGAGCTGGCCAGCGAGTTCCGGTACCGGGACCCCATCCTGGGAGCGCGGTCGCTGGTGATCGCGATCTCGCAGTCCGGCGAGACCATGGACACGCTCATGGCGCTGCGGCACGCCCGCGAGCAGGGCTCCAAGGTGCTGGCGATCTGCAACACCAACGGGTCGACCATTCCGCGTGAGTCGGACGCGGTGCTGTACACCCACGCCGGGCCGGAGGTGGCCGTCGCCTCCACCAAGGCGTTCCTGACGCAGTTGGTGGCCTGCTATCTCGTGGCCCTGTACCTCGGCCAGGTGCGCGGCACCCAGTGGGGGGACGAGATCCGGGCCGTCGTGCGGGATCTGGCGCGGATCTCCGGGGAGGTCGAGCGGGTGCTGGAGACCATGGAGCCGGTGCGGGAGCTGGCGCGGTCGCTCGCGGGCAAGGACACCGTGCTGTTCCTCGGTCGGCACGTGGGCTATCCGGTGGCGCTGGAGGGCGCGTTGAAGCTGAAGGAGCTGGCGTACATGCACGCCGAGGGCTTCGCGGCCGGTGAGCTGAAGCACGGGCCGATCGCGCTCATCGAGGAGGACCTGCCGGTCGTCGTCGTGGTGCCGTCCCCGCGGGCGCGGTCGGTGCTGCACGACAAGATCGTGTCCAACATCCAGGAGATCCGGGCGCGGGGGGCGCGGACGATCGTGATCGCGGAGGAGGGGGACGAGGAGGTCGTGCCGTACGCCGACCATCTGGTGCGGATTCCCGTGACGCCGACGCTGCTGCAGCCGCTGGTGGCGACGGTGCCGTTGCAGGTGTTCGCCTGCGAGCTGGCCACGGCGCGGGGCAACGAGGTGGATCAGCCCCGCAACCTGGCGAAGTCGGTCACGGTGGAGTGAGGTGCGAGCGTCCCACGGGTGGAGTGCCGTCGGGGGAGACGGCGTCCACCCGTGGGAAGGCCCCGCCGGTCAGCCGCGCGCCAGCTTGCGGCGCTTGTTCGCCGTGCCGGTCCAGCGGAGCAGGGCCAGTTCCAGGGCGATGATGCCCAGGGTGCCGGTGATCGGCGGTATGCGGCCGTCGTCGATCCGGTCGACGATCAGGTACACGCCGAGGCAGGCCCAGGCCACGGCCAGCACGGCCAGCAGGACGACCAGGGCAGTCCAGCCCCAGCCTTCCGCGGTGCGCCGCTTCCCGGCGGGCTCCGGGGTCCGCTTGCGCGGCTGTGGGATCTGCTCCGGTTCGCGGGCCGGCATGGGGACCACGGACTCGGCGGGAACGGCCGCGTCCAGGGCCGCGACGCGTTCCGCGGTGATGCCCTCGAAGAGGGTCGGCTCGACGGTGACCGCGAACCCGTCGTGGCCGGTGAGGGCGCGGGCGCCGTCCGGCCGCGTGGTCATCGCGGCGCAGGCGTCGTAGCGGACCGTGACCGGGCCCTTCGGCGTCGTCAGGGTGACGCCCTCGGTGCCGATGACCAGCGTGACCTGGTCGTCCTCCAGGGAGGTGTGCCGGGTGCCGGTGACGGCGGCCGGCGAGTACTGCGGGGCGAGGGTGAAGCCCGCCCAGTCGACGCCCCGGCCCGGCACCTGGAGCAGTGCGCCGTCCCACGTCCGGCGGGCGACCTCGTGCAGGTCGGCGACCGTCACCGCTTCCAGCTCGGCCCTGTGCTGCTCGGGGGAGAGGATCCGGTGCCCGAGCAGCAGGCTCAGCGCGTACGAGGGGAGGCTGGCGGCGCCGAGGTCGGGGGCGTCGTACATCTTGAGGAGCTTGCCGCGCACGGAATCCAGTTCGGACTGCTCGATGCGGCCCGCGCGCAGCCGGGCGAGGGTGTCGACGAAGGCGCCGACGACCGCGTCCTGCTTCTTCGGCAGGGAGTCCGCGTAGGCGGTGAGGGTGGCGAACTCGGCGTCGCGCGGGGAGTAGTCGGCCTCGGCGGTGTAGGAGTAGCCGCCCTCCTGGCGCAGGTCCTGGAAGAGGGCCCGGCCGAGGACGTCCGCGAAGACGGAGGCCGCGGTGGAGCGGGGCAGCACCGCGGTGAGCACGACCTGGCCGTCGTCGCCGTGGATGTAGGCCGGGGTGACGGGCAGCGCGCTGGTCGCGGCCGGGGCGGGCGAGCGGGTGCCGGCGGGGAGGCTGAGGTCGAGGCCCTCGGGTACGCGGTCGCTGGTGATCCACAGCACCGCGTTGTCCCGGGTGAAGCGGGTCTCGGCCCAGTGCCGCACCCGGTCGGGGGTGAGGCCCCAGGTGCCCAGCTCGTTGTAGCTGGACAGGCCGTAGCCCTGGGCGCCGTACCGCCACAGCGCGAGCGGGGAGCTGGGGCCGCTGCCGCGGCTCGCCGCCTCGGTGCGCAGGATCTCCTTCTCGGTCTCCAGCCGGTCCATCGGCAGGTCCCGCAGGCCGGCGCAGACGCTGTTGAGGTAGGTGACGACCTCCTCCTCGCTGCCGGTGACGTGGAAGAGCGTGTACGCGTTCGCCGTCGTGCCGTTGTAGTGCAGGTCGGACAGGCCGAGGCGGTGCAGGGCGAGGTGCTCGACGAGATGGGTGATGCCGGCGGTGGCCAGGGTCTCGTCGGCGCGGCCCACCCGGAAGAAGAGGCCGGCGGTGACCTCGTTGCCGGAGCCGGCGGTGTAGAGGGTGGGGACGCCCTGGGTGGTGGTGTGCGAGAGCAGGCCGTCGAGGGCGGCGAGGCCGCTCTGGTCGTGCAGGTCGGTGGTCATGTGCCGGTGCCCCCTAGGCCTGTGTCGCGAGCTTGCGGAACTTCAGGAACGACGCCTTCGGGTCGCCCGCGTACTGCCACGGGAACTCCGTCGCCCGGTCGCCGAGGAAGGCGAAGTGCCGGGCCGCGTCGGCGTGGTGGCCGCCGACCGAGAAGGCGAACGCGAAGACGCTGTGCGCGCCGACGGAGTACCAGTCGGGGCGGTAGCCGGGGTGCAGGACCGACACCTGCGCGGCGAACCGCAGGTCGTCGCGGACCGGCACGCCCCGCAGGTAGGCCGTGTCCTCGGGGCTGTCCAGGTCCAGCCAGTGCTCGATGTGGGCGACGGCCACCAGGGTCGCGGAGGTGGAGCCGTCCGGCGCGCCGGACGCGCACTCACGGGCGAAGCCGTGCGCGGCCTCCCAGGTGCCGCCCCACTTGGGGCAGAGCTGCTGGAGAAGCTGCGTCTGCGCCCGGTAGTGGTGCGGGTGGTGGGCGGCCAGCCGGTCGTAGCGGCGGCGCGCCTCGGCCTGCCCCAGCTGCAGGCCGCGCGCGGTGGTCAGCCGTACGGTCCAGGCGGGGGCGTATGCCGGCTGCTCCGCGCACACGTCGATCAGCAGTTGCTCGGCCCGGCGGAGCCAGGAGTGGAACTGCGCGAACTGGTCCTGCGAGACGTTCTGCGCGCGGGCGCCGCTGCGGATGTCCCAGCCGATGTGGACGTACCGCTCGGCGAGGAGGGTGCGGGGCAGCGGGTCGCCGGGAAGTTCGGCGACCGCCCGTTCCAGGAAGGTCTCGACGCCGGGGATCTCGGCGAGGACGGACGACACCGCGGAGATCTTGTCGGCGGAGTCCAGGCGCGCGGCGAAGGCCCGGACCGCGGGCCAGTCACCGGCCTGCGCGGCTGTGCGCAGCGGGATCAGTTCGGGTGTGTTGTCGTACGGGTCGAAGGTCGGTCCCGGAGAGCCCGTGGTTCTGCCGCTGGTGGTACTGCTCAATGCCCCCGCCCCCTGGCGATGCCGACCGCGCGCGCCGACTGGCCCCCCAGGGCGCGGGCGGTGAAGTGATGGGTGTGACGTGTGCGTGTGTGCTGGGTGAGTGCCGCGTGTGACTCTTTGATCGGATGTGATCAAGTCGCCGCAGGCTAGCAGCCGCCTCCGACAATCGCGTGGGCGACCGGGGCGGTCGGTTTTCCCGCCGTAGGGTGCTCGGCATGAGCATCATCGGGGTCGGCATCGACGTGGCCGAGATCGACCGGTTCGCGGCATCGCTGGAGCGCACGCCCGGACTGGCCAGACGCCTCTTCCTGGACAGCGAGTTGCTGCTGCCGAGCGGGCACCGGCGGGGTCCCGCCTCGCTGGCGGCGCGGTTCGCGGCGAAGGAGGCCCTCGCCAAGGCGCTGGGCGCTCCCGCGGGACTGCTGTGGACCGACGCGGAGGTGTACGTGGAGGACAGTGGGCAGCCACGGCTGCGCGTTCGGGGGAGTGTCGCCGCACGGGCCGCCGAACTGGGCGTGACGTCATGGCATGTGTCGCTGAGTCATGATGCGGGCGTCGCCTCTGCGGTGGTCGTCGCAGAGGGGTAGGCGGACGGGGCAGGGTGGGGCGGGGCAGGGTGGTTCTCCAAGGTCCCGCCGGTCCGTGCCCCGCGCGCGGCCCGGTGTTTGACTGGGCGTATGCGTACTGCCTATTGCGTGGACACCGTTCGGGCCGCCGAGCGGGACCTGATGGCGCGGCTCCCGGAGGGGGCCCTCATGCAGCGGGCCGCCGCCGGGCTCGCCGCGGCCTGTGCCGACCTGATGGGGCGGGTGTACGGGCGCCGGGTCGTCCTGCTCGTCGGGAGCGGCGACAACGGCGGTGACGCCCTGTACGCCGGGGCCCGGCTTGCCCGGCGCGGCGCGGGCGTGACGGCCGTACCGCTCTCTCCCGGACGCACGCACGCCGGCGGGCTTGCCGCCCTGCGGCGGGCCGGTGGACGGACCGTGGCGCCCGAGGACGCCGCCGGGCCGATCCGGCGGGCCGACGTCGTCCTCGACGGCATCGTCGGCATCGGCGGGCGGGGCGGGCTGCGCGAGGACGCGGCACGGCTCGCCGCGCTGGCCGACGGGTCGCGGGCCGTCGTCGTCGCCGTCGACCTGCCCAGCGGCGTCGAGGCCGACACGGGGGAGGTGCGGGGCGCCGCCGTGCGGGCCGACCTCACCGTCACCTTCGGGACGCACAAGCCCGGCCTGCTGGTCGATCCGGCGCGCGAGTACGCCGGGTCGGTGCGGCTCGTCGACATCGGCCTCGACCTGCCCGGCGAGCCGGAGCTGGAGGCACTCCAACACGCCGACGTGGCCCGGCTGTTGCCCGTGCCGGGCCACGTCGGCGTGTT
>NZ_MUBA01000699.1 GCF_002154575.1 Streptomyces bobili
GAGTGATGGCGGAGCCATCGCAACCGACGACAACGCCGCAGATGGGCGTGCCGGACCCCGCGACGCCGCCCTCCCCTTGCCGGCCGGTCTTAGGGTTTGGCAAAGAAAGTAAAGACACGGGGAACCTTGACCGCCCCTCGCGGCGTTCATAGGGGTAGCTGTAGCTTCGTGCCCGTCACAGAACTAGGGAAGGACTCCCAACAATGGCTGTAAGCCTGTCCAAGGGTGGCAACGTCTCGCTCACCAAGGAGGCTCCGGGCCTGACCGCCGTCACCGTGGGCCTGGGCTGGGACGTCCGCACCACCACCGGCACGGACTTCGACCTCGACGCCTCGGCGATCGCGGTCAACCCGGAGGGCAAGGTCTACTCCGACGCCCACTTCATTTTCTTCAACAACAAGCAGACGCCGGACCAGACCATCGTCCACACCGGTGACAACCGCACCGGCGAGGGCGCGGGCGACGACGAGGCGATCAAGGTCAACCTCGCGGGTCTCCCGGCCGACATCGACAAGATCGTCTTCCCGGTCTCGATCTACGACGCCGAGAACCGCTCGCAGAACTTCGGCCAGGTCCGCAACGCCTACATCCGCATTCTGAACGAGGCCGGCGGCGCCGAGATCGCCCGCTACGACCTCTCCGAGGACGCGGCGACGGAGACGGCCATGGTCTTCGGCGAGCTGTACCGCAACGGCGCCGAGTGGAAGTTCCGCGCGGTCGGCCAGGGCTACGCCTCGGGCCTGGTGGGCATCGCCCAGGACTTCGGCGTCAACGTCTGAGTTCGCGTCTCACCCTCTTCACCGGAGCCCCCGTCCAGCTTCCAGCCGGCCGGGGGCTCCGCCCGCTCCGCCACCCGTAGCTTGTGGGACCCGGCCCGTCGGTGGGGTGGGACCCGGGCCGGTGGCTTGATCGACCCGGCGGGCCTTGATCGCTGCCGAGCCTGCTGATTCGCTGACGGCATGACCGACCTCGGCCCCGTCACCTGGCCACCAGCCCCGATAAGGACCGAACGGCTCGTGCTCCGTGAGCCGGAACCGCGGGACCGTGCGGCGTTCATCGAACTGCACGTCTCACCGGAGGTGCACACCTACCTCGGCGGCCCCCGCCCGCGTGACGAGGTCGAGCGCGAGCTGCCCGAGGCGCCCGAGCGGTGGCCCGGCAGTTTCGTCGTCGATCTCGACGGGGCGATGATCGGCCAGATCCTGCTCAGGAGAGCCACGGCTCACCGCCGCCCGGCTGCTGCGGGGAAGGCCGATCTCGGCTACCTGTTCCTGCCGGGAGCGTGGGGATTCGGCTACGCCACCGAGGCGTGCGCGGCGGCACTCGACTGGTTCGACGGCGCCCTCCCCGGCGAGCCGGCGGTGCTCACCACCCAGACCGCCAACGTCGGCTCGATGCGCCTCGCGGCGAGGCTGGGATTCACAGAGGTAGAGCGGTTCCAGGCCTGGGACGCCGAACAGTGGCTCGGCGTGCGGTCCGCGGTGACGCGGTCCGGTTGAGAACTACTTGATCTCGCGGAGGAGTAGGCCGGGTTCGGCTCGGGTTGTCCCCTCCACGGCTAGGAGACAGCAGCTGCCGTCCTGGGTGGGGCGGCCAGTCGCAGGCCGACCTCCACGAGGGTCCAGCCGAGGCGGGTTCGGAGGTCCCGAAGGTCCTGGGAGCGCCGGGGGACCCTGGCCGCGGCGGCGAGACGGTACGCGTCGGCTTCGGCACGGAGTTCGGCGGCGCGGACGTGGTGCAGGGCGAGGTGCGTCTGCGGGTGCATCGGGTTGTGGCCTCTCATTCCGTGGTGAGGGGGAATGCGCGTGTCTGGATGCGTACGTGAGCGGTGTCGGTGTCGCCCTCTTCGGTGGCCCGGTCACGGTAGGTGTCGACGAGCGTGTGCATCTTCTCGACGAGTTCTCGGGCGAGTTCGGGCGTCAGCCGTAGCGTCGCGCTGCTCATGTCCCACGTGCGGCTCCACTCTTCCGGCCATGCCTGGCGGTTGCCGAGCCAGGTCGACAGGTCACGGGCCTGGGTGGTCGCGACCTCATGGAGGTACGTGTCGGCGGCCCCGCGTACGTCCGGGCTGGTGTCCGCGAGCAGGGCGTCGTCGAAGCGCAGGCCTTGGTGGGCAGCCTTCCACCACCGCTCCCGGCCCTTGCCCCGCTCCGGGGCGTCCTCGATGAAGCCGTGGGCGGCGAGCTGTCGCAGGTGGTAGCTGGTGGCACCGCTCGACTCACCCAGCCTCTCGGCGAGTTGGGACGCGGTGGCCGGACCGCCGAAGCGCAGCGCGTCCAGCAGCTGCATACGCAGGGGGTGCGCGAGCCCACGCAGGGAGCGGGCATCGAGGGTGCGGACCTGTGGGTCCTGTGGGTCCTGGGGCTCGTTCATGCGTACAACGTAGCCTTACAAAGGAATGGTTGCAACAGTTTCTTTGCAACCATTCCTTTGTAAG
>NZ_MUBA01000700.1 GCF_002154575.1 Streptomyces bobili
AGCACGGCGAAGGACAGGGCGATGGGCATCATGCTGCTGCCCAGGACCGAAGCGGCCTGCGCGGCGAACAACCGCCGTAGGTTGCGCTCGCGCAGCAGGTCCAGTGGGAGTCGGGCCGCCAGCCCCTTGGTCATCGCACGCCCCCCGTCGGGTCCGTTCCCGGACCACCTGCGTGACTCATCCGTCCGCTCCTCCCTCGGCCCGCCCGGCACGACAGCGCCACACAATGCCGTGTACATGTCGATCACACGCCGGACAGCGTACGTGAGTCGGATCAGGCGTTCAGCGGCTCCACGAGGAATTCTCATTCCACCGGCTTCCCGCCCTACGCGGTACGGCAGTTGGCGGACCGGGCCGCACCCTTACGACGCGGATGATCACTCGACTACGGTCCTGCCGTCACGGACCCCTTCTCCTTCCGCCGATCCCGCACCGCGGCAAAACCCCGAAGGGGGGAACCGGCTGCGCTATGTTCACCCCATGGCGGATGTGGGCACCTCGGCGACGCAGCAAAGTCCGAACGGACTCGACGGACTCGCGGCGGCCCTCGCACAGGCATGGCACGGCGTGCTCGGCTTCCTCCCGGAGGAGGACTCGGACTTCTACGACGCCGGAGGCACCTCGATGGACGCGGCCAGGATC
>NZ_MUBA01000701.1 GCF_002154575.1 Streptomyces bobili
CCGTGGCGAACCGCGCCCTGATCATCGCCAACAGCGTCTACGACGACGACCACTTCGCCACGCTCCCGGCGGCCACCGCGGACGCGGCCGCCCTCGCCGAGGTGCTCGGCTCCCCCGGCATCGGCGACTTCGAGGTCGAGACGCTCGTCGACGTACCGCAGCGCCCCGCGATGCGCGCCCTGGAATCGTTCTTCACCAAGGCGGCCCGCGACGACCTGCTCCTCCTCCATCTGTCCCTGCACGGCTGGAAGGACACCAGGGGCCGCCTGCACTTCATCATGCGGGACACCGAACTCGACTACCTCCGCTCGACAGCCGTCCCCGCGGAGGTCCTCGGCGACTGGATGGGCGCGAGCCGCTCCCGCCGGATCGTCGTCCTGTTGGACTGCTGCTACAGCGGCGCGTTCCCCATGAACGCCCTGCGCCGGGACGCCGGGACGCCCACGGTGGACGTGGCCGAGCCGTTCGCGGGCAACGGCCGCGTGGTCCTGACCGCCTCGACGGCTCTCCAGTACGCCTACGAGGGTGAGCGCGACGTCCGACACAGCCGCGCCCCGGCCCAGCCGTCCGTGTTCACCTCGGCGGTCGTGGGCGGCCTGCGCGACGGCTCCGCCGACTTGGACGGTGACGGCTTCGTCTCTGTCGAGGAGCTCTACGAATACGTCCACGACCAGGTACGCAACCGCATCGCCGGCCAGACCCCCACCCTCAGCGTGGACAACGCCCAGGGCACGATCTACCTGGCCCGCAGTCCCCGCCACGTGGACATCGACCGCCTGACGGAGATGCGCGCGGCGGCGCTGGACCCTCAGCCGTGGAAGCGCATCGGCTCCCTCCACCTCGTCGAGCAACTCCTGGGCAGCGTCCGGGAACCCACCCGCGAGGCGGCCCGCGCATCCCTCCTCGGCCTGATCGCCGACGGGGACCGTGAAGTGGCGCGCAGAGCACGGCAGTTGTGGCACGAGCGAGGCATGGGCGAGGTCCCCACGGCCCGCGCACCCCGCCCTGCCGCGCCCCGCCCACCCGTCGGC
>NZ_MUBA01000702.1 GCF_002154575.1 Streptomyces bobili
CAGCCCGTCTGGGGGTCCCCCCTCTGGGGGAGTTCGAGGACGAGGCCGTTCAGGCCGAAGCGGGGGTCCGGGGGCGGCAGCCCCCGCGACGCCCGCACGAACCCCGGTTCACCTCACACCCACGTTCACTGAAATCAACCGTCCGAATACTTCGCATCGGCAGCCGGGTCCAGCGCCAGCCGGTACCCCCGCTTCACCACCGTCTGGATCAGCTTCGGCGCCCCGAGGGCGGTGCGCAGCCTGGCCATCGCCGTCTCGACGGCATGCTCGTCCTTGCCCGCTCCGGGCAGCGCCCGCAGCAGGTCGGCACGCGGGACGACCCATCCCGGCCGCCGCGACAGCGCCCGCAGCAGGGACATCCCGGCGGGCGGTACGGGCTTGAGACAGCCGTCGACCAGCACGGCGTGCCCGCGGATCTCGACCCGGTGTCCGGCGACGGGCAGGGCACGGGCCCGGCCCGGCAGTTCCCTGCACAGCAGTTGGACGAGTGGCCCCAGCCGGAAACGTTCGGGCGAGACGGTGTCCACCCCGACGGCCTGGAGGGGCAGCGCGGTGACGGGGCCGACGCAGGCCGGCAGCACGTCGTGGTGCAGGGCGGCGAGCAGTTCGGGCAGCAGGCCCCGTTCCTCGGCGCGGGACAGCAGCGAGGCGGCGGCGGGCGCGCTGGTGAAGGTCACCGCGTCCAGGCCGCGCGAGACGGTGGCGTCGAGCAGCCGGTCGACGGGCGAGATGTCCTCCGGCGGCATCCACCGGTACACGGGCACGCCCACGACCTCCGCGCCGCCGACCCGCAGCGCCTCGACGAAGCCGGGCAGCGGTTCGCCGTGCAGCTGGACGGCGATGCGGCGCCCCTCGACGCCCTCCTCCAGCAGCCGGTCGAGCACCTCGGCCATGGATTCGCTGGACGGCGACCATTCCTCGGTGAGCCCCGCGGCGCGGATCGCGCCCTTGACCTTGGGTCCGCGGGCGAGCAGTTCGACGTCGGCGAGGCGGGCGATCAGCTGTTCGCCGAGTCCCCAGCCGTCGGCGGCCTCGACCCACCCGCGGAAGCCGATGGCGGTGGTGGCGACCACGACGTCGGGCGCCTGGTCGAGGAGTTCCTTGGTGGCGGCGAGGAGTTCGCTGTCGTCGGCGAGCGGCACGATCCGCAGGGCGGGCGCGTGCAGCACCGCCGCCCCGCGCCGCTGGAGCAGCGCTCCGAGCTCGTCGGCGCGGCGCGCGGCGGTCACCCCCACCGTGAAGCCGGCGAGGGGCCCGTGCTGCTCGGCGTCCTGGCTGCTCGGGTCGTGGTCCGGTCGCTGCTGTTGCTGCTCGTACATAACACTCGTCCCGCACTGGAGTCGTATGGACCTACATGCCGAGCGAGCCTGCCAATGGTGCGTGACAGGCTCGGTTCGGCTTCATGTCGCCGGTGTTACGTCACACCTCGGCGTAGCTGAGCTGCGGCTTCGCCTCGGATGCGGTACCGGAGGCGGTGATCCGTCCGGCCGGGCGGCGAAGGTATACGGCCCAGGTGACCACGAAGCACACGCCGTAGAAGGCGAGGAAGGCGACGAACGCGCCGGTTCCGGAGCCGTAGGAGAGGAAGGACTGGCGGAAGGCGAGGTTGATGCCGACGCCGCCCAGCGCGCCGACGGCCCCGATGAGCCCCATGGAGGCGCCGGAGAGCCGGCGTCCGTAGGCTGCCGCCTCCTCGCCCACGAGCCCCTTCGCGACGGCCTTCGTCTGGAAGATGCCGGGGATCATCTTGTACGTCGACCCGTTGCCGAGCCCGGTGAGGACGAACAGGACGACGAAGACGGAGACGAACAGGGGCAGCGACTTCTGCATGCTGGCGAAGACCAGGACGGCGGTGGCGGCGCCCATGCCGACGTAGTTGTAGAGGGTGATGCGGGCCCCGCCGTAGCGGTCGGCGAGCCAGCCGCCCACGGGACGGATGAGGGAGCCGAGCAGCGGGCCGATGAAGGTGAGGTAGGCCGCCTGGAGGGGCGTACGGCCGAACTGGTTGGTCAGCACCTGGCCGAAGGCGAAGGAGTATCCGATGAACGACCCGAACGTCCCGATGTAGAGGAACGACATGATCCAGGTGTGGGCGTCCTTCGCGGCGTCGACCGCGGCGCCGGTGTCGTTCTTCACGGACGCGAGGTTGTCCATGAAGAGGGCGGCGAGGACCGCGGCGACGAGGATCAGCGGGATGTAGATCCCGAGGAGCACGCGCGGTCCGCCGCTCGCGCCGATGACGCCGAGGGCGGCCAGCTGGATCACCGGTACGCCGATGTTGCCGCCGCCCGCGTTCAGGCCGAGCGCCCAGCCCTTCTTGCGGAGCGGGAAGAAGGCGTTGATGTTCGTCATCGAGGAGGCGAAGTTGCCGCCGCCGACGCCGGCCAGCAGGCCCACCAGCAGGAACGTGTTGAACGAGGTGCCCGGCTCCATCACCGTGAACGCGGCGACCGCGGGGATGAGCAGCATCGCGGCGGAGATGATCGTCCAGTTCCGGCCACCGAACACCGCGACGGCGAAGGTGTACGGCACCCGGACGACGGCACCGACGAGGGTCACCATCGAGGTGAGCAGGAACTTGTCGGCCGGGGTCAGGCCGTACTCCGGGCCCATGAAGAGCACCAGCACGGACCACAGGGTCCAGATCGAGAACCCGATGTGCTCGGAGAGGACGGAGAAGACGAGGTTGCGGCGGGCGATCTTCTCGCCCTTCGCGTTCCAGAAGGCCTCGTTCTCCGGGTCCCACTCCTCGATCCAGCGGCTCCCCTTCTTCGAGGAGGCCTGCGAGGAGGCCGAGGAGGTGTTCGGGTCGGTCGGGGGTGCGGGGGCTGTACCAGGGGCTGTCATTGACGCCTCCACGTGCTCCGGGCTCGGGGTGTTTCGCGGGGATGAGCGGTGATGAGTCCCGAAGGTAGGGAGGGCGCGTTTCCGGCCTGTGGCTGTGGGTGACCGGAAGGGAACGTTGCTCTCACCTTGCGCGAGGGCCGGATGAGAGGTCAAGCGCGGTGGGCTCCGGGGCGTCCGTCCGGCCAGAGCCTCGGGTGTCTGCCCGCCGCCAGGTCCTCCATCCAGCCGAAGCAGACGACACAGCCCGCGGTCAGCAGCCATACGGCCGGCAGCTGGGCCCAGGGGCTCACCAGGACCCAGTGGGCGTCGGTCTCCAGGAAACCGATGCTCCACAGACGGTCCCAGAGGGACTCGACGACCACGATGCCCACGTTGTGCCAGAGGTAGATCGTCACGGCACGTGAGTTGAGGAGGGTGATCAGGCGGTCCCAGCGGCGCAGGCGGCGGGGCCACTCCTGCCAGGCGGGGCTGAGGTGCAGGAGGAGCAGTACGGCGGCGAAGGACCAAAGGGACTGGGCGAACGGCATGTCGTCGAGGTCGTGGCCCTCCTCGAAGCCCTGGGTGGAGGCGTACCAGAGGCCGGCGCACGCCACCACCGGCGCGAGGGAGGGGACGACGTACCGGGGCAGCCGGCGCAGGACGCCCTCCTGGTGGGCCATGCCCACCAGCCAGCACGCACCGAACGCGCCGAGGTCGGTGAGCCCCGCCTCCAGCCGCCAGCCGGGGACGGTGAGGACGCCGAACTCCAGGGCCGCCGACAGGGCGATCGGCGAGAGGACAGTCGGCCAGGGCGCCGCCCGCAGGGCGCGCAGCAGCAGCGGGGACAGCAGCACGAACCACAGGTAGGCCCGCAGGTACCACAGGGGTACGCCGACGGCGACGGCCCAGTCCTCGCCGATCAGCCCGTGGATGCCGGGCAGGCCCTCGCCGTACGGCGGGTCGCTCAGCGGGAGGATCCAGAAGGTGAGGTGGAGCCACCACCACAGGGGGTGGCCCTCCTCGCTCGGGCCCCAGCCGCCCAGCAGCATGCCCGTCACGCCCACCGCGCCCAGCAGCCACAGGGGCGGCAGGAGGCGGCGGAGCCGCCCGCGGACGACGGCGGCGGCGGGGCGGCGGTTCAGGGAGCGGGCCATGAGGTTGCCGGCCAGGGCGAACATCACGCCCATGGAAGGGAAGACGACGGGCAGCCAGGCCCAGCCCATGAGGTGGTAGAAGACGACGCGGAAGAGGGCGACGGCGCGGAGAAGATCGAAGTAACGGTCGCGGGAAGCCGGTTTCCTTTGTTTCTCCCGTACCTCTGCCTCCTCTACGGTGCTCATCGGGCCGCCCCCTCTTCCACGGCCGTCCGCGCGTCCTCGCCGGGCGGGGCCGCCACCTGGCCCATCCGGCGCAGCTTCTGCCAGCGCAGCCGGCCGCCGGTGAGGGCCGTGATCCAGGACTGGAGCAGGACGATGTACATCAGCTGGCGGTAGAGGAGCTGCTGCAGAGGCAGCGAGATCAGCGGGGTCAGCCGCTCCTTGTCCAGGACGAACGCGTACGCGGCGCAGACCGCCTGGATTGCCAGGACGCCGAACCAGGCCGCGATCGTCTTCCCCGTCGGGCCGAACAGCAGTCCGTAGATCAGGAACAGGTCGATCAGGGGCGCCAGCAGCGGGGCCACCACCATGAACAGGGAGACCAGGGGCAGGCCGACCCGGCCGAAGCGGCCCGACGGTCCGCCTTCCACCAGGGCGCGGCGGTGCTTCCAGATCGCCTGCATCGTGCCGTAGCACCAGCGGTAGCGCTGGGACCACAGCTGCTGCACCGACTCTGGGGCCTCCGTCCAGGCGCGGGCCTTCTCGGCGTACACCACCTTCCAGCCGTCGCGGTGCAGCGCCATGGTGATGTCGGTGTCCTCGGCGAGGGTGTCGTCACTCATGCCGCCGACCCGGTCCAGGGCCCTGCGGCGGAAGGCGCCGACCGCGCCGGGGATGGTCGGCATGCAGCGCAGGACGTCGTACATACGGCGGTCGAGGTTGAAGCCCATGACGTACTCGATGTGCTGCCAGGCGCCGATGAGGGTGTCCTTGTTGCCGACCTTGGCGTTGCCGGCGACGGCGCCGACGCGCGGGTCGGCGAAGGGCTGCACCAACTCCCGCACGGTGGACGGCTCGAAGACGGTGTCGCCGTCCATCATCACGATGAGGTCGTGCCGGGCGTTGGCGATGCCCCGGTTGAGGGCGGCCGGTTTGCCCGCGTTGAGCTGGCGCACGACGCGTACGCCGGGCAGGCGCAGGTCCTCGACGATGCGGGCGGTGCCGTCGGAGGAGCCGTCGTCGACGACGAGGATCTCCACCGCGTGGTCGCTCTTCACCAGTGAACGGACCGTGCTCTCGATGCACTTGGCCTCGTTGTACGCCGGGACCAGCACCGACACCGGTTCGGTGACCGGCGCGTCCGGGCCCCACACGAAGTCGGGGCGGCGGGTGCGGCGGGTGTGGACGGCGGACAACAGCAGCATCAGGCCGAAGCGGGCGAAGACGAGGACGCCGATGACGGCGAGGCCGACGACGAGGATGCCGGTGAGGTCGTCGGCGGCCGTGACCAGGGCGGTCCACGCCCGGCCCTTCCACAGTTCGAGGCCGCTGACCCGGGTGTGCGCGCTGGGCGCGTCGAGGGCCTCGGTGAGGTTCTCGAACGTGTAGCCCTGCCGTGCCAGCCGGGGCAGGTACGTGTCGAGCGCCCGCACGGTCTGGCTGCGGTCGCCGCCCGAGTCGTGCATCAGGACGATCGCGCCCTCGCCGTCGGCGGGCGTGGAGTTGCGGATGATCTCCGCGACGCCCGGCCTGCGCCAGTCCTCGCTGTCGTCGCCGGTCAGGACGGTGAGATAGCCGCGGCTGCCGACGTACTGGGTCACCGGCCAGGTGTTGTTGTCCAGGGCGGAGGCGGTGGCGGAGTACGGCGGACGGAACAGCGAGGTGCGGATGCCGGCGGCACCGGCGAGGGCGAGCTGGTTCTGGGTCAGTTCCCAGTCGATGCGCTTCGTCGACTGGTAGGAGAGGTCGGGGTGGTTGAAGGTGTGCAGGCCGATCTCGTGGCCCTCCTCGACCATCCGGCGCACGAGGTCCGGGTAGCGGCTGGCCATCGTCCCGGTGATGAAGAAGACGGCGTGCGCGTGGTGCTTCGCCAGGACGTCGAGGACCTGCGGCGTCCAGCGGGGGTCGGGGCCGTCGTCGAAGGTGAGGACGATCCGGTGGTCCGGTACGTCGATGCTGGTGGCCTGTCCGCCACGGGTGTCGACGACGGGCCCGCCGTCGAGGATCGCCTGCGGCACCCGGTCGGCGGCGGCGTCCGGGCGGACACGATGGTCGGCGAGGACCTCGCTGTGCACATAGCCACGCACCAGGAGCATCCCCATCATCGCGAACAGCACGACGAGCGGCAGCAGATGCCGCAGGCGCAGGGGTGGCCGCAGGCGCCTGCGGGCGGCACCCGCCGAGGCCTCGGCCCCGGCGGGGACCCGGCCGGTCCCGGGGAGGAGGGTGCGGAG
>NZ_MUBA01000703.1 GCF_002154575.1 Streptomyces bobili
GATCCGCCGGTCCGGCATCCAGCCGTGCACCAGCATCGCCACGACCACGAAGGCACCCCAGAACCAGAACGGCGGCAGGAGCCTGCGGAACCGGCCCCGCACCACCTTGAGCGCCGGGCGTTCCAGGGACTTCGCCATGAGTGTGCCGGCCAGCCCGAACATGACGCCCATGGAGGGGAAGACCAGTCCCGCCCAGGCCCAGCCGAACGTGTGGTAGGCGACGACGCGGAGTAGCGCGAGGGCGCGGAGGCCGTCGAAGTAGCGGTCGCGACCGGGAGCCAGGGGCGTGGGAGAGCCGGCGGTGGGGGCGTCCGCCACCGCCGGCCGCCGGACCGTGCCCCTGCTGTGCGCCCCCACTCAGCTCACCCCGGCCGGGGTCCCGACTTCGCCGGTCCTCTTCAGCTTCTGCCAGCGCAGGCGACCGCCGGTCAGGGCGGTGACGCAGGAGTGGATGAGGACGAGGTACATCATCTGCCGGTAGGCGAGCTGCTGGAGCGGCATCATCAGCAGGTAGCGGTACTTCTCGCCGTCGAGCCGGAAGGCGTACGCGGCGCAGACGAGCTGGACGCACAGGACCGCGAGCCAGGCCAGCAGGGCCGCCTTGAAGTCGATGAAGATCATCGAGTAGGCGGTGAACACGTCGATCAGCGGTGCGAAGACCGGCGTGACGATCTGGAAGAGGACGACCAGCGGCATGCCGACGCGCCCGAAGCGCCCCGAAGGCCCCTTGTCCGTCAGGGACTTGCGGTGCTTCCAGAGGGCCTGCATGGTGCCGTAGGACCAGCGGTAGCGCTGGGACCACAGCTGCTTGAGGGAGCCGGGGGCCTCCGTCCAGGCGCGGGCGTGCTCCTGGTAGACGACGTTCCAGCCCGCGCGGTGCATGGCGATGGTGATGTCGGTGTCCTCGGCGAGGGTGTCCTCGCTCATGCCACCGACCTCCAGGACGGCGTCCCGGCGGAAGGCGCCGATCGCGCCGGGGATGGTCGGCATGCAGCGCAGCAGGTCGTACATGCGGCGGTCGAGGTTGAAGCCCATCACGTACTCGATGTGCTGCCAGGCTCCGATGATCGTGTCGCGGTTGCCGACCTTGGCGTTGCCGGCGACCGCGCCGACCTTCGGGTCGGCGAACGGCTGGACGAGCCGGCGTACGGTGTCGGGCTCGAAGACGGTGTCGCCGTCCATCATCACGACGATGTCGCAACTGGCGTTGCGCACACCGTTGTTGAGGGCGGCGGGCTTGCCCGCGTTCTCCTGGCGGATGACGCGGACGTTCGTCATGCCGAGGGCCTCGGCGGCCTCGCGGGAGATCTCGGACGTGCCGTCGGTCGAGCCGTCGTCCACGATGATGATCTCGATCGGATGGGTGCTGCGCGCCAGCGATTCGAGGGTGTTGGCGATGCACTCCTTCTCGTTGTACGCCGGGACGATCACGCTGACCGGCCGGGTGACGTCCGGTCCCCAGCTGAAGCGGCCTCTGTTGCGTTTCCTGTGGTGGCGGCGGGCGAGGATCAGCATCATCCCGAAGCGGCCCATGACGGCCACGCCCACGACGGCCAGCCCGACGGAGAGCGTCGGCACCGTCCACTCGGCGACGGTGACCGCCGCGACGAGCGCCTTGCCCTCGTACAGGGTCAGGCCGGTGGCCTCCCGGTGCGCGGCCTGAAGCCGGCCGTCGGCCCCACCGTCCCCAGCGTCCGCACCGTCGGTCCCACCGTCCGCACCGTCGGTCCCACCGTCCGCACCGTCGGCGCCTGCTCCACCGGTCTCGCCACCGGGCAGAGTGCCGGCCTGCTGCCCGGTGGCGAGACCGGT
>NZ_MUBA01000704.1 GCF_002154575.1 Streptomyces bobili
TCGTCGGCCGCGTCGGCGTCCAGCGCTGCGCACGCCGGCGGCAGGCCGACGAATATCCGCTCGGCGAGGCCCGCCGCGACGCCGGCCAGGGCACCGGTGTCGGTGCCCCGGACGTCGCCGTACCGAAGGGAGCGGACGAGTGCGGGCAGCGCCTGGGCGAGATGGCCGATGTCGGTGTCCAGTGCCGCCCGGTCGGCGAGGACCCGCATCACCGTCGGCAGGGCGTCCGGCAGCCCGGCCAGCAGGCAGCGCTCCGCGAGGCCGGTCACCTCGGCGAGACCTCGCGCGGCGACCGCGTCCGCCTCCGCCCTGGCGGTGGCGGCGGCCGGTACGGTCGTCCCCCATACGCCCGCCTCGGCGACCCGCACGGACAGCTCGGGCTCCCAGCGCAGCCGCCACGTCTCGCGGAACGTGCCCGTGCTCCCCCGCGAGACCGCCGGCTCTCCCCACCGCACCCCCAGCAGCCGCAGTCGGTGCAACAGCCTGCTGCGCTCGGAGTCGGTCTCCTTGCGCAGGTCCAGCTCCAACTCCCGTTCCGCCGCCTCCGGTCTGAGCCGCAGCCGACGCTGGAGCCGGTCGAGGTCGCGCTGCAGGGGCACCGCGGGCGCGGTGGCCGGCACCTCGCCCATGACGTCCCCGACGACCAGCCGGTCCCGGATCAGCACGAGCGGCACGTCCGAGCCCTCGCAGAGCACCGCACGCACGGCGTCGGTCGTCTCGCTCAGGCCGGGCAGCGGTCGGCCCCGCAGCGCGGCGAGCGTCTCGGCCAGCCGTACCGCCTCGATGACGTGTGCCGGGGAGACGACGCGGTCCTCCTCGCGGAGCAGGCCCGCCACCCTGGTCAGCCACCGCTCCACCGGCCGGTCGGGCGAGTCGAACAGATGCGCGTACCAACCGGGCGAGTCGATGCCGGCGCCGTAACCCCCGGCCCGGACCAGTCTGCGGTGGGTCCACGGCACCCACGTCAGGTCGGTCCTGGTCCTGGGCAGCCCCTTCAGCAGTGCCCGGTCGGCGGTGAGGGCGGTCCTGCGCCGGAGGGCGGGGACGTGCCACGCCCCGCACACGACTGCCACGGCCCCGTCCCCGAACTCCCGCTGCGCCGCCCGCAACCGGAGCCGCATGTACGCCTCCCTGACGGCGTCCCGCTCACCGCCCTCGGCACCGTACGTCTCCCGCAACGCCGTCATGGCCTCCTCGATGGCGGCGAAGGGTGCGAACGGGTCGCGTCGGCCCAACCCCCGGTGCTCCACGACGTCCTCCCACCAGCGCTCGGGATCGTCGTGACCCGCGGCTTCGGCGAGGGTGGCGAGCGGGTCGACGCGGAGGCCGGCGCCGGGGCCGTCGCCCGGCGGCGGTCCCTGCGGCTCCGGGTGCTCGTCGGTCTCCCGCTGCCAGGCCAGGGTGTGCGCGGCGGGCAGGTCGATGAAGCGGGCCGGGACGCCGTGCTCCAGGGCCCAGCGGATCGCGACCCATTCCGGGGAGAACGCGGCCATCGGCCAGAAGGCCGAGCGTCCGGGCTCGTCCACGGCGTGCGCGAGGAGCGCGACGGGGGGCCGCAGGTTCTCGTCGGCGGCCAGTGCGATCAGCTCGTCGGCCTCCGGCGGGCCCTCGATCAGCACGGTCCGCGGCCGGGCGGCGTCCAACGCCCTGCGCACGGCC
>NZ_MUBA01000705.1 GCF_002154575.1 Streptomyces bobili
CGTCGAGGTCGGCGTGCAGCCGGGAGGCACGCTCCCGCAGTATGCGCGGGTCGCGGTCGCGGGCGTCGAGCAGGTCGTCCAGCAGCTCACCGCGGACGCGCTGTTCGGCTTCGGCGGCGGAGCGGCGGGCGAGCAGCAGCAGGGAGGTGACCATCGCGGCGCGCTCCAGCGTGCGCTGGTCGACGGGGTCGAGGCCGGGGTGCCCGCGCAGGACGAGGGCGCCGAGGAGTTCGCCGCCCGTGGTGACGGCGGCGATCCAGTCGTCCTCGTGGCGCACGGCGTGGCCCTCGGCGCGGGAGGTCTCCAGGGCCCCGGCCGGGGCCGCGCCGGCCTCGGTGAACCGGACGGCACCGGCCAGGACCTGGGATACCGCCGCCGCCACGTCGTGCACCCCGCCGCCGCGCAGAACGAGTTCGGCGAGCCGGTCGTGGACGTCGGAGGCGCGCTCAATGACGGCGCTGCGGTCCTGAATGATCTCGTTGGCGCGCTCCAGGTCGGCCAGGGCCGCGCGGGTCTCGGTGAGCAGGTTGGCGGTGTCGATGGCGGCGGCGGCCAGGGCGGCGAAGGACCCGAGCAGGGCGATCTGCTCGCGCTCGAAGACCCTGGCGCGACGGTCCGCGGCGAACAGCACCCCGATGACGTTCGCCCCCAGCATCAGCGGGACGCCGAGGATGGCCACCAGGCCCTCGTCGTGCACACCCGCGTCGATGGTCATCGTGTGCCGGAAGCGGTCGTCGCGGAAGTAGTCGTCGGTGACGTACGGGCGGGCCGTCTGGGCGACCAGGCCGCCGAGCCCCTCCCCCATGCCCAGGCGCAGCTGCTGGAAGCGGGCGGCTACCGAACCCTCGGTGACCCGCATGTAGGTGTCGCCCCGGACCGGGTCGTTCAGGCTGAGGTAGGCGACGTCGGTGCCGAGCAGGGAGCGGGCCCGCTGCACGATGGCCTGGAGGACGGCGTCGACGTCGCGCAGGCCCGCCAGGTCGTGGGCCGTCTCGAAGAGCGCGGACAGCTCGGCCTCCCGTCGGCGGCGGCCCTCCAGCTCGGAGCGCACCCGCAGGGCGAGCAGTTTGGCCTGTTCGAGCGCGGCGATCCGCTCGGCGGGCAGCCCCTCGGCGCGGGCGAGCAGCACCGGCCGTTCGTAGGCGTCGGCCGACGCGCCCCGGGCGAGCAGTTCCAGGAACGGCGCCTCGGCACCACCGGTCACGCCACCGGGCACGCCGGGGGCCGGCTCGGCGCCGCGCACGGCGGCCTCGGCCTCGGCATCGGCATCGGCATCGGCATCGGCATCGGTGACGGAGCGCTCGACCGGCTCCACGTGATCGCGGGACATGCTCACAGGATTCCTCATGACCGGGCCGGCCCGTCAGGCCTGTGGAAAACTCCGGACCGGCCGCTCGCCGGGCAGGTCAGTGCGCGGTCCAGCCGCCGTCCAGGACCAGGGAGGTGCCGGTCACGAAGGACGCCTGGGGGCCGCACAGGTAGGCGACGGCCTCGGCGACCTCTTCCGGTTCGATGAGCCGCTTGACCGCGCTGTCCCTCAGGAGCACCTCGGCCAGTACGCGCTCCACGGGCAGGTCGTGTGCCTGTGCCTGGTCGGCAAGCTGCTTCTCCACCAGTGGGGTACGCACATAGGCGGGGTTCACGCAGTTGGAGGTGACGCCGTGCGGCGCGCCTTCGAGGGCGGCGGTCTTGGACAGCCCCTCGAGCCCGTGCTTGGCGGCCACGTACGCCGACTTGTAGGGCGAGGCACGCAGTCCGTGGACCGAGGAGACGTTGACGATGCGGCCCCACCCCTGGCCGTACATGTGGGGCAGGGCACCGCGGATGAGCCGGAACGGTGCTTCCAGCATCACCGTGAGCACCGTGTGGAAGACGTCCGGCGGGAACTCCTCCAGCGGCCGTACCAGCTGCAGCCCGGCGTTGTTGACCAGGACGTCGGTGCCGGCGGCGGCGAGTTCGGCGGCGTCGAGGTCCGTGAGGTCCAGGAGGTGCGGCTCGACGATGCCCGGCAGGCCGGTGGCACTGTCGGTGAGCGCCTCCAGGCCTGTCGCGTCCCGGTCGACGGCCCGCACCTTGGCCCCGGCGGCCGCCAGCCGCAGCGCGCAGGCGCGGCCGATACCGCCGGCGGCGCCGGTGACGAGGGCGGTGCGACCGTTCAGGTCGAGGGAGGGGGCGAAGGGACCAGGGGCGGCGTGGGGCGCGGTCATGTCTCCGACCTTAGGCAGCGCCGGAACCTCACCCCATGTGGTCCGACCCCACACTTCAGCTGGAACTCATGGCCTCAAACCATGTGGGCTCGTCCGACAGCGCCTGCTTGATCCGGAAGAGCGCGAATTCGTTCAGGTCGGGCAGGGCGTCCACCGCGAACCATCCCACCTCCAGTGACTCGTCGTCGTTGACACGGGCCTCGCCGCCCACGGCACGGCAGCGGAACGTGATGTCCATGTACTGGCAGACGTCACCGTTGTCGTACGTGACCGGTTCGGGTGCGGCCTGGACGAGGACGACGCGTTCGACGACGCACCGCACGGCGGTCTCCTCGAAGACCTCCCGCACGGCGCAGACGGCCGGCTGCTCACCGGGGTCGGGGATGCCGCCGATCACCGCCCACTTGCGGGTGTCCGAGCGACGGCCCAGCAGCAGACGGCCCTCGTCGTCGAAGACGAGGGCGGTGACACCGGGCAGCCACAGCAGATGGTGGCCGGCGACGGCACGGAGCTCGCGGATGAAGTCAGGAGTAGCCATGGACCGACCCTAACGAGCCGGTCCGGCGACACCGCGCGCGTGGGGGACGCGCTCGGCGGGCGTACGGCTACACGCCACCGGCGCGCCGCCCGCGCATCCCGGCTCCGATCGCCCATCCCAGCCCGCCCGCGGCGACGAGCAGCAGGGCGATCTCGGGCAGGATGCCCAGCTTCGTGGCCGGGGTCTCCGAGGACCGCAGCGGAACCTTCTGGACCAGGGAGTCCGCGACGAACATGCCGGTCTTCTGGGTGATCTCGCCGTCCGGCATGATGATCGCGCTGACCCCGCTGGTCACCGGCACGGTGACGGTGCGGCTGTGCTCGACGGCACGTACGCGTGACATGGCGAGCTGCTGGTAGGTCATCTCGCTGCGGTCGAAGGTGGCGTTGTTGCTGGGCACGGAGATGATCTGCGCGCCATGGGTGACGGTGTCGCGCACGGCCCAGTCGAAGGCCGCCTCGTAGCAGGTGGCGAGGCCGACCTTGGCGTCGCCGAAGTCGAACACGCCGGGCTCGCTGCCCCGGCTGAAGTCCTGGCGGACCATCGAGGTCCATTCGTCGTTGATGGCGCCGATGAGCGAGCGCATCGGGAGGAACTCGCCGAACGGCTGGACCTGCCGCTTGTCGTAGGTCTGGGTCGCGCCCTTCTCCGGGTCCCAGAGGATCTGCTCGTTGTAGAGCTTGCCGTCGCGCTCGACGACGCCGCCGACCGAGATGGGGGCGTCGATCGCCTCGGCCGCCTGCTCGATGACGGCGGCGGCGTCCGGGTTGGCGAAGGGGTCGATGTCGGAGGAGTTCTCGGGCCACAGGACGAAGTCGGGCTGGGCCTTCTTGCCGGCCTTGACCTCGGCGGCCAGTCGCTCGGTCTCACGCGCGTGAAAGTCGAGGACGGCCCGGCGCTGGGAGTTGAAGTCCAGTCCGAGGCGGGGCACGTTGCCCTGGATGACGGCGACCGTCGCGGTGCCGGTCTCCGCCTTGTCACTGACCAGCGAGCGGGCGGCCACAGCCGAAAGGACCGGGACGGCCATGCTGATCAGGGCCAGCGCGGCGGCCGAACGCCGCACCTCGCGCGTACGGCGCCACCGGAGTCCGAGCCGGACGGCCTCGCAGAGACCGAAACCGCACAGGACGACCGCGAAGCCGAGTACCGGGGTGCCGCCCAGCGCGGCCAGCGGCAGGAAGACGCCGTCCGCCTGGCCGGTATGGGCGGCGGCGGTCTGGATCGCCGGTGAGGCGGCACGCGCGCGTGTCCCCTTCCGCGGCTTCCCCTGGGGCAAGATCGCGTTCGGCCAGGCGGACGGCGTCTT
>NZ_MUBA01000706.1 GCF_002154575.1 Streptomyces bobili
TCGCCACCCCCTGCCCCGCCCTCACGCCGGCCCTGGCAGCCGCCGCCTCTCCCGCCGCCGGAACCGGCCAGGCTGCCGCGCCGCCGGCCAGGCGCCAGCGGCATCAAGGAGTTCTTCCGGTTACGCGATCCGGCCGGCAACTGAGCCCGCTCGCAGGTCACATACCCCACCTGACAGGCCCACCTGGGCCGCCCTCACAGCCCACCGTCCCCCCACGTCCTCCAAGAACAAGGGGAGTTGCCCTCATGGACCACCAAGCCCTCGCGCGGGAGATGCGCGGCCTGCGTGAGCAGGTGACCGGCATCACCGACACCGTGGTCGCGGCGGCGGACGGCCTGCTCATCGCCGCCGACACCGCCGACTCCATCGACCCCGAGGGCCTCGCCGCCCTCGCCGCGGCCGGCCTGGGCCTGGCCCGCCGAACCTCCGAGGCCACCGACCGGGGCGCCCTGCAGCGCACGGTGACCTACGGCAGCCGCGGCTGTGCCGCCTTCTACGGGGTCGGCGACACCGCGCTCATGGTCGTCCTCGGCGACGAGGGCATGGACGTGGACCGTCTGCACACGGCGACGCAGCCGACCCTGCGGCGTATCGATCTGATCCTCACCGACCGGGCCGCCAAGGCGCCCGAAGGAGTGTGAAAGGGATGGCGACGAAACGTATGACCCCCGGTTTCTCCGACCAGGTGATGGGCCTGGTCAAAGCGCTCCGCACGGACGCCCCCGACTGCGTCGCGTCCGGCGTCGTCGACATGTCGACCGGCATGCTGCTGTCGTACGAGACGGTCGACAACCATCCGCCGGAGGTGCTGGACCTGCTCGCGGGCGCCACCCTCGACCTGTTCCAGGGGCGGACCGTCGTGATGATCGAGGACGTCTTCAAGGAACGTCGCGGCAGCTCCGGCGACAACCACTTCTTCCAGGAGATCCTCGTCAACAGCGATAACCTCACCCACCTGTTCGTGCGGATGACGGAACAGCAGGACGTGGTCGCCGTGGTCGTCTGCCGCAAGTCCGTGAACGTGGGCATGCTGTTCGCCCAGGTCCGCAGGGTGGTGAAGGAGTACCAGCTGTGAGGGCACGGCAACGCTGAACGGGCCGGGGCTCCCGCCTCCCGGTGGGGACCCCGGCCCGCTCACGCCGTGCCTTCACGCCGTGCCTTCACGCCGTACCTTCACGCCGTGCCTCACTCCGTGCGCAGGCCGTCCGGCCGCATCAGCCGCAGCAGCGGCGGCAGGCTCAGCAATGTCACCGCGAGGACCACCGCCGCACCGGCGCAGGCCATCGCCAGCACGGTCGGCCAGTCCACCACCACCGGCGTGTCCGACATTCGCAGCAGCACCGCGCCCAGGGTGATGCCCACCACCGAGGCCAGCAGCAGACCGAGCCCGATCGGGATCGCCGTCTGCCACAGCACCGACATGGTCAGCGTGCGGCGGCGGGTACCGAACGCGACCAGCGCCGACAGCAGCTTGCGGCGTTCGCGCAACTGCTCCAGCTGCGACACCAGCAGGCTCGCCCCGATCAGCATCAGCACACAGAGGGCGCCGACGAGCAGCCCGGTGCGCAGCGAGTCGTACCTCACGGAGGTCCTGGTGGCCGTCCAGGTGTCCGGAACGGACAGGGGATCCACGGCGGCGGCGGTGTTGCGGACGTGTTCGGAGACGTCCGGCACCGACTCGTCGACCGAGACGTACAGCTGACCGCTGACGGTCTTCGCGACGCTCGAAGGCATCGCGCCCGGAGTCATCAGGAAGCCGTCGCGCCGGGTTCCGGCCGGGTCCACGATCGAGCGGGCCGTGCCGACGCCGGCCGGGACGGTCCAGGTGACCTCCCCGCCGTTGCCGCGGTTGTAGGACTCCAGGTACAGCTTCCTGCCCGGCCGGTTCATCGCCGGCCCGTCGGCGGAGTACTCGCCGCCCTCCAGGACGAACACGTCGCCGTCCGCGCAGGACGGCAGCTTCGCCACCTCGCGCAGCGCCGCGCAGTCGCCGACAACCAGCTCGGCGGACAGATTCGGGCCGTTCTCGGTGTCCCAGGAGGCGTCACCGAGGTAGCCCTCCCACAGAGCCGTGACCTTCTGAACGCCCTTGGTGTGGTTGAACTTCTGGACGGTCGGGGACATCGGGGCGGTGTCCGGGAGACCCACCTGCATCTGCGCCCGGCGGAGATCCTGGCCGGTCTCCTCGGTGTACTGGTCGTCGACCCCGGCGAACAGCATCTGGAGCGCGATCGCCGCGGCCACCGCCACCGCGATCCCGTTGACCATCCGGGCCGCCGTACCGCTGCTCAACTGGAGCCGACGTACGGCCAGTTGCCAGGCGACGCCACCGGCGCCGAGGCGGCCGACGGCCGTCTCCACCAGCCACGGCAGCAGCGCGGTGATGCCGACGAGCAGCAGCAGGACGCCGCCGACGACCAGGTACTTGTTGAAGTCGCCGTTGTCGCGGCCCTGGCCGATCATCGGGTAGAGCATCGCGAGGCCGGCCACCGGCAGGAGCAGCCGCCACCACAGCCGGCGCCGCGCCGGCTTCGCCGCGCGCACCACGCCGAGCGGCTCGATCACCACGCCGCGCAGCGCGAGCAGCGTGACCAGGACGGCGGCGGTGGGCACCGCCACCGCGACCAGCGTGGCCAGCGCGGGCGAGGGGTCGAGATAGCTGGGCCACACGCTCACGCCCATCACCTCGACCGAGCCCGCCACCTGCCGCCCGACCAGGAAGAACGCCGTGCCGAGAACCAGGCCGAGCAGCGCGCCGGCCAGAGCCTCGCCCGCCGCGATCCGCCGGGTCATCCGGCTGTCGGAGCCCACCAGCCGCAGGGCCGCGAGCCGGCGGTCGCGCCGATCGCCGCCGAACCGCACGGCCGCCGCGATGAACACCGCGACCGGCATCAGCAGAGCCACGATCACCACGATGTTCAGCAGGACCAGGATCGGGTCGGGTTGCTCGCGCGTCGGGGTCGGGTCGCCGAAGCCCGTCAGCCGGACCGTCCGCCACATGTCCATCCGTGCGGCGAGCCCCGAGGCGCCCGCGAAGTAGGCGAGTTCCTGCGAGCCGATCAGCCCGCTCTCCCCGATGCCGCCGACGATCCGGTACGGCAGCCGCTCCCGCAGCAGCGCCGAGCCGTCCGCGGCGAGCAGCTTCTTCAGCGCGGGCGAGACGACCATCTCGCCCGCTCCCGGGTACCGGTCCACGCCGGGCGGCAGCGGTGCCCGCGGGCCCTCCGGCTCCACCAGCCGACCCCGCACGTCCTTGTCCCGGAAGATCGTGTCGACGTGGGAGATCACCAGGGTGTCGTCCGCCTTGGGCGGCACGGTCAGGTCGTACCGGTAGTCCTGGCGCGCCTGTTCTCGGTCGTGCCGGGCGGACAGCGCGTTGGGCAGCGCGGTCGACAGCAGCAGCAGTGCCACGCCGAACCCCACGCCGACGGCCGTCAGCCCGGCCCGCACCCACCCCTCCCGTCCGCCCGCGAAGGCGAACCGGAACCCCAGGGCCAGATCCCGGCCCCACTGGCGCAGGTTCATACGACCCGCTCCATGTCGCGCGACTTCCCGTCCCGTACGACGATCTCGCGGTCCGAGTACGCGGCCACCCGGGCCTCGTGCGTGACCAGCACCACGGCCGCGTTGGCGGACCGGGCGGCCTCCGTGAGCAGGTCCATCACGCGCTCGCCGTTGAGCGAGTCCAGGGCGCCGGTCGGCTCGTCGGCGAAGATCACCCGCGGGCCGGTCACCAGCGACCGCGCCACCGCGACCCGCTGACCCTGCCCGCCGGACACCTCGCCGGGCCGCTTCCCGCGCAGGTCGTCCACCTCCAGCCGCTCCATCCACACCAGGGCGGTCCGCTCGGCCTGCTTGCGCGGGGCGCCGTTCAGCCGCAGCGGCAGTGCCACGTTCTCCACGCAGGTCAGCTCCGGCACGAGCTGACCGAACTGGAACACGAACCCGAACTCCGACCGCCGCAGCGCACTGCGCCGGGCGTCGCTCATCGTCGCCAGCTCCTGCCCGTCGTACGTGATCGAGCCCGAGTCGGGCGGCACGATCCCGGCGAGACAGTGCAGCAGCGTCGACTTGCCGGAGCCGGAGGGG
>NZ_MUBA01000707.1 GCF_002154575.1 Streptomyces bobili
GCGGCGGGCCGTACGGGCGATGGAGACCGCGTCGAAGTGTGCGGCCTCGATGACGACGTCGGTCGTCCCCTCGGATTCCGCGTGGTCGGCGATCTCGGTGTTGGCGCCGCCCATGACACCGGCGAGGCCGATCGGGCCGCGCTCGTCGGTGATGACGAGGTCCTCGGGGTGCAGCGTGCGCTCCACGCCGTCCAGGGTGACGAGCTTCTCGCCCTCGGCCGCGCGCCGGACGCCGATGGTGCCCTGGACCAGGGTGCGGTCGTAGGCGTGCAGGGGCTGGCCGACCTCCATCATCACGTAGTTCGTGACGTCGACGGCGAGCGAGATCGGGCGCATGCCGACCTTCTGCAGCCGGCGCTGGAGCCAGAGCGGCGAGCGTGCCTCGGGGCTCAGACCGGTGACGGTGCGCGCGGTGAAGCGGTCGCAGCCGACGGGGTCGGAGACCTGCACCGGGTAGCCGAAGGCGTTCGGGCCCGGTACGTCGAGGAGGGCCGGGTCGCGCAGCGGCAGGCCGTAGGCGATGGCGGTCTCGCGGGCGACGCCGCGGATGGACAGGCAGTCGCCGCGGTTGGCGGTGACGGCGATGTCCAGGACCTCGTCGACCAGTTCGAGCAGCTCGATGGCGTCCTTGCCGACCTCGGTCTCCTGCGGCAGCACGATGATGCCGTGGCTGCCGTCGTCGCCCATGCCCAGTTCGTCGCCGGAGCAGATCATGCCGTGGGACGTCTTGCCGTAGGTCTTGCGGGCGGCGATCGCGAAGTTGCCGGGGAGGACCGCGCCCGGAAGCACGACCACGACCTTGTCGCCGACGGCGAAGTTGCGGGCGCCGCAGACGATCTCCTGCGGCTCACCCGATCCGTTGGCCTGACCGACGTCGACGGTGCAGAAGCGGATCGGCTTCTTGAAGCCCTCCAGCTCCTCGATGGTCAGCACCTGGCCGACGACGAGGGGGCCCTTGAGGTCGTGGCCGAGCTGCTCGACGGTCTCGACCTCGAGGCCGGCCGAGATGAGCTTGGCCTGGACGTCACGGCCGGTCTCGGTGGCCGGCAGGTCGACGTACTCCCGCAGCCAGGAAAGCGGGACCCGCATCAGATCTCCATCCCGAACGGCCGGGTGAACCGGACGTCACCCTCGACCATGTCTCGCATGTCTTCTACGTTGTGGCGGAACATCAGCATCCGCTCGATGCCGAACCCGAAGGCGAACCCGCTGTACTTCTCCGGGTCGACGCCGCAGGCGATCAGCACCTTGGGGTTGACCATGCCGCAGCCGCCCAGCTCGATCCAGCCCTCGCTGGAGCAGGTACGGCAGGGCCGGTCCGGGTTGCCGACGGACTCGCCGCGGCAGACGTAGCACACCATGTCCATCTCGGCGGACGGCTCGGTGAAGGGGAAGAAGTTCGGCCGCAGCCTGGTCTTCATGCCCTCGCCGAACAGGGCCTGGACCATGTGATCCATCGTGCCCTTGAGGTCGGCCATGGTGAGGCCCTCGTCCACGGCCAGCAGCTCGACCTGGCGGAAGACCGGGGTGTGCGTGGCGTCCAGCTCGTCGGTGCGGTACACGACACCGGGGCAGATCACGTACACCGGCAGCTCACGGCTGAGCAGCGAGCGGATCTGCACGGGCGAGGTGTGGGTGCGCAGCACGACACCGGACTCGGTGCCGCCCTCCGGGCCCTGCACGAAGAACGTGTCGTGCTCACCGCGGGCCGGGTGGTCCGGGCCGATGTTCAGGGCGTCGAAGTTGAACCACTCGGCCTCGACCTGCGGGCCCTCGGCGACCTCGTAGCCCATGGCGACGAAGACGTCCTCGATGCGCTCCGAGAGCGTGGTGAGCGGGTGGCGGGCGCCCGCGGGCACACGGTCGTAGGGCAGTGTGACGTCCACCGCCTCCTCGACCAGGACGCGGGCGTCGCGCTCGGCCTCCAGTTCCACCTGCCGGGCGGCGAGGCCCTTGTTCACCGCGCCGCGGGCCTGGCCGACGAGCTTGCCGGCGGAGGCCTTGGCCTGCGGGGGCAGTGCGCCGATCTCGCGGTTGGCGAGGGCCAGCGGGGAGGCGCCGCCGGTGTGGGCGACCTTGGCCTCCTGGAGTGCGTCGAGGGAGTCCGCGGCGGCGAAGGCGGCGAGCGCCTCGTCCCGCATGCGCTCGATCTCTTCCGGTTTCAAGGCCTCGACCTCTACAGGGTCGTACGACTTATTCGGTGCCGACATCTCTTCCCGTGCTTCCGATTGGCTGGCTGAAGGTCCCCGTCACCGACTCACTCGGAGGGCCGTCCATGGGACACAAAGGTGCCAAAGGCCGAGTCTAACGGGGTGAGGACGTACGGATGCGCCCGCGGGGGCTAGGCCAGATAGGCCGGGACCGCCACGGGCAACGTAAATCGGAACTCGGCGCCGCCGCCGGGGGCGCGGCCGACCGTGATGACACCGCCGTGGGCTTCGACGATGCCCTTGACGATGTACAGCCCGAGGCCCGTCCCGCCGCGCTTGCTGCCCCGCCAGAAGCGGGTGAAGACGCGGTTCATGGACTCCTCCGGGATGCCGGTGCCCTCGTCGCTCACGATGACCGACGTGCCGGTGTCCTCCCCTTCGCGGGGGGACCGGGCGGGCGTGACGTCAATGGTGACGGTTCCCTCGCCGTGCCGCACCGCATTTTCGATGAGGTTGCTGAGCACCTGGTCGACCTTGTCGGGATCGGCCCACAGGGCGGGCAGCGGCTGTTCGATGCGCAGCAGGAACCGGTCGGCGGGCTGGCCGGCGGCGACGTAGGCCTGGATGTGCCGTCCGACGGCGGCGCCCATGTCGACGGGCTGGCGGCGCAGCTCCAGCCGGCCGGAGTCGATCCGCGAGATGCCGAGCAGCTCGGCGATGAGGCGGGTGACGCGGTCGGCGTCGGCGTCGACCGTCTCCAGCATCAGACGCTTCTGGTCGTCGGTGAACCGCGTCCACTTGGCGAGGAGGGTGGCGGTGAAGCCCTTCACGGAGGTGAGGGGGGAGCGCAGCTCGTGGGCGACGGTGGCGATCAGTTCGGCGTGGCTGCGCTCGGTGCGGCGGCGGGCCTCGGTGTCGCGGAGGGAGACGACGACGCGGCGGACGGGGCCGGTGGGCTCGCCGCGGACGTATCGGGCGGAGGCGAGGACCTCACGCCCGCCGGGCAGCAGCAGGTTCCGTTCGGGCTGGCCCACGCGGATGGCGAGGCCGCTGTACGGGTCGGTGAGCTGCCACCAGCGGCGGCCTTCGAGGTCCTCCAGCGGCAGTGCCTTGTCGAGCCGCTGCCCGAGGGCTTCGGCGGCGGGGACGGCGGTGATGCGCTCGGCGGCGGCGTTGAAGCAGACGACGTACCCGTGCTCGTCGGCGACGACCAGCCCGTCGGGCAGGTCGTCTGGGTCGATGCCGAGTCCGTCGAGGTCACCGGCCGGTCGGGCCGCGGGCGGGCGCTCCGGTTCACTGGCTCCCGGCGCCCTGCTCGTGCCGACACTCATCCCCGTACCCCACCTCCCAGACGAGGACCCCCGAGCTGGTCACCCTACTAGCTCTCGGTGACGGAACGGCACCCTCCGTCAGGCGCGCGCTGCGCTCGGGCCGACGCGTACAGACATACGGCCGCGGCGGTCGCGAGGTTCAGACTCTCGGCCTTCCCGTGGATCGGGACGCGCACGACGGCGTCGGCGAGGGCGCGGGTCTCCTCCGGCAGGCCCCAGGCCTCGTTGCCGAAGATCCATGCGGTGGGCCCGCCCATGGCTCCCCGGTCCAGCTCGTCGTCGAGGTCGTCCTCGCCCGCGCCGTCTGCGGCGAGGACGACCTCGACGAC
>NZ_MUBA01000708.1:0-191 GCF_002154575.1 Streptomyces bobili
CCCCCCGCACCGCGTGAGCACCGGGGCACGGCAGGGCGGCCGCACGGGGGTCGGCCGCCCTTCCACGCCCGCACCGATGGCTGTCCGGCCGCGGACGACACCCGCGCCACCGATAACGACTGGGCCGCCGTCGCACCTCCGTGCGATGCTCGCCCCCGTGGAGAACAGGTCCGTCAGCCCCGTATTCGTCG
>NZ_MUBA01000708.1:270-845 GCF_002154575.1 Streptomyces bobili
GGCCGGCACGACGAGGAGAGCATGGCCCGCCTCTTCGAACTCACCGCCCGCCTCCTGGAGCGCGTGGCCGCCGACCGCACCGTCGTGGTGGCCCTGGAGGACCTGCACTGGTCCGACGCCTCCACCCGCCATCTCCTCTCCTACCTGTTGCGCACCCTGCGCACCGGCCGCCTCGTCGTCCTCGCCACCTACCGTGCCGACGACATCCACCGGCGCCACCCGCTGCGCCCCCTGCTCGCCGAGCTCGACCGGCTGCGTACCGTCCACCGCCTCGACCTCTCCCGTCTCACCCGCGACGAGGTCGGCCGTCAGGTCGCCGGCATCCTCGCCGCCGAGCCCGACCCCGCCCAGGTCGACGACATCTTCGAACGCTCCGACGGCAACGCCTTCTTCGTCGAGGAACTCGCCGTCGCCGCCCACGAGGGCTGCCGCCCCGGCCTCACGGACACCTTGCGCGACCTGCTGCTCGTCCGCGTCGAGGCGCTTCCGGAGAGCGCCCAGAACGCCGCCCGGATCGTCGCCGAGGGCGGCTCCACCGTCGAGTACCGGCTCCTCGCCGCCGTGGCCCGGCTCGC
>NZ_MUBA01000071.1:0-17747 GCF_002154575.1 Streptomyces bobili
ACTCTGAACGACGCGCTCGCCCGCGGAGGCGCGGGCGAGCGCGTCGTTCAGAGTGGCCAACTCGTCGGCACGGCCGACGAATACGGGGCTGACGGACCTGTTCTCCACGGGGGCGAGCATCGCACGGAGGTGCGACGGCGGCCCAGTCGTTATCGGTGGCGCGGGTGTCGTCCGCGGCCGGACAGCCATCGGTGCGGGCGTGGAAGGGCGGCCGACCCCCGTGCGGCCGCCCTGCCGTGCCCCGGTGCTCACGCGGTGCGGGGGGACCGCAGCCGGCGGGGGCGGTGGGTATGCGGTTCGCTCTCGGGGGTCTCGGCGCGGGCCGCGCGCTCGGCCTCCCGGCGGGCGGCGCGACGGCCGCGGAGGGCCTCGCGGGCCAGCCGCTCGTCCGCGGCGCGGCGCAGGAGTTCGGCGGAGCGGGCCTGGTGGATCTCGTACTCGTACATGGTGGACGTCCCCTGAAGGTCGGTGGCTCCGGCGCCGCTCGGTGCGACGCTCTCGATGCCTCAACCTTCGTCTCCCAGGGGGGTCCGCCACATCGGGAGAGTTCCGCATGTTCGGGGCCGGACGGGGCCTTAGACACGCGGGAGGGGCCTTAGTACGGCCGTAAGGTGCTTACGGCCGTACTAAGACCCCTCGTGAACGCGTGAACCGCGTGAACCGCGAAGGCTCAACTGGCGGACGGCAGTCCGAGCAGCGCGTCGGTGTACTTGAGTACGGCCAGGAGCAGGCCGATCACGCCGAGCGTGACGCCCGCCCAGGCGACGGACTTGATCCACGGGGCCTGCACCCTGCCGGGCGCGCCGAAGGCGGGCCGGGCCAGCACCACGACGCCGGTGACGAGCGCGGCCAGCGCGAACAGGCCGGCCCACAGAGCGGTGGCCTGCCAGGGGTCGCCGTAGACGGCCTGGATCTGGTGGGCGACGCTCGCGCTCGACGCCGTCTCCAGCTGGCCGACCAGGGTCTGGCGCGCGGCGGCGACCGTCCCGATCCAGCCGCCGGTGAGCGACACCAGGCCGAGCGCGGCGGAGACGACGGCTCCCGCGCCCAGACCGACACCGGCCGGGCGGCTCTCCTCGACGATCTCGCCGAGGTCGCTGTCCTCTCCACCGGTGTCCACGCCGTCACTCTCCTCGGAGACCGGCGTGACCTCGTCCTTCGCGTCCTTCTCGGTGACGTCCACCGTCTCCTCGTCGCGCTTCGCCTCGGTGGCCTCCGCGCCCGTCTCGGCGCCGGCCTCGTCCACTGTCTTGGTTCCCATGTCTCGCACCGTACGGACGCTCTCTGAGAGGTTTCTTAATGATCGCTGTGAGCGACACGCGTGTGTGCGGCTCGCCACTCGGGGGCCAGCACGGACCACACTTCCAGGTCGTGCCGCACCCCACGATAGGGGTAGGCCTCGCGCCGTACGCCGTCGCGGGTGAACCCGAGCCGCCGGGCGACGTTGAGGCTGGGCACGTTGCCCGCGGAGGCGACCCACTCGACGCGGTGGATGCCGCGCCGCTCGACGGCGTGGTCGATGAGGACCCGCATCGCGCGTGTGACGAGGCCGCGCCCGGTTCCGGCGGGTTCCAGCCAGCAGCCGACCTCGCAGTTGGCCTGCTCGGCGTCGAAGTTGAGGAAGAGCACGCCGCCGACCAGTTGACCGTCGAGCCAGATGCCGTGCAGCGAACCGGTGTCGGCGGCGCGCATGTCGGCGTACCGCTGGAGCACCTCGCGCGCGCCGGGCACGTCGGTGGCCTTGGCCGCGAAGGGGATGTACTGGTTGATGAACTCCCGGCCGCGCTCCAGGTGCGTCAGGAACTCCTCGGCGTGCCAGAGCTCCAGGGGGCGCAGTTCGGATCCCTCACCCAGCGATATCGCGTACATCCGGTTGCCGCTCCTTCTCCAGTTCCGCCACGACCTCGGTGAGCCTCTCATGGGCGGCCCGGCACTCGGGAGGTTCGATGCTGATCCGCGGCAGGCGCCGGTCGAGCCAGCGGGGCAGCCACCAGTTGGCGGCCCCGAGCAGGTGCATCAGGGCGGGCACGAGGAGAGTGCGCAGAACGAAGGCGTCGAGGGCGACGGCGGCGGCCAGCGCGATGCCGAACATGGCGATCACGCGGTCGCCGCTGAGGACGAAGGCGAGGAAGACGGAGATCATGATGACCGCGGCGGAGTTGATCACCCGGCTGGTCTCGGCGAGCCCGACGCGCACGGCCCGCCGGTTGTCTCCGGTCTCCAGCCACTCCTCGTACATCCGGCTGACCAGGAAGACCTGGTAGTCCATGGAGAGCCCGAAGAGGACCGAGACCATGATCACGGGCAGGAACGGCTCGATCGGCCCGGCCCGGCCGAGGCCGAGCAGTTCGCTTCCCCAGCCCCACTGGAAGACCGCGACGACGACCCCGAAGGCGGCGGCGACGGCGGCCACGTTCATCACGGCGGCCTTGAGCGGTATGCCGACGGAACGGAAGGCGAGCAGGAGCAGCAGACAGCCCAGGCCGACGACGACGCCGACGAACAGCGGCAGTTTGCCCACGATGACCTCGGCGAAGTCGTCGTAGCCGGCCGTCACCCCGCCCACCTGGACGTCGAGCGAGGTGCCGGCCTCGGCCCGCGGCAGCACCTCGGTGCGCAGCAGGTCGACGAGGTCGCTGGTCCGCTGCGACTGCGGCGAGGACTCCGGTACGACGGTGAGGTACGCGGTGTCGCCGCCCGCGCCGTAGGTCACCGGGGTCACGTCGGCCACGCCCTCGGCGGCGCGCAAGGTGGCGTCGAGGTTGTCCAGGGCGAGCCGGTCCTGGGCGCCGTCGACCTGGGTGACCAGGGTCAGCGGGCCGTTGACGCCGGGGCCGAAGCCCGCGGCGAGGAGGTCGTACGCCTGGCGGGTGGTGGTGGCCTCGGGGCGGTTGCCCTGGTCGGAGGTGCCGAGGCGGAGGGAGAGCGTGGGCACGGCGAGACCGGCGATCACGACGAGGGCGAGCACGCCGAGGAGCTTGGGGTGGTGCTCGACGAACGCCGACCAGCGGGCGGCGAAGCCGGTGGGCAGTTCGAGTTCGGGCCCGCGTTCGGCGAGGCGGCGCCGCTCGCGGCGGCTGAGGGCGCGCGGGCCGGTGAAGGAGAGCAGGGCGGGCAGCAGGGTGACGGAGGCGGCGACCGTCAGTACGACGGTCAGGGAGGCGGCGATCGCCACGCCGTTGAGGAAGTCCAGCCGCAGGATCAGCATGCCGAGCAGGGCGATGCAGACGGTGGCGCCCGCGAAGACGACGGCCCGGCCCGTGGTGGCTACGGCGTTCTCGGCGGCCTCGGCGACCGGCAGGCCCCGTTTCAGGCCGCGCCGGTGCCGGGTGACGATGAAGAGCGCGTAGTCGATGCCGACGCCGAGTCCGACGAGCATGCCCAGCATGGGCGCGAAGTCGGCGACGGTCATGGCGTGTCCGAGCAGCGCGATCCCGGCGTAGGCGGTACCGACGCCGACCAGGGCGGTGGCGATGGGCAGCAGGGAGGCGGCGAGCGAGCCGAAGGCGAGGAACAGGACGACGGCGGCGACGGCCACGCCGACGACCTCGGCAAGGTGCCCGCCGGAGGATTCGGTGAGCGCGACGGCGCTGCCGCCCAGTTCCACCCGGAGTCCGTCGGTCCGCGCGGCCTCGGCGGTGTCGACGACGGCCTTCGCCTCGCCGCGGTCGATGTTCTCGGCGCTGTCCTCGAAGGTGACGGTGGCGTAGGCCGTGCGCCCGTCGGCGCTGATCTGCGCGGCGCCCTGGTCGTCGTAGGGGCCGGCCACGGAGGCGACGCCGGGGAGGTCGGCGATGCTCGCGAGGGTGCGCGTCATGGTCTGTTCGACGGCGGCGGCGCGGACGGTGCCCGGATCGGTGTGCCAGACGACGGTGTCGGTGTCGCCGCCGAGGCCGGGGAAGCCCTCGGCGAGCAGCCGGGTGGCCCGGCCGGACTCGGTGCCGGGGACGTCGTAGTCGTTGGAGTACGAGGAGCCCGCGATCATCGCGGCGGTGGCCGTCGCGCCGAGGGCGAGGAGCCAGAGCAGGACCGCGACGAGGCGGTGCCGGACACACCACTGTGCAAGGGCTGCCACGAGACGTGCTCCCGAAGGGTGAAGACCATGTGGGGATCTTTGATCGGGAACAGCCGTACATGAACTGAACAGCCCGCAAAGAACGCATGAGGAACGCGAGGCCACTCTTGCAGGCGTTAGTGATCGTTTGAGAGGTTCGTGGGCTTATTCACAGGAGTGGGAGCCAGATCACAGGACAATAACGAAGCCGCTGTCGGGAGTTCGGCGTCCCGTGCGAGCCGGACCGCCGGATCTCCGTCAGTCCAGCTGGTCGCCGACCGCCATCACCATCACCCCGGCGATGAGCAGCCACAGCGCGCGCCGGGTACGGCCGCGGGAGCCCAGCAGCGCGGCGAGCGCGCACACGGCGGCGCCCAGGGCGTAGGCGGCGGGCACGAGGGCGGGGGCGGGTCCGGTGAGGCGCAGGAGGGCCGCGGCGAGCCCGGCGAGGGTGAGCAGGGCGCCGGTCCCGGCGGCGGTCCAGCGGGCCTGCCGGGCGTCCTCACCGGCGTACTCGTCCTCGCCCGAGTCCCCGTCCGCGTCGGCGTCCGCGTCGGCGTCCGCGTCGGCGGGGTCGGGGCCGGGCATGTCATCCGGGGTGTCGGCGTCGTCCGTGTCGTGCGCCTCGATCGCGTCGGTCCGTATGCCGTCCTGGGTGTCGGAGTCGGTACGTCCACTCATGGCGGGCGAGCGTAGCGCCTCGGGCCGGGAGACGGAGAAGGGGGATGCACCGAAGCCGGTGCATCCCCCAGGGGCGGGCGTGGGCATCAGCCCTCGCTGACGCCCAGCTTCTCCAGGATCAGTTCCTTGACGCGGGCCGCGTCGGCCTGACCGCGGGTGGCCTTCATGACCGCGCCGACCAGGGCACCGGCCGCGGCGACCTTGCCGCCGCGGATCTTGTCGGCGATGCCCGGGTTGCCGGCGATGGCCTCGTCGACGGCCGTGCCGAGCGCCGAGTCGTCCGAGACGACCTTCAGCCCGCGCTTGTCGACGACCTCGTCCGGGGTGCCCTCGCCCGCGAGGACGCCCTCGATGACCTGACGGGCCAGCTTGTCGTTCAGGTCGCCCTTGCTCACCAGCTCGGAGACGCGGGCGACCTGCTCGGGCGTGATCGCCAGCTCGTCCAGCGTGCGGCCGGATTCGTTGGCGCTGCGCGCCAGTTCGCCCATCCACCACTTGCGGGCGGAGGCGGCGTCGGCACCGGCGTCGATCGTGGCGACGATCAGCTCCAGCGCGCCGGCGTTGAGGATGGCCTGCATGTCGGTGGCCGAGATGCCCCAGTCCGCCACCAGGCGGTTGCGGCGGACCAGCGGCAGTTCGGGCAGCGAGGCGCGGATCTCCTCGACCCACTCGCGGGTCGGGGCCACCGGCACGAGGTCCGGCTCCGGGAAGTACCGGTAGTCCTCGGCCTCCTCCTTCACGCGGCCCGAGGTCGTCGACCCGGTGTCCTCGTGGAAGTGCCGGGTCTCCTGGATGATCGTCCCGCCGCTGTTCAGTACGGCGGCGTGCCGCTGGATCTCGAAGCGGGCCGCGCGCTCCACGGACCGCAGCGAGTTGACGTTCTTCGTCTCGGAACGCGTGCCGAACTTCTCGCGGCCGTGCGGGCGCAGCGACAGGTTCACGTCGCAGCGCATCTGGCCCTGCTCCATGCGGGCCTCGGAGACGCCGAGCGCCTTGATGAGCTCGCGCAGCTCGCGGACGTAGGCCTTGGCGACCTCGGGGGCTCGCTCGCCCGCACCCTCGATCGGCTTGGTGACGATCTCGATGAGCGGGATGCCGGCGCGGTTGTAGTCCAGCAGGGAGTGGGACGCGCCGTGGATACGGCCGGTGGCGCCGCCCACGTGGGTCGACTTGCCGGTGTCCTCCTCCATGTGGGCGCGCTCGATCTCCACGCGGAAGGTCTCGCCGTCCTCCAGCTGGACGTCGAGGTAGCCGTTGAAGGCGATCGGCTCGTCGTACTGGGAGGTCTGGAAGTTCTTCGGCATGTCCGGATAGAAGTAGTTCTTCCGGGCGAACCGGCACCATTCGGCGATCTCGCAGTTCAGCGCGAGGCCGATCCGGATTGCGGACTCGACGCCGGTCGCGTTGACGACCGGGAGCGCGCCGGGCAGGCCGAGGCAGACCGGGCAGGTCTGCGAGTTGGGCTCGGCACCCAGCTCGGTCGAGCAGCCGCAGAACATCTTGGTCTTGGTGCCGAGTTCGACATGGACCTCGAGGCCCATGACGGGGTCGTACGACGCCAGCGCGTCCTCGTACGACACCAGGTCGGTCGTGGTGGTCACGGTGAAACTTCCCTCTCAGCCCAGCAGGACGTCGTCGTCGCCCAGCCGCTTCAGCTCGCGGTAGAGGATGGCGAGGCCGGTGGCGATGGCGGCGGCGGACACGGCGGCGTCGATCAGGCGGAGCGTGTCGCTCTCGGTGCGGGCCAGTTTGGCCTGCTTGGCGACACTGACCGCGCCGAACGCGGTGGTGGCCATGGACAGGTACAGGCCGGACTTGGACTTCTTGAAGCCCTTGGCCTTGGACAGTGCCTTACTCACAGCGACGGAGCCTCCTCGAGCAGCGGGTGCCCCCACCTTTCCACGAAGGCGGCCTCGACGGCGGCGCCGACCTTGTACAGCCTGTCGTCCTTCAGCGCCGGGGCGATGATCTGGAGGCCCACCGGGAGGTTGTCCTCCGGGGCGAGACCGCAGGGCAGCGACATGGCCGCGTTGCCCGCCAGGTTGGTCGGGATGGTGCACAGGTCGGCCAGGTACATCGCCATCGGGTCGTCGGCACGCTCGCCGATCGGGAAGGCGGTGGTGGGCGTGGTCGGCGAGACGATCACGTCGACCTGCTCGAAGGCCTTCTCGAAGTCGCGCGTGATGAGCGTGCGGACCTTCTGGGCGCTGCCGTAGTAGGCGTCGTAGTAGCCGCTCGACAGGGCGTACGTGCCGAGCATGATGCGGCGCTTGACCTCGGGGCCGAAGCCCGCCTCACGGGTGAGGGAGGTGACCTCCTCGGCGGAGTGCGTGCCGTCGTCGCCGGTACGGACGCCGTAGCGCAGGCCGTCGAAGCGGGCGAGGTTGGAGGAGCACTCGGAGGGCGCGATCAGGTAGTACGCCGACAGCGCCAGGTCGAAGGACGGGCAGTCCAGCTCGACGATCTCGGCGCCCAGTTCCTTGAGCAGCGCGACGGACTCGTCGAACCGCTGGATGACGCCGGCCTGGTAGCCCTCGCCGCGGAACTGCTTGACGACGCCGACGCGCATGCCGTCGACGCTGCCGTTGCGGGCGGCCTCGACGACCGGGGGGACCGGGGCGTCGATGGACGTGGAGTCGAGCGGGTCGTGCCCGGCGATCACCTCGTGCAGCAGGGCCGCGTCCAGGACCGTACGGGCGCAGGGCCCGCCCTGGTCGAGGGAGGAGGAGAAGGCGACCATGCCGTACCGGGAGACCGCGCCGTACGTCGGCTTCACGCCGACCGTGCCGGTGACGGAGGCCGGCTGGCGGATGGATCCGCCGGTGTCGGTGCCGATGGCGAGGGGGGCCTCGTAGGAGGCGAGGGCGGCGGAGGAACCGCCGCCGGAGCCGCCGGGGATGCGGGTGAGGTCCCAGGGGTTGCCGGTGGGGCCGTAGGCGCTGTTCTCGGTCGAGGACCCCATGGCGAACTCGTCCATGTTGGTCTTGCCGAGGATCACCACGTCGGCGGCCTTCAGCCGCTTGGTGAGCGTCGCGTCGTACGGCGGGATCCAGCCTTCGAGGATCTTCGAGCCGACGGTCGTCGGGATGCCCTCGGTGGTGAAGATGTCCTTCAGCGCGAGGGGCACACCGGCGAGAGGCCCGAGCTTCTCGCCGCGCTCCCGCTTCTCGTCGACGGCGCGGGCCTGGGCCAGCGCGCCTTCACGGTCGACGTGCAGGAAGGCGTGCACCTTCTCGTCGACGGCCTCGATACGGGCCAGGTGGGCCTCGGTGACCTCGACGGCCGTGAGGTCACCGGAGGCGATCCTCGCGGCGATCTCGGCGGCGGTGAGCTTGATGATGTTGACGGTGTCCGTCATGGCGGTTAGTCCTCCCCCAGGATCTGCGGCACCTTGAAACGCTGCTGCTCCTGGGCCGGGGCGCCGGAGAGCGCCTGCACGGGGGTGAGCGACGGACGGACCTCGTCCGCCCGCATGACGTTCGTCAGCGGGAGCGGGTGCGAGGTCGGCGGTACGTCTTGGTCGGCGACCTCGCTGACGCGGGCGACCGCGCCGATGATGTCGTCCAGCTGTCCCGCGAAGTGGTCGAGCTCTTCGGGCTTCAGCTCCAGACGCGCCAGCCGGGCGAGGTGGGCGACCTCCTCGCGCGTAATGCCAGGCATGCAGCGTTCCTCTGGGGTGAGTGTGTGTGGTGTGGGGTCCAATCCTATGGGGCCGGGGCGCCTACCGGTTAAACGGTTCGCCGTGAGGCCCTCGTCGGCCACGTCCATCCTGGGCCGCGCTGCCCGGGAAGTGGAGGTCGTGGACGTCCAGGACCTCTCGGAGCCGGCCCCCCCCGCCCGGATGCGCCGGCTTCGATCGGCCGAACGGGTGGGCGGCCGGGGTCACTCGTCGGCGGCAACCGCGGGCAACGCCGCCGCCGGCCGCTGCCAGCCCCGCGACCCGCGGGCCCGCAGCCACGCCGTGGTCTCCTCCGGGGGCATCGCCGCCGCGACCAGCCAGCCCTGTACGGCGTCGCAGCCGAGGTCGCGCAGCCGCTCCCACGTCTCGTCGTCCTCGACGCCCTCCGCGACGACGAGCAGCCCGAGGGAATGCGCGAGGTCGACGGTGCAGCGCACGATCTCCGCGTCCTCGGTGTCCACGGCGAGCCGAGCCACGAACGACCGGTCGATCTTCAGCTCGCTCACCGGCAGCCGCCGTAGATGGACGAGGGAGGAGTAGCCGGTGCCGAAGTCGTCGAGGGACATCTTCACGCCGTGCCCGGTCAGCGCGTTGAGGGTGTCGGCGGCACGCTGCGGGTCCTCCAGGAGGACGTGCTCCGTGATCTCCAGCTGGAGTGCCGCCGCGGGCACGCCGTGCCGCGCCAGCCGGGCCGCGACGGAGCCGGCGAAGCCGGGGGTGTGCACGTCACGCGGGGAGACGTTGACCGCGACGGGTACGTACAGCCCCTGGGCCCGCCACCGGGCGACCTGTTCGAGGGCCGTGTCGAGCACGTACTCGGTGAGGTGCGGCATCAGCCCGGAGGACTCGGCGATCGCGATGAACTCGTCCGGCGGCACCTTCCCCCGTTCGGGGTGCACCCACCGCACCAGCGCCTCAAGACCGGCGACCTGTCCGTCGAAGCGGACCTTGGGCTGGTAGTGCAGCTGGACCTCGTGCGCGTCGAGCGCGCGCCGCAGGTCGCCCAGCAGGCCGAGCCGGTCGGGTGTGTTGGAGTCCCGCTTGGACTCGTAGACCTCGACGCCCGTACGGTCCCGTTTGGCCTGGTACATCGCCACGTCCGCCCGCCGCAGCAGGCCTTCCGCGTCGAGCGCGTGGTCGGGGAAGACGGCGACCCCGGCGCTGGCCTCCAGGACGAGGGTGAGCCCGTCGAGGTCGAGGGGGGAGCTGAGGTGGGCGACGAGTGCGCGGGCGACGCGGGTCGCCGAGGTGGTGGAGTCGGCGACGGGCAGTAAGACGGCGAACTCGTCACCGCCGAGCCGCGCGACCTCGGCCCCGCGCGGCAGGGCCAGTCTGAGCCGGTCGGCTATCTGGAGGAGCAGCCGGTCCCCGGCGAGGTGGCCGAGCGTGTCGTTGACCGAACGGAAGCGGTCGAGGTCGATCAGCATCAGTGCGGCGCGGGCGCCGATCCGCTCGGCGTCGTCGAGGGCGGTCCAGATCCGCTCGCCGAGCCACTGACGGTTGGGCAGTCCGGTGAGCGGGTCGCGCAGCTGTTCCTCGGCACGGGCTCGGGCCATCCACAGCGTGGAGTCGAGGGCGATGAGCGGGATGGCGAACAGCGGCAGCAGGATCGGCTCGGCGACGGCGACGACGCACACCAGCGGGGCTATGCCCAGCAGGGCGACCGCGACGAGCCCTTGTCTGAGCAGGGCGGTACGGGCGACGGTGGGCAGACGGCCGGCCCGTGGGGTGTGCAGGTACCAGAGCAGGATGCGGGTGACGGCGAGGTAGGCGACGGCGACCAGCACCACCTGGGGCGCGGTGTAGAAGGTCCAGGTGTCGGGGGTCCACGGCCGCTCGACGGACGGCACCCGCCCGCACGCGGCCAGGAGCAGCGCGCCCGCGCCGATGCCGAGGATGTCCACCGCGCCGTGCAGGACGCCTTGGCGCCAGCGGTGGCTGCGGGCTATGCCGACCAGGACGACGACGGTGAGGCTGACCAGGCCGGCGGGCAGCCAGCCGTAGAGCAGCAGGACGGCGAGGGTGAGGGCGGCTCCGGAGCCGGTGCCGCCCCACCAGCGGGCCCGGCCGAGCATGACGAGGTGGCCGACGATGACGCCGGTCAGCACGGCCAGCGACCAGCCGACGGTGCCGGAGGGGAACAGCGCGTGGCTGGAGGTGAAGGCCCGGTAGAAGGCGGCGCCGAGGGCGAACCCGGCCCCCGCGACGACGGCCGCGGGGAGCGCGGGCCAGGACAGGTGGCGTTCCGCGTCGGCGTCGTAGGGTCCGGAGAGGTCCGCGGGGTCGGAGCCGGGCGGGAACGGGCCGGCGGCGCGGGGGGCCGTCCGGGTGAGCGGGTCGCCGGTGCGGGCCGGTTCGTCCGGGGGACGCTCTGACCACGCCACCCACCGGCTGCCCCACCAGGCGTCGGTGCCCCGGCGCCGGGGCAGCCCCGTGTCCGGGGCGGCGCTCTCGGTCGGTTCCATTCCCGTCCCTCTCACAGCCGGCGGTGCCGACGCCACGCGGTCCGCTGCCCGACAGCCTTTCGCCGGTGCCGCGTTGGAAGACCCTTCCCCCGGCCCGTCAGGAGCGGGGGTTGCCCCGACCGCAGCGGGGCACGGCGGGCGCATGTCTCAACAGTAGGCCGCGGAAGGCTTCCACGGGCAGCGGTCGTCGACGGTTGCCCGATTGCGTACCTGCCACCCGGAAGCAGCCGGTATGCGCCGATCGGGTGGCCTTCGGCCGCCGGTCCTCAGGACTCGGGAACCGGCAGGGCGGCTTCGGCAGCCGCCTCCGCCCCCTGTTCGAGGAGGACCGTGAAGCCGTCCTCGTCCAGCACCGGAACCTTCAGCTGCATCGCCTTGTCGTACTTCGATCCGGGGCTGTCACCCACCACGACGAACGACGTCTTCTTCGACACCGATCCGGTCACCTTCGCCCCGCGGCTCTGCAGGGCGTCCTTGGCGCCGTCACGGGTGAAGTGCTCCAGGGTGCCGGTGACCACGACGGTGAGACCTTCCAGCGGGCGCGGGCCCTGGTCCTCGCCGGAGCCCTCCTCCTCCATGCGGACGCCGGCGGCCTTCCACTTGCGGATGATCTCGCGGTGCCAGTCCTCGGCGAACCACTCCTTGAGGGAGGCCGCGATGACCGGGCCGACGCCGTCGGTGCCGGCCAGCTCCTCCTCGCTCGCCTGCTCGATGCGGTCGATGGAGCGGAACTCGCGGGCCAGCGCCTCGGCCGCGACCGGCCCCACGTGCCGGATGGAGAGGCCGGTGAGGACGCGGGCCAGCGGGCGCTCCTTGGCGGCGGCGATGGTGTCCAGCATGGCGAGCGCGTTCTTCTTCGGTTCGCCCTGCTGGTTGGCGAAGACGGTGGCGATCTTCTCCTCGCCGGTCTTCGGGTCCCGCTTGGGCAGACCGCTGTCCTGGTCGAGGACGTACGCCCTGATGGGCAGCAGCTGCTCGATGGTGAGGTCGAACAGGTCGCCCTCGTCTGCCAGCGGCGGCTGCTCGGGCTCCAGCGGCTTGGTGAGGGCCGCGGCGGAGACGTACCCGAAGTGGTCGATGTCCAGGGCCTTGCGGCCGGCGAGGTAGAAGAGCCGTTCGCGCAACTGGGCGGGGCAGGTGCGGGCGTTGGGGCAGCGCAGGTCGATGTCGCCCTCCTTCATCGGCCGCAGCGGGGTGCCGCACTCGGGGCACTCGGACGGCATCACGAACTCGCGCTCGCTGCCGTCGCGCAGGTCGGCGACCGGCCCGAGGATCTCGGGGATGACGTCCCCCGCCTTGCGCAGCACCACCGTGTCGCCGATGAGGACGCCCTTGGCCTTGACGACGTCCTGGTTGTGCAGGGTCGCGAACTCGACCTCGGACCCGGCCACGGTCACCGGCTCGACCTGGGCGTACGGCGTGACGCGGCCGGTGCGGCCGACGCCCACGCGGATGTTGAGAAGCTTGGTGTTGACCTCCTCCGGCGCGTACTTGTAGGCGATCGCCCAGCGCGGGGCACGGGCCGTGGAGCCGAGCCGCCCCTGGAGCCGGATCTCGTCGAGCTTGACGACGACACCGTCGATCTCGTGCTCCACGGAGTGCCGGTTCTCGCCGTAGTACGCGATGAACGCCCGTACGCCGTCGAGGTCGTCGACCACCTTGTTGTGGCGGGAGGTGGGCAGGCCCCAGGACTTGAGGAGGTCGTAGGCCTCGGAGAGGCGGGTGAGGCCCTCGTACCCCTCCAGGGCGCCGATGCCGTGGACCACCATGTGCAGGGGGCGGCCCGCGGTGACGCGGGGGTCCTTCTGGCGCAGTGAACCGGCCGCCGCGTTGCGCGGGTTGGCGAAGGGCTTGTCGCCGGCCTCGACCAGACGGGCGTTCAGCTCCTGGAACTTCTCCATCGGGAAGTAGACCTCGCCGCGGATCTCGACGAGGGACGGGACACCGTCGCCGGACAGCCGGTCCGGGATCTCCGCGATGGTCCGCACGTTGGGCGTGATGTCCTCGCCGGTCCGGCCGTCCCCGCGGGTCGCCGCGCGGGTCAGCCGCCCGTTCTCGTACGTGAGGTTGACGGCGAGCCCGTCGACCTTCAGCTCGCACAGGAAGTGGTACGCGGAGGCGCCGACGTCCTTGTGGACGCGCTCGGCCCAGGCGGCCAGCTCCAGATCGTCGAAGGCGTTGTCCAGCGACAGCATGCGCTCGCGGTGCTGGACGGCGGTGAACTCCGTCTCGTACGCCCCGGCGACCTTCTGCGTCGGCGATTCGGGGGTGCGCAGCTCGGGATACCGCTCCTCCAGGGCTTCCAGGGAACGCAGGAGGCGGTCGAACTCCGCGTCGCTGACGACGGGGGCGTCCTTCACGTAGTACCGGAAGCGGTGCTCCTCGATCTGCTCAGCGAGCTGCGCGTGCTTCTCCCGTGCCTCCGAGGGCACCGTCGTCTCCGCTTGCCTGTCGCCGGCCACCGTGTTGTCCTCCCGTTACTCTGGGTTGTCCGCGAGGGATCTCGCCGCCCGGACACAGTGGGCGAGCGCCTCCCGCGCGTACGCGGGCGAAGCCCCGGCAAGGCCGCACGCCGGGGTGACGGTCACCGCCTCCGCGAGAAGGTCGGGTCGCAGCCCCAGCCTGCGCCACAGCGTCCTGACACCCATGACGCTACCGGCAGGGTCCGACAATGCGGCGTCCGTCCCCGGCACCACACCGGCGAACAGCCGGGTACCCGCTTCCACCGCCTCACCGATCGTGTCGTCGTCACGCTCGGTGAGGAGCGAGAAGTCGAACGACACGGCTGCCGCTCCGGCCCGCCGCAGCAGGGCGAACGGGACGTCCGGCGCGCACGAGTGCACCACGACGGGGCCGCCGTCGTGCACCCCCACGACCTCGCGGAGTGTGGCCTCGACGACCTGCCGGTCCACGGCGCGGTACGTGCGGTAGCCGCTGGCGGACCTGACGTGGCCGCGCAGTACAGCGGTGAGGGAGGGTTCGTCGAGCTGCAGGACGACCTGGGCGCCGGGGACGCGGCGCCCCACCTCGGCGAGGTGCACGCGCAGGCCCTCCGCGAGGGAGGCGGCGAGGTCGCGGCAGGCGCCGGGGTCGGAGAGGGCGGCCTCGCCGTTCCTCAGCTCCAGGGCGGCGGCGAGGGTCCACGGGCCGACGGCCTGCACCTTCACCTGGCCCTGGTATCCCTGGGTGGACTCCTCCAGGGCGTCGAGGTCCTCCCGCAGCCACGACCTGGCCCGCCGGGTGTCCCTGCCGGGATGGTCGCCGAGGCGCCAGCCGCTGGGCTCCACGCGCGCGTACAGCTCGACGAGCATGCCGGCGGTGCGGCCGATCATGTCGGCGCCCGGACCCCTGGCGGGCAGCTCGGCGAGAAACGGAAACTCTTCGAAGGACCCGGTAACCGTCCTGGCGGCCTCCCTGGCGTCACCGCCGGGCATGGACCCGATCCCCGTGGCGGACCCGAAACTGAGATATGCGTTCACGAACCGAAGCCTACGTATCCCCCGGACCTCGGTGATCCAGCCCGTCCGGGGGTGCCTGTGCTACCGGCCCGGCCGCACCGTCAGGTCGTTGACCTCCGCGTCCCGCGGCAGATCGAGCGCCATGAGGATAGTCGTCGCGACCGACTCGGGATCGATCCACTCGGCGGGGTCGTACTCCTTCCCCTCCTGCTGATGGACCTTGGCCTGCATCGGGCTGGCCGTACGCCCGGGATACACGGAGGTGACCCGCACGCCGTTCCCGTGCTCCTCCGCCCGCAACGCGTCCGCCAACGCCTTGAGCCCGTGCTTGGACGCGGCGTACGCCGACCAGTCCGCGCTCGCCCGCAGGCCCGCCCCGGAGTTGACGAACACGACATGCCCGCGAGCCGCCCGCACCTGGGGCAGGAAGTGCCGCGTCAGCTCGGCGGGAGCGATCAGATTGACGTTGAGCTGGTGCCGCCACGACTTGGGCGTCAGCTCTCCGACGGGCCCGAGATCGACCACCCCGGCGATGTGCAGCAGCGAGTCCACCCGCTCCGGCAGCGACTGGTGCGAGAAGGCCCAGCTGAGCTTGTCGGGGTCGGCGAGGTCGCCGACCAGCGTCCGCGCTCCGGGGAACTCCGCCGCCAGTTCCTTCGCACGTCCCGCGTCCCGCGCGTGCAGCACGATGTCGTCCCCGCGCGCGTGGAGGCGGCGGGCGACGGCCGCACCGATGCCGGAGCCCGCCCCGGTGATCACATGAGTTGCCATACCCGCCATGCTCGCATCACCGCCGGCTCAGGCGACGCCCTGGCTCTCCTCCAGGTAGGCGAGCGCCCCGACCGGCTCCTCGGCGAAGAACACGAGGTCGGTGAGCGGCCGGGGCAGGAATCCCTCGGTGTCCATGCGCCGGAACTGCTCCTTGAGGCCGTCGTAGAAGCCGGCGGTGTTGAGCAGGACGACGGGCTTGTCGGTGTGGCCGTGCTTCTTCAGTTCCAGGATCTCGGTGGCCTCGTCGAGGGTGCCCGTCCCGCCGACCATGATGACCACCGCGTCGGCCTTCTCCAGGAGCAGGCGCTTGCGTTCGGCCAGGTCGCGCGCGATGACCATCTCGTCGGCGCCGGGCCGCGCCCTGGCCGCGAGGAAGTCCACGGAGACCCCGCACAGCCGCCCGCCGGCCTCCTGCACGCCGTCGGCGACCACCTTCATCAGCCCGACGTCGGAGCCGCCCCACACGAGGGTGTGCCCGCCCTTGCCGAGCAGTTCGGCGAACTCACGGGCGGGCCGGGTGTAGCGGTCGTCGAGGTCGGCGGCGGAGAGGAAGACACAGATACGCATGCGGCCACGGTACGCGGGGAAGAACCGGCGGCCCCCGAGCGCTGTCCGGGTATGGCCGACGGACACACGATCACGATCGAGCAGGGCACCCGGCACGTACGGGTCGTCCACGGGGACCAGGTGCTGGCCGAGACGGACCGGCCCCTGATCCTCAGGGAGACCGGCTGCCCGGTGCGCTACTACCTTCCCGCCGAGGACGTACGCCTGGATCTCCTCACCCCCTCCGACACCCACACCCACTGCCCGTTCAAGGGCACGGCGTCCTACTGGTCGCTGCCGGACGCTCCCGACCTCGTGTGGGCGTATCCCGACCCGAAGCCGGACGTCGAACGGATCAAGGACCACCTGTGCTTCTACGAAGTGGAGGTGTCGTAGGGCGATAAGTCCCGTGTCCTGGGGCAGTCTGCACAGGCATGGACAAGAAGACCCTTTCCCGCGACGGCACCTCCCTGGCGTACGCCCGTGCCGGGCAGGGCCCCGCGGTCATCCTGGTGAGCGGGGCGATGTCGACGGGCGGCACGGTGGCGCCCCTGGCCGGGCTCCTCGCCCCGCACTTCACCGCCTTCTGGTACGACCGCCGGGGCCGCGGCGAGAGCGGCGACACGGCGCCGTACGCGGTGCAGCGCGAGGTCGAGGACCTGGCGGCGCTGATCGAGGCGGCGGGCGGCGAGGCGGCGCTGTACGGCGTCTCCTCGGGCGGCGCGCTGGCTCTGGAGGCGGCTGCCGCCGGGCTGCCGGTGAGCCGGGTCGCGGTGTACGAGACGCCGTTCGCCGACTTCTCCGAGGGCGGCGCCGAGGAGCGCGCCGCGTACACCGAGCACCTGACGGAGGCCCTCGCGCACGACCGGCGCGGGGACGCCGTGGAACTGTTCCTGCGCCTGACGGGCCTGGCCGAGGAGATGATCCAGGGCGCCCGCCAGTCCCCGATGTGGCCCGCGATGGAGGGGATCGCCCCCACGCTGGCCTACGACGACGCCGTCATGGGCGACGGCCTGGTCCCCCGCGAACGGCTGGCCTCGCTGGACACGCCGGTCCTGTCACTGGCCGGCTCGGCCAGCCCGGACTGGCTGCGCCGGGCCGCCCGAGCGGTGGCGGAGGCCGTGCCCGAGGGCACCTACCGGTCCCTGGAGGACCAGACCCACATGGTCGACCCGAACGTCCTGGCGCCGGTCCTCACCGAGTTCCTCACGCCGTAGGGCGGACGGCCGCTCGGACGGACGGTCACACGGCGGCGCTCTTCGCGCGCGTGGTCGAGGCGATCGTCGCCGAACCGACCACGCGCGTGTCGTCGTACAGGACGATCGCCTGGCCGGGGGCGACGCCGCGGACCGGCTCGGTGAAGGTGACGTGCAGGGTGGCGTCGACGAGTTCCGCCCTGACCTCGGTCTCGCCGCCGTGGGCGCGCAGCTGGGCGGTGTAGGTGCCGGGGCCGGTGGGGGCCGTGCCGCACCAGCGGGGCTTGATGGCGGTGAGCGCGGTCACGTCGAGGGCCTCGGCCGGGCCGACCGTCACGGTGTTGTTCACCGGTGAGATGTCGAGGACGTAGCGCGGCTTGCCGTCGGCGGCCGGGGTGCCGATGCGCAGGCCCTTGCGCTGGCCGATGGTGAAGCCGTACGCGCCCTCGTGGCTGCCGATCCTGGTGCCGCTCTCGTCGACGATGTCGCCCTCGGCCTTGCCCAGCCGCTTCGCGAGGAAGCCCTGGGTGTCGCCGTCGGCGATGAAGCAGATGTCGTGCGAGTCGGGCTTCTTGGCGACGGCGAGGCCGCGGCGCTCGGCCTCGGCGCGGATCNNGCCGAGCGGGAACAGGGCGTGCGCGAGCTGCTTCTCGTCCAGGACACCGAGGACGTACGACTGGTCCTTGGCCATGTCGGAGGCGCGGTGCAGTTCGCGGCTGCCGTCCTCGCGGACGATCACCTGCGCGTAGTGGCCGGTGCACACGGCGTCGAAGCCGAGGGCCAGGGCCTTGTCCAGGAGCGCCGCGAACTTGATCTTCTCGTTGCAGCGCAGGCAGGGGTTGGGGGTGCGGCCGGCCTCGTACTCGGCGACGAAGTCGTCGACGACGTCCTCGCGGA
>NZ_MUBA01000071.1:17801-17998 GCF_002154575.1 Streptomyces bobili
GCACGGGCGGCGGCGACGGCGGAGTCCACTCCACCGGACATGGCGGCGAGGACGCGGAGGGGGCGCTGCGTGGTCTCAGTCATAACCCCTCCAGGGTACGGGGCGCCGGGAACCGCGGCCCGCGAGTATCCGTTGTGGATCTCGAGGGGCGAGGAAGGACAGGGCGGCGATGGGTGCGGACATGGGTGCAGGGGTGG
>NZ_MUBA01000709.1:0-3300 GCF_002154575.1 Streptomyces bobili
CCACGCGCGCGTGGGCGACCCGCCTGGTCGTCGTCGGCATCGTGCTCGCCGCACTCAACCTCCGCCCCGCCATCACCAGCCTCGGCGCCCTTCTCGAAGAGGTCCGCGACGGCCTCGGCATGAGCGGTAGCGTGGCCGGCCTCCTCACCTCCGTGCCCCCGCTCTGCTTCGCCGTCTTCGGCGTCATGGCGCCCCGCCTCGCCCGCCGCTTCGGCGCCGGCGCGGTGGTCTGCGCGGGCATGGCCGCCATCACCGCGGGCCTGCTGATTCGGCCCTACGCGGGCGGCACGGCCGGCTTCCTCGCCGCCAGCGCCCTCGCCCTCATGGGCATCGCCGTCAGCAACGTCCTGATGCCGGTCATCGTCAAGCGCTGGTTCCCCGACCGGGTCGGCTCCATGACCGGCCTGTACTCGATGGCCCTCGCCCTGGGCACCTCGGCCGCCGCGGCGGTCACCGTGCCGATGACCGACACACTGGGCGGCGACTGGCGGACCGGGCTGGTGGTCTGGGCGGGCCTGGCGGCAGCGGCCGTACCGCCGTGGCTGGCGCTGGCGGCCCGGGAGCGGCGCACGACGCCCGCCCCGCAGGCCTCCGCGCGCGTGGAGGCACCGGGCGTGCTGCGCGTCACCCGCAGCCGTACCGCCTGGGCGCTCGCCGTCTTCTTCGGCCTCCAGGCCACCGCCGCCTACATCACCATGGGCTGGATGCCGCAGATCTTCCGCGACGCGGGCGTGCCCGCGAGCACGGCGGGACTGCTCCTGGCCGTCACCATGGTGATGGGGGTGCCCCTGGCCTTCGTCATCCCGCGCGTGGCGACCCGGCTGCCGCACCAGGGCCCCATCGTCGTCGTCCTCGGCCTCTGCGGCCTCGTCGGCTACGCCGGGCTGCACTTCGCGCCCGCCGCCGGCGCCTGGGCCTGGGCCCTGCTGCTCGGCGTCTCCAACTGCGCCTTCCCGCTGGCCCTCACCCTCGTCGGGATGCGGGCCAGGACCGGCGGGGGAGTGGCCCAGCTGTCGGCCTTCGCGCAGAGCGCCGGCTACCTGCTCTCGATCCCCGGCCCGCTCCTGGTGGGCGTCCTCTACCAGCACAGCGGCGGCTGGGGCCTGCCCCTCGCGCTGATGGCGGCACTGATGGTCCCGCAGATGGCCGTGGGCGTCCTCGCCGGCCGCGACCGCACGGTGGAGGACGAGGCCACCCGCTGACGGGCGCGCCGGCCCTGCCGGTCCTGCTGACCCCGCGGGGACCCCGCCGGGCGCCGGGTGCGAGACTGGGCGCATGCCAGTGCTCGACCCGAACCCCGAGAACGGCCAGAAGAAGATGCTCCTCATCTTCGGCTCGTTCCTCCTCATTTTTGTGATCATCGGGATCATCGCCACCATCGCCTCTCCCTGACACGCCCCCTGACACACCCCGTCCCCGGCCGGGGACGGTGGGGTCGAACCCTCCACAGGGGGGTTAACCCCCCTGTCCCCTAGGGGGCGAGGGTCAGGGTCAAGTGGGTGGATCACCGGATGGGCCGGGGGTCGCCGGGTCCGTACCTTCGAGATGTGGCCGCGTGACGCGGCCCGGATTCCTCGAAGACCAGCGGAGGCACTCATGTCGGCCCCTACGCACACCCGGCCCCACCCGGCCGTCCCGGGCGGCGTCGGCGCCCGGCTGCCCTGGTGGGCACTGGCCCTGCCGACCCTGGCCTTCGTGGCCCTCCTCGTGCTGATACTGAACCCGTCGGACGCCCAGGCGGCCTCCGGCGACCCGGCGATCACCCACCTCGTCGACCGCGCATGGCAGCTCGTCGCCCGTTAGGGCCTGCCGATCACGCCCCGGCCGCACGCTTCACACCCCCACCCCAGGTGAAGGCGCATGTCAACTCCCTGCGCCCCATGGCCTGTTTCATGCGAAGCTGGGAGTCATGAGCGTCGCAGAACCCCGCACGATCGTCCTCTTCCGGCATGCGAAAGCCGACTGGCCACAGGTGACCGACCACGAGCGACCGCTCGCTGACCGGGGCCGCCAGGACGCAGCCGTCGCCGGACGCAAGTTGACCGACTCCGGCATCGCCGTCGACCTGGCCCTGTGCTCCACCGCGACCCGCACCCGCGAGACGTGGAAGCTCGCCGTCCACGAGCTGCCGCACCGGCCGAAGACGGTCTATGAGGAGCGGATCTACGAAGCCTCCCCGGGCGAGCTGATCGCCCTGCTCAACGAGGTACCGGACGAGGTGCGCAATCTCGTCCTGGTCGGCCACAACCCCGGCATCGAGGGCCTCGCCGAGGTCCTCTCCGGCACCGCCGAGGAGGACGCCCGCGAGCGGATGACCCGCCGCGGCTTCCCCGCCGCCGCCTTCGCCGTCCTGACCTTCGACGGCTCCTGGAAGTCCCTGGAGCCGGGCACGGCCTCGCTCGTCGACTACTGGGCGCCGTCCGAGTAACCCCGGCCCGGCACACGTGAGGCCCGGCAGCACGCCGGGCCCCGCGGCCGTCCGTCGCCGCCGGCCGCTGCTACCAGCAGCCGCTACCGGTCGTCGTGCGTGTCCGCCGCCTCGACCTCTTCCCGGGTGACGCCCAGCAGGTAGAGGACGGTGTCCAGGAACGGCACGTTCACCGCGGTGTGCGCCGCCTCGCGCACCACCGGCTTGGCGTTGAAGGCGACCCCGAGACCGGCCGCGTTCAGCATGTCCAGGTCATTGGCACCGTCACCGATCGCCACCGTCTGCGACAGCGGTACGCCCGCCTCCGCGGCGAACCTGCGCAGCAGCCGCGCCTTGCCCGCGCGGTCCACGATCTCCCCGGTGACCCGGCCGGTCAGCTTCCCGTCGACGATCTCCAGGGTGTTGGCCTGCGCGAAGTCCAGCCCCAGCCGTTCCTTCAGGTCGTCGGTGACCTGGGTGAAGCCGCCGGAGACGACGCCCACCTGGTAGCCCAGCCGCTTCAGCGTCCGGATCAGCGTGCGGGCGCCCGGCGTCAGCCGCACCTCGGCGCGCACCTTGTCCACCACCGAGACGTCCAGCCCCTCCAGCAGGGCCACACGCGCGTGCAGCGACTGCTCGAAGTCCAGCTCGCCGCGCATCGCCGCCGCCGTCACCTCGGCGACCTCGTTCTCGCAGCCGGCGTGCGCCGCGAAGAGTTCGATCACCTCGTCCTGGATGAGCGTGGAGTCGACGTCCATGACGACCAGCCGCTGGGCACGGCGGTGCAGGCCCGCGGCCACCACGGCGACGTCGACACCGAGTGCCGCGGCGTCGGTGACCAGGGCGGTGCGCAGCGGCGCGGTCTCCACCCCGGAGACCGCGAACTCGACGGC
>NZ_MUBA01000709.1:3334-3923 GCF_002154575.1 Streptomyces bobili
TGGACGGTCGACCGCAGGTCCCCCTCCAGCCCGCGCGGCGGCTCGGTCACGAGCGCGCACAGCACCATGCGGCCACGGGTGACGACCTGCTCGATGTCGACCACGTCGACGGAGTAGGCGGCGAGGGTGTCGAAGAGGCCGGCCGTGATACCAGGCCTGTCCTTGCCGAAGATCTTGACAAGGAGAGTCGGGACATCGGAGGGCGAGATCGGCGAGGTCTGCGAAGCGCTCATGGTGTACCCACCGTATCCGGCACCCAGTGCCTTCCGCCGCCGAGGTCCGCCTGACGGACACGGGACGGGGGGTGTCGCGCGCGAGGCGCGCGCGTTCGGGAAGGGGGGATACGCAGCACGCACGGCCCGGATGAGTAGCCGCACTCATGCCGCCGTCCGGGCGCCGGCCTCAGGCTGGATCCGTGAACGTACAACGGAACGTCAAGCCTCACGACCTCGGCGACTGGCCCGCGTGTCTCCCCCTCGCCGTCTTTTTCTGGAGCGGAGCGGCGCTGATCGTGTTCGGTCCCGTCCTTCTCCTGACCCTCTTCTCCGTCGCCTGGGCACAGCCGATGGCGGCACAGGTCGCGGGGGCG
>NZ_MUBA01000710.1 GCF_002154575.1 Streptomyces bobili
CGGGGCGTACGGCGAACTGGCCGGCCAGGGTGCGGCCGGCGGCGGCCAGCCGGCCCTGGGTGCAGATCGCGGCCTTGGGGGCGCCGGTCGAACCCGAGGTGAAGTAGAGGAGGAGCCGGTCGGCGGGGGTGGCGCGGGAGGAGTCGGGGCGGGCGCCGGCGTAGGGGGCGAGCAGGGCGTCATACTCCTCCGTGTCCGTCACCAGGAGTCGCACGGCGGACAGTTCGAGGCCGTCGAGCAGGGGCAGGTGGGTCCGGTCGGTGATCAGCAGACGGCACTCGGTGTGCAGGATGTCGCGGGCGAGTTCGGGGCCGCGCCGGGTGGGGTTGATCCCGGCGACGGCCGCGCGGGCGAGGGCGGCGGCGCTCAGCCACAGCGGGTATTCGGGGGTGTTGTCGAGCAGGATCCCGAGGTGCGCGCCGGGTGGCAGCAGGTCCGTCAGCAGTGCGGCGCGGGTGGCGGCCCCGCCCGCGACCTCGTGATGGGTGAGCGTCCGCTCTCCGCACCACAGGCCGGGCCGGTGGTCGCCCCAGCGGGCGTGGACGAGTTCCGCGACAGTGCCCCGAGTGGACTCCATGGGCGCGCAGGGTAGTTGACGTACCGTCAGATGGGGATGGCCGTGACGTCACGGCGTGGGGGCGGACGCACGTGCGCCGGTGCCGGTCGCCCGGTCCGGCGCACGCGCCACGCGTTCCGCCTCCGGGCCGCTCAGAAGGTGACGTCGGAGCAGGCGTAGAAGGCGTTCGCCGTGTCGGCGACCGTCCAGACCGCGACGATCACATGGCGCCCGCTCAGCCCGGACGGCAGGGTGCCGCTGTGGGAGAGGGTCTGCGGCGGGCGCTGACCGCCGTAGGGCACCGTCAGGAACGGCGTGAGGTTGAGGTCGGAGCGGGCCAGGTTGTGGTTCTGGTTCCAGCCCGGCCTGGTGACGAAGTACTTGAAGTCCGTCGTCGCGTGCATGGCGGTGAACTGCCAGCGGAACGTGTACGACTGACCGCCGGACACCCTGGTGGCCGGCCAGGCCCCGCCGGACGGGGTCTTCGGGCTGTCGAGCTGGGCGAACGGGGTGTTGCCCGCCGAGCAGATCCGGCCGTCGGCCGGTCCGGCGGCCGGGAAGCCCTTGAGGCCCTCGACGCTCTGCGGCTCCCACTGGATGTTGCCGCAGTTGGCGACGGTGCCGTTCTGGCAGAGCTTCTGCCTGCTGATGGGGAGGTCGGTGTAGCCGTGGCCGCTCGCGCCTCCGGCGGTGAGCACGAGGGCTCCCGCCGTGGTGAGGCCGAGGGCGGCGGCGTACAGCTTGGTCTTTTTGCGCATGCTGCCGCTCCTGAAGAACGTGGGGGAAGTTCCGTGAGCCGTACAGGTCTAGACCAAGTTCGAGATTATTGCTGATCGTTGAACATGTCCATACCAATCGAGGGCGGGATGGCGGACATGTTCGACGGGCCGTCAGGGCGACTGCTCCCCCCGTCCCGAGCAGAACGCCACCGTCAGGTCCTTCACCAGCGCCTTGCGCTCGTAGTCGTCGAGTTCCACCAGCCCCCGCATGGTCAGCCGGGTCACCGTGTCCTCCACCGAGTCCACCACCGAGGTCAGCACCGACGCCCGCTGCTGGGCGTCCAGCGCGGCGATCCGGCGCCGGTGCATCGCCGCCGCCACCTCGGGGGCGTACTCGACGCGCAGCGGCTGCACCGAGAACACCTCCAGGCCGATCGCGCCCGCGTCCCGCGCCACCCGCCGGGTCAGCGCCTCCCCGGCCGCCTCGACCGCGCCCCGCCCGGCACCCGGCGTCTCCACCGGGACACGGGCGAGCGCCGCCTCGACGCACTCCCGCAGATACGTCTCGTGGTCCTCGACGCCGAGCGTGGCCCGCGCGGTGTCGCGCACCCGCCACACCACGAGCGCCACCACCCGCAGCGCGACCCCGTTGCCGTCGGCCGCGGGCATCGCCTCGCTGCGCCAGTGCCGCAGCCGTACGTCGACCCGGCGGCGCAGCAGCAGCGGGTTCACCCACAGCAGGCCGGTGCGCCGGACCGTCCCCCGGTAGCGGCCGAACAGGCCGAGCACCCAGGCCCGCCCGGTCCCGCCGCGCGCCAGCCCGCCGAAACCGAACAGGGTGAGGGCGCCCGCCCCCGCGTACGCCGCCCACTGCACCGGGCCGAGCCCGGCACCGGCCGAAGCGGGCAGCGCGAGCGCCTCCCCCACCAGCGGCGGCAGGACGCCCGCCCACCAGGAGGTGGCGGCGCAGCCCGCCGC
>NZ_MUBA01000711.1 GCF_002154575.1 Streptomyces bobili
ACCGCGGCGGCGCCGCCGACGGTCTGGAGAACACCGTGGCGCAGTTCCGGCGCGCGGTCGAGGCGGGCTACCGCTACATCGAGACGGACGTGCACGCCACGCGGGACGGCAGACTCGCCGCGTTCCACGACGCGACGCTGGACCGGCTGACCGACGGCGCGGGCCGCATCTCCGATCTGCCGTGGGCGCGGGTACGGGAAGCGCGTGTGGGCGGCAAGGAGCCCGTCCCGCTGTTCGAGGAACTCCTGGAGACGTTCCCCGAGGTCCGCTGGAACATCGACATCAAGGCCGAACCGGCGCTCCACCCGCTCCTGAACCTCATCGGGCGCGCCAACGCCTGGGACCGGGTCTGCGTCGGCTCCTTCTCCGAGGCCCGCGTCCTGCGCGCCCAGCGGCTGGCGGGCCCGCGCCTGGCGACGTCGTACGGCACCCGCGGGGTGCTCAATCTGCGGCTGCGGTCCTGGGGGGTGCCCGCGGCACTACGCCGCTCGGCCGTGGCCGCACAGGTTCCGGAGGCCCAGTCGGGCATCCAGGTCGTGGACCACCGCTTCGTACGTTCCGCCCACGCGCGCGGGCTCAAGGTGCACGTGTGGACGATCAACGAAACCGATCGGATGCACCGGCTCCTGGACCTGGGGGTGGATGGCATCATGACCGATCACATCGACATGTTGCGCAAGGTCATGGAGGAGCGGGGCGTCTGGGTCTGACCCCGGTCGCCCTCTGGTCCGCTCAACGTGCGCGACGTCCTGGGCGGGGAAGCGAGGGCGCGGGTGGACACGGAATCCGTGCGGGCGGAGGCGGCCGACGACGCCGCCGGGCGACGGCGCGAGCAGCGCGGCTGGTACTTCTACGACTGGGCCTGCTCGGTCTACTCGACGAGCGTGCTCACCGTGTTCCTCGGCCCGTATCTGACGTCGGTCGCCAAGGAGGCCGCCGACGCCGGCGGCTATGTGCATCCGCTGGGCATCCCGGTCCGCGCCGGCTCCTTCTTCGCCTACTCGGTGTCCCTGTCGGTGATCGCGGCCGTCCTGGTCATGCCGCTGGTGGGCGCCGCCGCCGACCGCAGCGGCCGCAAGAAGCCTTTCCTCGCGGCCGCCGCCTATACGGGGGCCGCCGCCACGACGGGCATGTTCTTCCTGTCCGGCGACCGCTACCTGCTGGGCGGCGTGCTGCTCGTGGTGGCGAACGCGGCCCAGTCCGTCGCGATGATGCTCTACAACTCCTACCTGCCTCAGATCGCCCCGCCCGAGGAACGCGACGCGGTGTCCTCGCGCGGCTGGGCCTTCGGCTACGCGGCGGGCTCCCTGGTCCTGGTCGTCAACCTGGTCCTCTACCTCGCCCACGACTCCTTCGGTGTCTCGGAGTCCACGGCCGTACGGATCTGCCTGGCCTCGGCGGGCCTGTGGTGGGGCGGCTTCACCCTGATCCCGCTGCTGCGGCTGCGCGACCGCCCGCCGGCGGTCACCGCCGCGGGGCGCGAGGCGAGCGTCCCTGGCCTGCGCCAGCTCGTGGCGACCTACCGGGACATGCGGCGCCACCCGCTGACCCTCGCCTTCCTGCTGGCCTATCTGGTCTACAACGACGGCATCCAGACGGTGATCTCCCAGGCCTCCGTCTACGGCTCCGAGGAACTCGGCCTCAGCCAGTCCACCCTGATCGGCGCCATCCTGCTGGTCCAGGTCCTCGCCGTCGCGGGCGCCCTGACGATGGGCCGGCTGTCCCGCACGTACGGCGCGAAACGCACGATCCTCGGCTCGCTGGTGGCCTGGACGCTCACCCTGGCCGTCGGCTACTTCCTGCCGTCCGGCGCACCGGTGGGCTTCTACGCGCTGGCGGCGGCGATCGGCCTGGTCCTCGGCGGCAGCCAGGCCCTGTCACGCTCCCTCTTCTCCCACCTCGTCCCGCCCGGCAAGGAGGCCGAGTACTTCTCGGCGTACGAGGTGAGCGACCGCGGGATGAGCTGGCTCGGGCCGCTGGTGTTCGGGATCACCTACCAGGTGACCGGAAGCTATCGGGACGCGATCATCTCGCTGGTGATCTTCTTCGTCCTCGGTTTCCTGCTGCTCGCACGGGTCCCCGTCCGGCGGGCGATCGCCGACGCGGGCAATCCCGTACCCGAAAGGATTTAGCGCTCAAGGCGAAAGGGCGGTAGTGTACGCGTTTGGCCTGCCAGGCGTACCGTTACTGCGTGTCAAAGATGCCGAAACGCTGGGTGACATCTCCTTTCAGATGTGACAAACCGGGCGCCGGTGGGTACTGCACTGGTTGACAAGGCTGCGGCTACGACGGCGACGCACGACCCGGAACGGGACTCCGAACGGGAATCTTTACCGCCGACCGGACGTTGACCGGATGACGACGACAGCGACACCTGTCCTGTGGGCGACAAGCCCGGGAGGCACGATTCATGAGTGAGCGAGCTCTTCGCGGCACGCGCCTCGTGGTGACCAGCTACGAGACGGACCGCGGCATCGACCTGGCCCCGCGCCAGGCCGTGGAGTACGCATGCGAGAAGGGGCACCGCTTTGAAATGCCCTTCTCGGTGGAGGCGGAGATCCCGCCGGAGTGGGAGTGCAAGGTCTGCGGAGCGCCTGCGCTTCTCGTGGACGGCGACGGCCCTGAGGAGAAGAAGGCCAAGCCCGCGCGTACGCACTGGGACATGCTGATGGAGCGGCGAACCCGCGAGGAACTCGAAGAGGTCCTCGAGGAACGGCTGGCCGTTCTGCGTTCCGGGGCGATGAACCTCGCGGTTCATCCTCGGGACAGCCGCAAGTCCGCATAGTCCTGCGGAGCTGGGGCTGGTTTACAGCGCACGACATATGACCGCGGGCGCCGTACGTGAAGTCACGTACGGCGCCCGCGGTCTTTGGCGTTGTTCGGCGGGGTCCGGGAGCTCGCGCCGCCGGACCCGCGCACTCACGGAGTCAGCGGAGGGCGCTGTTCCCGCTCGCCCTCGCCGCGCTCGTCGTGCTTGATCACCTCGCCCTGGACCACCTTTCCGTCCGGGCGGTGCATACGGGCCTGCTGGAAGGCGTCGCCGAGCGTGCCGGGAGTCGCCGTGCGGAGCTTGCGGTCGACCGTGCGTTCCGCATAGCGGCCGACGGCCTTCTGGACCGGCGCCAGGAGCAGCAGCAGCCCCAGCGCGTCGGAGGCCAGGCCGGGGATCATCAGGAGGAGGCCACCGAGCATCGTCAGGCCGCTGCCCCCGCCCGAGGAGGGGGGCGTGCCGCGCTGGAGCGCCTCGTTGAGGTTCTGGAAGGCGCGTCGGCCCGCCCGCTTGATGACGACCGAGCCGAGCAGGAAGCCGGCGAGCAGGAGCAGGAAGACGACGAACCCGCTGGTCGCTCCCGCGACCACGGTCAGCAGCCAGATCTCCAGCACCAGCCACGCGGCGAGCCCCAGCGGCAGGAACGTCCGCAGACGGGAGCGCCGGGGCCGGGTGTCGGGGGCACCCAGTGTGCCTGGCCCCGGCTCAGAGCGGCATAAGGGGCCGATCAGCGGTTCCTGTGCGATCCCGCCGGCCGACAGGACTAAGAGGGCTGCTGCGGAGAGGGGGTGGACGGGGAAGGCGAGGAC
>NZ_MUBA01000712.1 GCF_002154575.1 Streptomyces bobili
GGACGACGACCCCCGCCGCCGTCGCCAGATGCAGATCCGGTCCCGCGGCGGCGGGGGTCGTCGTCCTGGACACCCGGCTGATGCGCGGCTGGGAGCTGGTCCCGGCCGGGGGCGCCGATGAAGTGACCCTGCCGATAAGGGAGTTCAGCAGACCGGCGGGGCACCTCCAGGACGAGCTGTTCTGAGGCGTCCCCGGCCGGACGAGTTCGACCGCAACCGCCTCCTCACGAGCGGGTGCCGTGCCTCCGGCAGCGTCCGGCTTCCTCAGGCAACTCCCAGGAACACTCAGGGTCTTCCACCGCGGAGTCAGGCACTCCGCCGGCCCGTTCCGGCCGCGGAACCGGGGCATACGCGGACGGACGGGCCGCTCCGGCGCCGCCCGCACCCCGCTTTCCTGAGAGCCCGCTGTGTGTTTCTCAGGGAAATCACAGACAGGGGAAAGCGTGCTCTCAGAGGACCCCGACATGGTGTCCTCCATGACCACGACCTCGCCCCAGGGGCGCACCGAACTGCTGAGGCCGGACGGGAGCCCCGTCCGCGTGCTGGTGGTGGACGACGAGTTGTCGATCACCGAACTGCTGTCCATGGCCCTGCGCTACGAGGGATGGCAGATCCGCAGTGCCGGCGACGGCACGGGCGCCATCCAGACCGCCCGCGACTTCCGGCCCGACGCCGTCGTCCTCGACATGATGCTGCCGGACATGGACGGGCTGACCGTCCTCGGCCGGCTGCGCCGTGACCTGCCGGACGTCCCCGTCCTGTTCCTCACCGCCAAGGACGCCGTCGAGGACCGAATCGCCGGCCTCACCGCGGGCGGCGACGACTACGTCACCAAGCCGTTCTCCCTCGAGGAGGTCGTGGCCCGGCTGCGCGGGCTGATCCGCCGCTCCGGCGCCGCCGACCGCCGCTCCGAGTCGGTGCTCGTCGTCGGCGACCTCACCCTCGACGAGGACAGCCACGAGGTCTCGCGCAGCGGCGACAACATCCACCTCACCGCCACCGAGTTCGAGCTGCTGCGCTTCCTCATGCGCAATCCGCGGCGGGTGCTCAGCAAGGCCCAGATCCTCGACCGCGTGTGGTCCTACGACTTCGGCGGCCAGGCCAACGTGGTCGAGCTGTACATCTCGTATCTGCGCCGCAAGATCGACGCGGGGCGCGAGCCGATGATCCACACGCGGCGCGGCGCCGGTTACCTGATCAAGCCCGCCGCGTCATGAGCGGGCGACGACGGCCGCGTGCGCTGAAGCGAGCAGGCAAGCCCCGCAAGCCCCGCACCCTGCGGACCCGGCTCGTCGTCGCGTCGGTGGTGCTGATCGCGGTGGTCTGCGCGGTGATCGGCACGGTGACGACACTGGCCCTGCGGTCGCATCTGTACGAGCAGCTGGGCGATCAGGTCGTCGACGCGGGCAAGCGGCTGTCGGGACCTCCGTTCGGCAAGGACGGTGAGCAGAACCTCCTCGTGGAGGACCGGGTCGACCTCTTCGTCACCCACGGCCCGACACAGGAGAAGACCGTGGCCGCGGAGGTCGCCGCCGACGGCACGATCTCCAAGGCCGCCGTCGCCGTGCGGGTGTCCGACGACATCCGTCAGCAGATGAAGGCCACCCCGCTGACCGCGTCCCAGCGCGCCGCGTTCGAGGGCGTGTCCACGACCGGCACGAACACCGTGACCATTCCCGGCCTCGGCGACTACCTCGTGGCGTATGCGCACGGCGACGACGGCTCCGGCTACTACGTCGCCCTGCCGACCGCCGCGGTCGACAGCACCGTCAACACGCTGATCCTCGTGGAGATCAGTGTCACCGCCGCCGGTCTCGGCGCCGCCGTCATCGCCGCC
>NZ_MUBA01000713.1 GCF_002154575.1 Streptomyces bobili
CCCACCGCCGTAGCCCTGTCGCAACACATCTCAGAAGAACACCGACCGCCGCTGCACCAGCAACTTGTAGAGCGTGTGCTGGATCTGTTCCCTCACCTGGTCCGTCAGGTTGAACATGAGCATGGGATCCTCGGCCGCCTCCGGCGGGTAGCCGTCCGTGGGGATCGGCTCGCCGAACTGGATCGTCCACTTCGTGGGCAGCGGGATCGCGCCCAGCGGGCCCAGCCAGGGGAACGTCGGGGTGAGCGGGAAGTACGGGAAGCCGAGGACGCGGGCGAGCGTCTTGGCATTGCCGATCATCGGGTAGATCTCCTCCGCCCCGACGATCGAGCAGGGGATGATCGGGGCGCCCTGGCGCAGCGCCGTCGACACGAAGCCGCCCCGACCGAACCGCTGGAGCTTGTAGCGCTCGCCGAAGGGCTTCCCGATGCCCTTGAAGCCCTCCGGCATCACCCCGACCAGCTCGCCCTGCGCCAGCAGCCGTTCGGCGTCCTCGGAGCACGCCAGGGTGTGCCCGAGCTTGCGGGCCAGCTCGTTGACGACCGGCAGCACGAAGACCAGGTCGGCGGCGAGCAGCCGCAGATGACGGCCCGCCGGGTGATGGTCGTGGACGGCGACCTGCATCATCAGCCCGTCCAGCGGCAGCGTCCCGGAGTGGTTGGAGACGATCAGCGCACCGCCGTCGGCGGGGATGTTCTCGACGCCCTTCACCTCCACCCGGAAGTACTTCTCGTACACCGGGCGCAGCAGCGACATCAGGACCTGGTCGGTCAGCTCCTGGTCGTAGCCGAAGTCGTCGACGTCGTAGTCGCCGGTCAGCCGGCGGCGCAGGAAGGACAGCCCCCCGGCGATACGCCGCTCCAGGCCGCCCCCGTCACCGTCGGGCCGCGGCGGCTGCTCCTCACCGGTCACAGGGACATCATCCTGCGGAACGGCCCTGGTGGGCAGGGCCTGGACCTCACGAACCTCGGTGACCTCACCGGCCTCGCCGATCTCACGGACCGGCGCCGGCTCGCCGTTCCGGCGCCCGCTCCCCGCGCTCCGGCGCCGCGACGGCCGCTGCGCGGCGCCCCCGCGGGACCGATCGTCGTCGAACGGAATGACCTTGGCGTCCGCCATTGTTGATGCGCTCCTCAGTTGGCGCGGTGCGTCGGGGGGTGGCTGCCGCCCGCGACGGGCAGCGCGGCGATCCGGTCGACGGCCGTCGCGACGGCCTCGGGGGGCAGAAGCCCCGGCCCCTGGCTGCGTGCGAAGTCCGCGAACGTCTCCGCTGTGGTGTACCTCGGCGTGAATCCCAGCGTCTCGCGCATCTGGTTGGTCGCCACGACCCTGCCGTGCGTGAGCAGCCGGATCTGCTCCGGCGAGAAGTCCGTCATGCCCAGCGTACGCACGAGGGTGCCCGCCCAGGTGACGGCCGGCAGCAGGAGCGGGACGGTGGGTCGGCCGAGCCGTCGGGAGCACTGCGACAGCAGCAGCACGCCGTCGCCGGCGATGTTGAACGTGCCGCTGTTGAGCGTGCCACGGCCGGGCTCGTGCGAGCCGATCCGCAGCACCTCGATCACGTCGTCCTCGTGCACGAACTGGAGCCGCGGGTCGTAGCCGAAGACGGTGGGCAGGACCGGCAGCGAGAAGTAGGAGGCGAGCGGTGTCTCTGCGGTCGGGCCGAGGATGTTGGCGAACCGCAGCACGCACACCGCGACGTCGGGGCGCCGCCGGGCGAACCCGCGGACGTACCCCTCGACCTCCACGGTGTCCTTGGCGAACCCGCCACTGGGCAGCGACTTGGCCGCGGTGGTCTCGGTGAACACGGCGGGGTCGCGGGGCGCGGAGCCGTACACGTTGGTGCTGGACTTCACGACGAGGCGTTTCACGTTCGGCGACTTCTGACAGGCGCCGAGCAGCTGCATCGTCCCGATGACGTTGGTCTCCTTGACCGTGGTCCGGCTCCCACTGCCGAGCGCGGTCGCCGTCACGTCCAGGTGTACGACGGTGTCGGCACCGGTCTCGGCGAGCACCCGCGCGATCGTGGACTGCCGGATGTCAGCCTGGACGAAGTCGGCACCGCCCAGATGGTGTTCGGGCCGCACGGCGTCCACCGCGATCACCCGGTCCACGTCCGGGTCACGCTGGATCCGCCGTACGAACCGGCCCCCCAGCTGACGGGCCACCCCGGTCACCAGCACGACCTTGCCCAAGATCAGCGCCTTCCTTCGTCCATCACTAGGTCCGGTACCACCCTGCTGTGTTTCCCCACCCTGCCGCGTTCCCCGCTGCGGGCCAACCTAGCGGGTCGGTGTTGCGCTGTGATGACCACCCGATGCATGAAGTGACGGCAACGGTCGGTCATACGAGCAGATCAGCCATGGTGTGCGTCCAGGGATCCGCACGGGGTTCAGCCGGCCGCACAGACTCCGGACATGCGTGTGGCCCCCCAGCCGGTAACCGGCTGGGGGGCCACACCACGCTTTCGCGGCTCGCGTCGAGCGAACTACTTCTTGTTACGACGCTGAACGCGCGTGCGCTTGAGCAGCTTGCGGTGCTTCTTCTTGGCCATCCGCTTGCGCCGCTTCTTGATAACAGAGCCCACGACTACCCTCGCTCACTTCTCATCACTCGGTGCTGGGCGCCATGGGCCCATACGACCTACGAGGGGCTAGCCTACCCGCCCGAGCGCTGAGGTCGTAATCGAGGCGGCGGAGGGACCCTGGAGTGCCCTGTGGTGCGGGTCCCCCCACCCCTGCCGTCAGGCCGTTTCCACCCCCACATAGCTCTCGCGGAGGTACTCGTGAACCGCTTGCTCCGGAACGCGGAAGGACCTTCCGACCCGGATCGCGGGCAGATGACCGCTGTGCACCAGCCGGTACACGGTCATCTTGGACACTCGCATCACCGAGGCGACTTCCGCCACGGTAAGGAACTGAACCTCGTTCAGAGGCCTCTCGCCAGCTGCAGCCATGACACACCTGAACCTTCCGCACTCGACTCGACGGCCACCGGCTTCCCCTTCCGGTGACTCTTCGTCGCTGCGTGCTCACTCCCCAATGTAGGGGCGGGTGATGCGAGTGGGGAAGAGGTGCAACCATCGGGGGCCTACTGTGACAGACACGCCCGATTGAGTACGTAGCGGGTGAGCGGCAGGTAGTACTCGGCGCGCGCGCCGTCATCAAGTGGAACGACGACGGACACGGTCCCCTCGGCCTCCCCGACGAAGAGCGCGGGATCGTCGCTGTCCGCCAGGCCGATCGCCTCGAACCCCAGCTGACCTGCCCCGCAGACCCAGCCGTGGTCCCCGATCACCAGCTCCGGCAACGGCCCGCCGGCCTCCACGGCCGCCGCCAGCGCCAGCCGAACCGGGAGGGGTGAGTGCGTGTGTGCGCCGGTGGCACCACCGGGGCGCTCGGGACCGGGTTCCCGCATCAACCCGACGCCCCGCACGTAGGCGAGCTGGAGCGTGCGTAGACCGAACCGGGTCGTTATGTCGACACAGCGACCCTGCGCCGGGGTGAGAACAACACATCCCGCCGCCGACAAAGCGTCTGCGATCCCCGCGTAGAACCCGAGCAGCCGCTGCGGATGCCCGGTCCCGAACAACACGGGCCCACCACGCTGGGCAACCACCGCGAGCCGCTCCGCGAAGGCGTCCAGCGCGCGGAGGGTCCGCTCCGGATCGATCACATCATGCCCTGAAGTGTCCTGCGGATCGGCCGAAACCCCACACTTCTCCGCCATCAACGCGATCAACTCCCGCTCTCCCCACACCCCTTCCGGATCAATCCCGATCAACACCCGAGGATCCCGAGCCGCGAACAACCGATACCGCCGAAGACTCCCCTCC